>NZ_JBDWYG010000075.1:0-219293 GCF_039982535.1 Aliiglaciecola sp.
AGACTCGGGAATGGCTATGGTGTATCGACTAGCGATAAATTTAAATAATAAGAATAGGGTATCGCGAGCCGTTGAGTCGTGATCAATGCGTTGTTCAACCATGTACTCAAACAAGACATCCATGTCGTCAGTTCCACATTCTTGGATATCAACATCTCGCCATGTATCGATCCACACATCGCCAATTGCATTTAAATAACGATTTCCGGTTCCCAACCCATGCTTCCACTTGTTGCTGATTAGATTTTCGAGGATCCATTCGTGAAAGACTTCAGTTTGAACATTGAAATCATATATAGTCCGTAATTGTTGCAACTTGATTATTGTGACTTGTCGTTGCTGCTCTTGATCGATTTCGTCTTTCAAAATAGCCTTAATTTCGTCAAATATTGTGTGGTCGTTGAGGTACCCTGTTTCTTTGTTTTGTATTTGACGAGTGTTTAAGTTTTCTCGCTTTTCTTGAATACCACTTGAGCGTTTTTTAACGACATGGTTGTTAAGGTTCAATAGCGATTCAACTGGCATAGATGCACTATAAAGTTTGCCAGTTGCGTAATTTTGCAAGAAATGAGGCATTGAAGTTTGTCTGAGTCTTAACCCTGCGATAAAAAGCGCTGGCAAGAAATTTTTCGTTTTTGTGAGCGTAATATCGGCCGACTTGTTAAAGCGAGAAATGGCGCTTTTCAAGACATTTGCCAAAGACAATTTAGCTACTTCTTCTACAGACGAATTCTTTTTCAAGAATGCTGATATCGCAGCCTTGCTTGCAGACACTGGATACCAACGGCTCATTGTTATTGGGGTTTCGTTTTGATAAGTGTTCGTTGGATGTCCTGACTTTTTATAAGGTAAATCGATAAATATCTGATCATCAACGACAGTGATAGGTTTATCTTTATCTTGTAATTTATCAACGAGACTCTTCAGAATCTCGTCAAATGCTAGCCCATCCAATGCCGCAAAAATTACTACATTTTCAAGTAAAAACTCGTAGGTTGGGTGAGTTGTCTGCGCAATTAATTTGTATCGATGAACTAGAAACTGTGAAAGTCTATTAGCAAGGAGCTCTGTTTCAACATCAAGCTTGTTACTGTGCCTCGCAATAACTTTTTTTCGAAAAAGCGATTTGTATGTCTTTTCGAGCTCTTCAATAATTATCGTTTTCGCATTCGAGTGCGACTTGAAGTGCTGGCTTACAACATTTTTTGTGTACTCATAATTATCATTTAAAAGCTTTTTCTCATTATCACTGAGCACAATGCTACCAAGCTCAGAGAGCGTACAATCTAATCCTAAAATTTTGATTATAATGCGCTTTATTTGATTAGATTGCATCGACAAGCCGCCTTCTTGAATCGATAGTAAGTTCTGTTTTATCAGTTCAGCATCAACCTGATTTATCGCTGTTTCGGTTGTTTGTTTGTCGTCCATGACAAATTTTCCCTCTATTAAGTTATTACTGGTAAATTTAAATCTTGTGTAATGTGCTTTTCAATTCTGTCGCTCAGAGCTCGGTTGCTGTCAAAATCAAATGAACTACACTCGTTATAAATTTGGTCAGGCGCAGGAGCGTGTCCCATCAGTGCTTCAAGTTCATTACGTGACACACCTTTTGCTATAAGCATTGTTGCGACGTAATGTCTTGCCCAGTTTTGTGGGAAAGGAAACACTGATTCGATCAATGTGTATACGTTATTCGGATGATATGATTTGATACCTCTGCTATCCCATAATTGAAACAAATTACTTTCACTCGCCAGTTGCTTGGTGATGTTGTTGGCTACTTCAGGATAAGTGAATCGCAGATCCCGAACTAAATTTTTCAGGTATAGAACATACGCTTTGAGGACTAAGCAACCACTATTACACACTGGAATAACACGAGCACTTTGTTGGCCTTTGTCGATAATGACAACGCTTCCAGTAATTAAATCAAAATTCTCCAGTTTGCCAAACTCACTAAGCACAGGCCGATGCATCGTACATAATTCAAGAAATGTAATAACGTAGAATGTATAAAAGTTAAACGACTGTATGAGCTCTGATTGCGTTGCGGGGGAGAGATTAATTTGCTGAACACAATAGTTAAAAAAATCTGAAACCGAAGAGCCCTTTAATACTCGATGGCTGCCAAAATATGATTTTTTGTCGATAGTTTGGACATGGAAACCAGACAAACCGGCCTCTGTAGTAAGTGAGCGAATGTATTGGATGTGTTTTTGAATTACACTTCTTGTATCAAAAAGGCCATAGGAACATTGAGGATGATCTTCCAATTTATGGTCAGCAATGAAAGCAATATCAGCTCGAGAAAGTCCAAATTTAGGTGCACAATGACTAAAGTGATTTTGTAATCTAGTTAGATTGATATGCTGAAACAGCCCGCTAAAGTTTTGCACTCTGAATTCATCTACTTCTGCCTTAATATGCTCAATAGTTAAGTTCTCATCACGCGACTCTTGAAAAGCCTGCAGCAATTCGTAGGGCAAGAAAACTTCGCCTTTACTATCTGGCGCTTTAAAATAACTAAGATACTTGCTAGGAAGTGTTAGTTGTGGATGCTGCCAGTTTGATAAAAGATAGAATCCTTGATCCACTTGACCCTCAAATTCTTGAGTTGGTATCTCAATCTTTGCTTCAAGCAATTGCTTTAAGCTTCGTCCTGTAAAAAGGCTCGCAAGAATATAACTTGCTGCTAAGCCATAATTGATTTTCGTGGCACATTTAATAACGACTGATTTAACAACGCTATCTGTTAAACAACCCACATTCCCTAGCAGCAACTTTTTGCGGTTTACAATATGTGCAGCTGAATATGGAGACTGGCTCTTTTTAGGTACTTCAGAAGCAACAGCAATCATTTTGAGCCGCCTGTTGCACCAAAACGTTTACTGTTTTCGAACTTTTTAACTTGAGTACGTACAGATTGTCTTGATTCAGAGCACAGCGTCATAACAGCTGATTCAATACTGCGACTATTGGACAATTTTGTTAGTTTTTGCAGCGTTGAGTTTGGACAAAGCTCAACCGTTTTCGCAACGTAAGCAAGAGCAAAATTTCGATGCTGACATCTAGACAATGTGTGCATGATATATTGCCACGCTATTGTTTCTAGCCGTCTAGGCTTGGCATCGTAAAGGCGCACAAAAATCAATTTATTTTGTGGTAACAATGTTTGAAATGGCCTCTGCAGAGCAAGCCACCCGGCAAATACGTGGATTAATCCATTTTCATTCTTGTAAGCGAAAGGTATTTCAAAGTCCCACGACTGATTTGAGTTAATGCGAGAGTTAAGTAAATCCGTGTTCATCTGATAGTTAAAGCTAGAGCTAGGTGCAAATGCATCTTTTGCTTCGTCTGCTATCCGTAATCTTCGTACATCTACTCGCTTAAGTTGTGAATTGAACTGCATAAAACATCCTTATTGATCAAATTCACAACTAATGATGACACAATATTTTAAGTTATCCGCTTTGCGATAAATGTCTCAAATATCTCTTAAAATGATAATGTCAATTCAAACAAACTGTTGCAAATGCAACAGTTTGTTGTTTTGATAACAGAGTGTTTAGACGTTACCTAGATGAAACCAGTGAAAAATACAGATGTTTTATTACCCATATTGCTAGCAGAAAAAATAGACAAGATTTCTAGTTCAATCAGAAAGCAACTTGAAATTGCGTTTGTGAGTCAAGGTGTGAGTGTTACCCAAGGCTTAATTCTCTATGAGTTATTTTGCCATGTTGATATAACGACTACTCAAAGAGCCCTTGCGATAAAACAACAACTGCCTAGGTATTCGGTCAGCAGAAACATAGACGCTCTAGAATCACTTGGTTATGTGAAGCGCCTTGAAGACCCCGACTCGGCCAGAAGAGTATTAGTTTCTCTAACGGAGACCGGCAACAACTTAGCCTCAATACTTTCTTCTATAATTCGCAGTGTCTACAAAGATGCTTTTTCTAACTTAGATAAAAAAGAACAAGCAGATTTGTTTAAGATCTTGTGCAAGCTATAAAGACACGTCTGTTGAATACTATGAGAATATACAATTTGGCATTTTTAAAGGGGGAGATTTGGTGATTGGAAATTTTTCTCTTTCAATTCTGCACGTCAGACGTATTTTCGAGAAAAGGGTAACTATAGAAAAGTACTATAGTTACCGTTATGTCATTTTTGCAATTACTGAAGACAGTCCGCGCTTTCAGGCACCATTCCATCTAACCAAAATTTTGCAAAATTAGACGTTGGTCTGTGTCTCAAAATGTCTGCTAGTAGTTCATGACTTTGCTCAACTAAGTAATGTATTTGAAAGCTATAGGGGATCTCAGGGTCTATGTATTCGTTAAAATCATCGAAGATATCAATAACGTACAACCAAGATATTAGCTCTATTTGTGAGTCAGAAAGCTCGTTTTCAACTCTCAAAACTGTGTAAGGTGACTCTTGAAAGTCGCCTTCAGAGTCGTCATGCTCCACCTCTGCCCACTCCAATTCTTGAAGCATGCGATCATACATTCCAAAATGCATAATGATTGAGTCGTTACCATCCGAGTCAGCAATCACAAGTGGCCTAGCTGTTATGATTGGGTTTTCACTAGTCATTTTTCTTTCAATAAGAAAATCCTCGACAAGTTCCCACAGCATTTCCATAAAGCATTCAAACGCTGCATTCGAAGCGGGGTGTATTGCTAGTTCAGATACAAAAACAGTATCCACAGTAAGTTTCATTCCGTTAAACATAAGTTAATTCCTCCATTTTTTGATTAACGGTATTAACCTAGCCTATTTCCCAAAAAAGTGGAAAAACGATATTTTCACGGATTTTCGGTGTAATTTTTACCCCAAAGGGCAGTTATTTTCTGTAGTACATACGCACCAACCACCGGTAATCACTCAGGCGTTATCATTTTGATCACAGTATTTATTTAGGGTGTCTTTTATCAGAATGATTTTTAAAGCCTGCTGTGTATCGCAGATTAAGGCCGAAGGACGTTTGTTATACAAGTAATCTCAGTGGCTCGCTATTTATAATAACTTCTTAGCTGCTTGCTTTCTCAGTCCGGAAAAAATTGCTTCCGCAATGAAGGGTGGAAAGTTATTAGGAATTTTACCTTCGAATTTGGCAATGGCGTTTTCAACATTGTCGACAAAGTATTCGAAGTGTGATGCAGCTTTGTCCACCGGATACTTTATATTCTCGGCAGTCGATACAAAATGACGAGGCTGAATATCGTTCCACTTCTAGTGAGTGTTTTTACCTTTTAAAGACATGGCCATTTTGATCTTTTGTGGCTGTTAGGCTTACCATCAACTGCATATTACCACTCCTGATCCCAGCTACTTTCATTTTCTTGCTTTGGCTTAAGTTCGATAGAGAGACCAAGTTCATGGGCAATTTTAAAGAGAGTATCAATACGGGAGTTACCCGCGGAATTTTCAATAGCCGAGATGGTTTTTTGTTTTAAACCAACATGCAGTGCCACATCTGTTTGCGTTCGTTCCAGCCTATTTCGGTGAAGCTTTATATATTCAGCCAGTTCTTTTGAGTTGTTGAGCTTCATTATGTCTCTCCGCTATTAAACCTTCAAAGGTATACTGGTTCAAATATCCCCTTAATGGTATAGATGTCAAATTATACTTCTTAGGGTATATATCTCATGTTATACCTCTGAGGGTATTCTGACTATTGTTAAAGAGATGAATGGGTGGGAAGAAAATCAAACATTAAAGAGTAAGGGATTTACGCGAAGAAAGTTTCAGATACAACAAAGTCGCTTGGTGTTAACACAAGTAAATATAGTGGTTCGAATCACATCTGACACTTTGAGTTGATGAATTTCTCACACGTCTCACATTCTGAGATAGCATTATCTGAAAAATGCAGTAATCTTCAGCTCACTATCCCAATGACTATCGTCGCTATACCTACATATTGGGCTACAAGTTTGCTCAGATGTTTGGGTTTGTTGATCCAACAACTTTGAAAAAATGCCAGTCCAAGTTAAACCCAATAGTCCAGTGCCGGCTACCACGAGAAAAGGTCCAAATCGGGCAAAACCTGTTTTGAACCAGCAGGCAATTAATTCTTTTGGTAAATCGTTTAGATTATTTTGGGGCTTATCTATAATAAATGTCTTCCGTAATTAATAGGTATTAAAGACGTCACGCTAACTAAACTGATCGAACAGTGACTGCACGTTTAGGATATGCAGAATAAATAAATTTGCCAGAACAGCCGTAAAACTGTGCTGAACTTTTTCTGAATTTCTATTTAGCTAGTTGATTATTATTTTTTGCGCATTAAACCTGACACTTGAATTTCCTGTACTAGTATTAAATATACACTTCGTCAGTAAATAATCACACAACGTAATTAGGGAAAAATCACATGGAAGAGGCCGCGTTGAAAACGGGGGATACTACTACTACTACTCCTCCAACGAGTAATGCTGGAAATTGTTGGTTATTGTATGCAAAGCCGGAACACGCTGGCGCAAAATGGTTGGATGAGGTCAAGGTCGGCGGATACGCCTTTTGGCTGCATGGTACCGACGCACACACTCGCTCTATAAGACCTGGCGACACTGCCATCATTTACATAGCTTCAAATAGTAAAAGTAGCGGACAAATTCATTATTTAGGCATTATCCCTTTTATTCGAGAGCCATTTATTTACGACAGAGTACGCAGTCGGCAGCGAATACCTGTGATGATCACACACGATTTTCGAGATAAACCTATCGAATGGACATCTCTTGTAAACAAAGCCAATCAAAGTTTGGACGAAACAGAAGCCTTCAGCAAATCACTTAAACCTGTAAGTGGCAATGGTGCAGTTCATAGTGTTGCAGCCCCAATCCAGAAATCACTTGGTGAATTGGTGTCTTTGACTGTGCCATTAGCAAGTTATGCAGGAAGCTTCAATACTGAATTGCTTTGGAAAGAAATCTTAAAATTTGAAGACCGGTTTGCGGTGTTCGCAAACTACGTAACAGCTGCAGCAAGACGCAAAGGGGAAGCGGAAAGCAATACCCCTATTGAAGACTTTGAAACCTTTGCAGTCATGGCAATGCAAGATGTTAACAAATGGCCTACTAGCTCGGTTGAGCCAACGTCAGAATCAGCCATGGTAAACACACCTGAGAAGTATGCAAACCCACTTGATGACAAGGTATCAGCAGTTGACTATTTAGATCGGCAGCATATTATTGAGAGCATACAGGCCACAATACTCAGAGATCGTGCCAGCGAGTGCGACCCGCATGAAAAAATTAGTCCTAATCATTTGATTATCGGTCTATTTGGTGAATGGGGCAGCGGCAAGAGCACTGTAATCAACTTTCTAGAAAAACGACTAACAAGAGGCTCACTGGTCGAATTCATCAATTTTAATGCATGGCGAGAGTCTCATAGTCAGCATATGTCAGCATCTATTGTCCAGTTTATCCTTAACCGCTTGTTTAACAAACTCGGTTTCTTAAAACGCACGTTGTTAACTATTCGAACTTGGGTTGAACTAAACAAAAGAAAACTCGGTATAGACGCATTAATAACGTTATTCATATTTGTATTGAGTCTTCTTGCCGCTGTATGGTCTGGAATCAACCTTTTTGATGTCTCGCATAGCAACTCTGGAGACTCACCAGATACCATCCTATTTTCTTCCGGTTTAGCAGGGATATTAGTTTCTGCAGCCATCTTTAGAAAAAAACTAACAGATTCCAATTACCTAACATCAACCTTACGACAAGCGACTCAGCAGCCTAATTTTGACCAACACATCGGTATTGGGTGTGCTATGAAAGATACATTAAGTGCTGTGTTGCCTTTGTATAAAGGTAAGTTTGCCACTAAAGGAGACAACAAATACGTAATTGTTATCGATGATTTAGATCGCTGTTCTGATCGCGTTATCGTTCAAACGCTGGAAGCTGCCCAGCTCATCGTTGATGTACAAGGAGTAACGGTAATCTTTGCTGTGGACTTTAAGATTCTTATTCGTGCAGCCGCCAACAAATACCTAAAACAGTTAGAAACATTAGACAACAAAGAAGCCTTCGAGTTGGCAAGGCATTATCTTGGCAAGCTGTTTCAAATATCCATATCACTCTCTGAACCTAACGAAGAAGCCTTAGCACTATTTGTCCGTAAGCGAATTTTTGAGTTGGACGATGACGTTAGTGATGAAGGCTACGGCGCTGTCGAACCTGTCGGTGTTCCTCAGCCTGACGATAACCCCACAAATGAGAAGGCTTCATCAAGTAAAACAAGCGGCTCCTCTCCTCAAATCGTTGACGAAGGCCGTAAGATTGGCAGCAATGACTTTTTGGAAACTAACGAAATTGAGTTCGAACAATTTGTGAATTGTGCAAAAGCCTTTAACATAACAAATCCTCGCAGTTTGGTGCGCTTGTATAACGTTATCGCGTTCTCAAAGTCCAGCGAACCATTGCTGACCGACGATGAGGAAGCACTGAAATTAATGTTATTTATTGCTTTTTACTGGGAGAAGCTCACAGCCCAGTCAGACACCATATCAGACGCCAGAAATTACTTTAGAGATCCTGATACGTTTATTGCACATGTCAAGCAACATGCACTCTCAAATGAATATGATTTTAGTAATGTTAATGTGAACTCCGTCGCTTTACTGCTGCGAGCATTGCGTACCTATTCGATGCCGAGTTATGAGTTACCGCCTCAAAAAAGTTGTGCAGTATAAGTAGCATTTTGTGATTATTTTTATGATGTTTCTGGACTTTAGAAAAACAACAAGGAAGGCATATGAGTAACTGTAGAAGTTGTGGTGGGGAGTTATTTACCCCTTCAGCCAAACGCTGCTACCATTGCGGGGCTTACCAAAATTGGATGTCAAAGCTCAACCTTTCAGTTACTTCCCTAGCACTATTGACCGCGCTCATATCGGTCTCTACAGTTTTCGTTACCCAAGTATTTCCTTTGGTTAAACCTACAAGTATTAAAACCAACTACTTCGGCATCCAAGAGGATAACCTTGTTATCGGCTTTGCTAACAATACTAACGAAACACTTTACATTCACAATGTCAACTTGGTGTTTTTTCCGACTGATGAGAGTGATGAGGCAGAGGACGTAGCGGATGAGTCCTCACATATCCTCAGAATTAAAGATGTCAGCAAGCGAGTAGTAGGCAATAGAAGCGAGAATGTTTTTGAAGCCAGTATTACTGGCATAGCAAGCTACTATTTTGCAGATACGATTGATTCTGGTTTTCGAAAAAGGTCGCTACAAGACCAAATAAAGTACTTGTTATTCTTCCATTTGTACGACCATAGATTGCATCATGAATTCCCCGAACTGCAATTCAGTGTTGATTCAAATGATGTGCAAACAATACCCTGCAGTATTCGAATTAGTTATCGGGTTAACGATCAAGAAGAGCTTCAAAATAGTGCGGTTTCACTGACTAACTTTGGCTCTAACATTAATAAATTAAGGTTTGATTCAGAACTAACTAGACTCGCCTTTGAAGCAGGTGTCGGTGAAGAAGAAACCCTTGATTCTGACGGTTTAGGCTTCGAGTTTGCCACTCGTAATGCGTGTAACGAATTATTCTACGACGCACTAATGCAGCAGCTGTTTAAAATGGCCAAAGATATTCATACAGGTTCAGTGACGGTAGATGACTACGCAGCCCCACAAGCTCTATTGACTTGCATATTAAGACAAATACGGGATCTTGGTAATTCAAAGATTGAATCACGGCTTTGTTTACGTAAGACACTATTCAATGCAAAGCTGGCCAACAAGTTAGTAGGTTAAGATTAAACGGTACCATTTACGTGCAATGACATGGGCATAGAGGCTAATGCGAATGTCCAATAACGACATTAATCAACGCGAAGCGTGAGAGAAATTCAACGCAACAAATCACTGTTTGCATAACCGAAGGAACTCACAACAAAATCATGTCACATTTGCGCAAGAAATGCATGCAAGAAGCTAGCAGCAATTGGCTTTCGACGCTACCAGGCTTCGAAGAATTGAGCGACGATATCGACCAACATAACTTCGATTTTGGCACTAATAAAGATAATTCAATATCAATGCCGACAATCACTCTGTTTTAGCCTAGGCCTGCTGTTGTAACCATCACTGAAATTATAGGAAGTAAACCAAAAGTAACGTAAACGAACGTTCTTATCATTTCACAGAAACGCGAATACCTTGGCGATAACCAACCGAAAAGTCAGGAGGTCTAAGAGGTTAGTATACCCTATTTGTTTTTCTTATAATTTATAACTATCATTATCGTATTACGATTGCATAGTTCTATGTTCGGCAATTCATATAGGAAAAGGATATTCGTATGTTTCGCTTTGTCATCACTTTATCACTTTTGTGCTTCCTCAGTGCGTGCAGTTCGACGCGTGGTTATCCAGATAGACCCGATAGACAGGATTTGAAACTGCAAAAGCTGCAAGAGAAATATTTTTTGCCTGGCGTAGACGTTCTTGCTGTCTATCACGACCCTGTGGAAACCACTAATCAGCGAGTATACCGAAACAAGGTTGTGTATGGTCGTATGCTGGCAATCGATATGCAGTTTCAGATATTTAAGCAGGAGATGTACGGAGAAGGAGTGAAAACAACCCTAAGCTTGGACGTCGCAGGGGTTTTGGTTGGTGGCGCCGGTTCGGTGGTGACAAATGCCGATGCATCAAAAATTCTTTCAGCTTTGTCGGGTGGTATTGCCGGAACCTCTACTGCAATCAACAAGAACCTTTATTTTGAAAAGACTTTGCCCGCTTTAATAGCTTTAATGGATGCCGAACGCCTTAAAGTCAGAGCAGGTATTTTTGAAGGGCTCAGCCAGGACACCGATGTTTATCCACTGGGACAAGCCCTGTCTGAGCTTGAAACCTATCTTGAAGTGGGTTCTATACCCGGTGCAATAGCTTCATTGACTGCGGTGGCAGGAGCAGAAAAAACAGAAGCAAAAGATAAAATAGAAGCTGTTCGTACGAGTCAATTTGTTGACCCAACTGCACAAAAGCGCGTTGACGATGCCCTTGATATCATAGATGCAATGCCCGCAGGAAATGCGTGGGAAGTATTAAAAGCACCGCCATCTGCGTTAGATAATTTCGTATTGACTGCGGTAAAGGCCCGATTAGGTGGTACAGATTTAAGCAGTGCATCTGCCATTCTCAGTGGCGCTGCAAATGATGCCAATGCAAAGAGTATTTTAAAAATGATTGTAGTGTTAATCGATGACAGGTCAGAAGAAAACCTAAGTAAGTGGCAAGCGGCAATTAAAGCCCAATCATAAACAATCAGGAGGAAGGTGATGCCAGCAACATTTGATTCAGTTGAGCAGTTTCCGACAGGAACAACCCAGGTGCAAATGGATGAAGAAGTAAGGTTGCGCGTGAAAGCGGGGGCTATTAAAAGTGTGTACACAGGAAGTGAAGCTAACGGTTGGACCTTAACAACGACATGGAATGTGATCGGCGAACAGTAATTAATAGTTAGTCGCAAAGTTGCAAGCAGACTTAATACCACTTCCGCACCGGATGTCCGTTAAGCGTATTCCTAATAATAACTATTTGACGGCCTCTGCAATTCGCCTTACACGGGGAAAAAGGGCTGAATTTTCGTTTTTACTTCTGAAAACAACGAGCTTTTCATGTTTGCAATCATCACAGGTAAATAGCAGCAAACCATATTCAAATCGGCCACATCTTAGAAATTCTTCAAACTCTTTTTCTACGAGCTTTGGCAGCTATTTTTCTCTATGTGAATGCTTAACCGTACATTTCGGGTTGTGTCCCTCGAACAATTTGATACAGACACGTCTGTTTTGGACAACGTAGTTAATAGGTATGAGTTTGAGTTGCATACAATAGCGTCCATGCCAAGGATTGACATCACAGTATGCAGATGATTTTGCTGCTAGTCTAAGGTACTTTGAGTTAGAAAATACACTTAGCCAAGGGCTGCTAAACATAAACTGTTGCCGTTCAAATCCAAAACTTAAACGATAGCAAATGGTACTTAGCCGATAGTCGGAAGTGAGCGTGAGTTTGATTAAACTCTGTATACAAAAAATGTAAAATTGAGTTCAGATTATTGCCAATTAAAGTACAATATCTGTTTTCGCAGGGGTCTATATTGGTTAATTTTAACCAATATTTTTTGGCCATTCCGTGACGTGACCGTGACCAAAGGTGTTAATCGTTGTAAATCGGCTTGTGAACGTGAAACTCTCAATCCCTTTATACACGCGGTGTAGACGCTTTTCGCCGGGGTAGACCGATTAAGCCCTTTTCGTCGGGGTGCTCTCCGGAGGCAGAGGTCGTGAGTTCGAATCTCGCCGGGTGCGCCATTTATGTGCTAATTTATCGAAGCGAATTACCGAACGCAGAGAGCACATATTCCTGAGATGACATTAGCGCAAGGTGAGCTTGGCTACCTGACGACTTAAAAGTCACCATATTACTATTTAGTTCTTTCCAAACCACTATAGCACTCTGCAGATTTGAACTCATTGTTCGACTAATTTGTCTGGAACAAATTAGGACAGCTTTAGCTGGTCGCGAAGCGACGAAGCACAGGGATGTGCTGAGCAATCTCGCCGGGTGCGCCATTCACTTGCTAATTTATCGAAGCGAATTACCGAACGCAGTGAGCACATATTCCTGAGATGACATTAGCGCAAGGTGAGCTTAACTGTCTGACGAATTAATAGTCACCATATTTCTACTTGATTCCTCCCAAACCACTATTAGCACTCTGCAGATTTGAACTCTTTGTTCGACTTTTTGGTTCCATGTTTTCTCAATCTATAAAAGGCAAACTCTTCGATAGAAGTTGGAAAATTGTTGGTCATTTTACCTACGGCTTTAGTAATGATATTTGCAATATTATTTATAAGGTACTCTTTAGAAGGTTTGGCCTTATTTTCGTGGATAAAATTGTGACTTTTTAACGTCTTGCTTTGTTAACTGCTGAGAAAAGTGTTCTGTTAAATGTCTAAAAAGCAGTTAAATTCAGCCATCTTCCACTCTATCAACGCTATTACCCTGTTTACGAAAAGTGCCCGCGGTGACGCCCACCATTTGTTTGAAAAAACGACTAAAGTACGCTGGATCGCTAAAACCTAATACTTCAGCAATTTCTTCGACACTTTGTTTGGTGTATGTCAAACGTCGCTTAGCTTCAATCACTAAACGCTGATGAATAATCGCTTTAGGTGAGTCGTTTAATAAGGCTTGGCAAAGGCGATTAAGTTTAGAAATAGATATGTGTAATTCTTGTGCATAGTCCTTAACCGGCAAATGTTGCTGATAGTGTTGTTCAATCAAAGCGCGAAACTTTAGCAGTATGGACGACTCACGGCTAGCATGACTTAGGGTCATTGCTTGCAATCGTTGCTGACGTAAAACCGTGATTAAAATTAGCTGAACTAGATTATTAACGGCTAGATTTTGTGCAACCTCATCATTGCTCAGTTCATGCTTAAGTAGCTTTATATAACCGCAAAAACGCTCTATTTGTCTGGCATCTTTGAACTCTAAAGCTTGTGGTTTCCATACCAAAGCGGATAAGTCATTGGCAGTTGCTCCCTCTTGTCTTGCTAACAATGAGTCATTTAGAGACAAAACAAAACCTTGTGTGTCCGACGCAAAGTGAAATCCATGCACCACACCAGCAGGAATTAAGACAAGCCAGTTACCATGCAAAATGTGTTGTTGATCATCTAAGTCGACACTCCAGTGACCATCAAGTACCGCAACTATTTGCGATAATCGGTTGTGTCTATGGGGCGAGATTTCCCAACCTAGACCACGACTTCGGTAAGCAATATCTTCCACATGAGCAACATTAGGCTCTTGACGTATAAAGGCTTCGCCATAGAGGTCGTAAAAGGGAATAGTGTTATCTATTACAGATTTGCTCATTGCAGTCGGAACATTAACTTATTATTAACATGACGCAAAAGTACAATAAGTTAGTGAGAATGTGAATTAAAAATACACCCATATCTAGCCATGATAGGTTTAACAGTTAATTTGTTGGACTAAAAATGCAATCTATTAAAACTAAAGTAGCTATTATCGGCGCGGGACCTTCAGGTTTATTGCTGGGTCAATTGCTAGCGAATCACGGCATTGATAATGTCATTATAGAGCGTGTATCCGGTGATTATGTCTTAGGTCGTATACGGGCAGGTATTCTTGAACAAGGGCTAGTTGATTTGTTACGTGAAGCCGGTGTGAGTAAGCGCATGGATGAAGAAGGCCATATTCATGACGGTTTTGCGATCAGTTACTACGGCAAATCGTATCGTATAGACCTAAATCAGCTCACTGATGGCAAAAGTGTCATGTGTTATGGTCAAACCGAGGTAACTCGCGACTTAATGGACGCGCGCGCTGACAAAGGACTTTCAACTTATTACAGCTCTAAAAACGTTGTTTTACAGGATATCGAAACCGCTCACCCTTCTGTAAAATTTGAGCACGACGGAGTTAGTTACTGTTTAGAGTGTGACTTTATTGCCGGCTGTGATGGTTTTCATGGGGTGTCTCGTAAAAGTATTCCAGAAGAAAAGCGTCAGGAATTTGAGCGCGTTTATCCATTTGGTTGGTTAGGAATATTAAGCGATACCCCGCCAGTAGCTGATGAATTAATTTATTGCAAAACTGAACAAGGGTTTGCCTTAGCCAGCATGCGCTCGTCAACACGCTCCCGTTACTATTTACAAGTTCCGTTAACGGACAAGGTTGAAGACTGGAGTGATCAGCGATTTTGGAATGAATTGAAAAATCGATTGCCATCCGAGTCAGCTGATACATTGGTAACTGGCCCTAGCATTGAAAAAAGCATTGCGCCACTTCGCAGCTTTGTCTGTGAGCCTATGCAACTAGGTAGGTTGTTTTTAGTGGGTGATTCAGCCCATATTGTACCCCCGACGGGCGCAAAAGGGTTGAACCTTGCAGCTTCCGATGTAGCCATTTTGTATGGGTTGTTGCGCAAGGAATATAATGGTGAAGAGCAAAATGCTACTCAACGTTATTCTGAATTAGCCCTAACGCGAGTATGGCAAGCTGAGCGTTTCTCCTGGTGGATGAGCAATATGTTGCATGATTTTAAAGATGATGCTGGCGAAGCGAACAATATGGATCAGAAGACTTTTGAGCGTTTTATGAAGTCTGAATTGGATTTCTATCTCAGCCATGAAGAGGGTCAAAAGGTTATTGCGACGCAATATGTGGGTTTGCCCTATCCGCAAATATAGCCCATGCTAACAACGCGCAAACTCCTTGGATGAAAGCAACCCACTAGGGTTGCTTCAAAATCGTTTTGCCGTTTTTTTTATCAAACAGATCAGAATAAGCCAAAGTAGCATGTGCATGTTCTTTCATCAAAGCTTCTACCCTTGCACCTTGGCCATTCACTAACGCGTGATAAATGGCGTGGTGCTGCATATGAGCATAATGTAACCGTCGATATTCTACTTGTAACTGAAGTGGATTAAATGTCAGTGCGTTGGCTGAGGCAAAAGGCAAATGATCACTCAATGCCAATGCTGCATCAATTGCACTATTTTCACTAGCTGCAATAAGCGTTGCGTGAAAATGCATGTTCATATTTTGGTAGTTTTCAACATCTTCTTCGCTCAATACCCCATTTTCAAATAACTTATCGCCCTCGACTAAACAGCTGTGTAATTGTTCCCGAGTACTTTCACTTAGTCCGGCTTCCGCGGCCTGCCTCGCCGCTAAACCTTCTAGCACCCCTCGAACTTCAACTGAATCAACTATTTGCGCTTTTGTGACGTTTCTTACTTGGTACCCGCGCCGGGGTAACTTTTCAAGCAAACCTTCTTGAGCCAATGCCCGAAAAGCAATCCGTATTGGCGTGCGGGAAATACCTAACCGCTCGGCAGTGGGTATTTCAGCCAAACGTTCTCCAGCTACAAATTCACCTGAAATAATTTTATCACGTAGGATTCTTATAACGGATTGGCCGTCACGCATCATGAAATAACCTCAAAGCAGTTAACTAAATTTAAATAATTAGACGCATTCTAAAACACTATGGAGCCAGTGTATTGGATCCAATAGAAATAATCGCACCCTTAAAATGCATTATAAATCTACCATTTAACGGAAAAATAGCAATAAATGGATCCAATTAACGAATTATATCCTTGAAATTGAGTTCAACACGGGTATTATTGGATCCAAAGTTAATGAATTGTAACAAGCATGGATAAACAAAATTTTCTACTCAATACTTGGTACGTTGCTTGTACACCAGATGAAGTACAACAAAAGCCTTTGGCGCGGATGATTTGCAATATTCCTTTGGTGTTTTTTCGTAATCAAGATAAGCAAATTAAAGGACTTGAGGACTATTGTCCTCACCGAGGCGCAGCCTTATCTCTGGGCTTTGTAGAAAATGGACAGTTAGTCTGCGGCTATCATGGTTTGCGCATGGGTGATAAAGGCAAGGTTGAATCCATGCCTAATCAACGAGTAGAGAATTTTCCTTGTATCAAAGCTTATGCCACGGTGGAACGTTATGGTTTCGTGTGGATATGGCCAGGTGACCAAAGCTTAGTCGATGAATCTCTTATTCCAGAACTCACATGGGCAACCAGTGAAGACTGGGCCTATGGCGGCGGTCTGTTCAACATTAATTGTGATTTTAGATTGATGGTGGATAACCTTATGGATCTGACTCATGAAACCTATGTGCATGCCAGCAGTATTGGTCAAAAGGAAATTGATGAAGCCCCAGTCGCAACCAAAATGGAAGGTAAACAAGTGGTAACAAGCCGATTTATTACCGATGTTTATGCGCCTCCTTTTTGGCGCAATGCCCTTCGTGCGAATGATTTGGCAGACGATGTTAAAGTTGACCGTTGGCAAGAGTGCCGTTTTGATTTACCCAGTCACATTATGATTGAAGTTGGTGTCGCTCATGCTGATAACGGCGGCTACAACGCGCCTCTAAATCTAAAAGCTAGTAGCATAGTAGTTGACTTCATCACCCCCGAGAGTGATGACTCAATCTGGTATTTCTGGGGCATGGCTCGTAATTTCAAACCTCACGACCAAGAATTAACCGATTCTATTCGAGAGGGTCAAGGAAAAATATTTCTAGAAGATCTTGAGGTCTTAGAACAGCAACACAAAAACCTATTGCGGAATCCAGATCGGAAAGTTCTGAAATTAGATATTGATGCAGGCGGTGTAATGGCCCGTCGTCTAATTGAACGCGCAATAAAACAAGAACAAGCCAGCTCTAATAAAGCACTTTAAAAAAGGTAAAACCAAATAATGATACAAGTCACTATAAGTAAAAAGTCACCTCTTACACAGAATATATGTCGGTTGAACCTAAGTGCAACTGACGGTAGTCAGTTACCTAAAGCCACACCAGGTTCCCATATCGATGTACATTTGCCTAATGACATCATTCGTCAATATTCATTGTGTAGTGAAGCTGACAGCAGCGATTATGAAATTGCAGTATTAAATGAGCCACAAGGTCGCGGTGGTTCAAAGTATGTGCATGAAAACTTAAAGGTTGGCGACACTATAACGATTAGCGAACCTAAAAATCTATTTCCTTTGTCGTCGGATGCTAAAAACACATTGCTTGTAGCCGCTGGTATCGGCATTACTCCCATATTGAGTATGGCAGAGTATTTGTTACAACAGGGAGCTAACTTTAGCCTACATTATTGCGTTAAGTCACCTGAACAAGCCGCGTATATTGAGCGTATTAAAAACTCGGGTTTGGCTCCTCATACTCATTTTTATTTCAGTGAAAATGGCAGAGTTAACCTATCAGACGTGATCCAAACACCCTATGATGACTTGCACTTGTATGTTTGTGGTCCCGCTGAATTTAACGATGCAGTCATAGCCTGTGCGTCAGAAAAGAATTGGCAAGCAGAGAATATTCATCGTGAATACTTCACGGCTGCAGCCATTGACCACAGTGATGATGAAAGTTTTGAAATCGAAATTAATAGCACAAGCGATATTTTTAGAGTCAGTGCTGATGAATCCATACTAAATGTATTAGAAGAGAAAGGGTATGACATTCCTGTGGCCTGTGAGGAAGGGGTATGTGGCACCTGCCTTACTGGCTTGCTTGCCGGGGAAGCCGACCATAAAGATGTATTTTTAACGGATCAAGAGCACGCTAAAATGGATCAAATTACTCCCTGTTGCTCAAGAGCCAAGTCCGCTCGCTTGAAGTTAGATTTGTAGCCCAACCAAGGGCAGTATTTTTGTTAGATAAAGATGGAAGGAAAAGCATGGTTGCTTTTCCTTTATTTTTAATAAGCTTTATTGAATTTAATTTAACAAAGAATATTCACAAGTCTCTGTTTTACATCTTAAATCTATCAAGCCCATTGGTAATATTGAATGAATTTCTCGTCCAATAATCCATAGAGGTAATTGATATAATAATAACATTACCATCCAACTATCAGTTTTCCCGATAATTAAAATCAGATAATTCCACTTTCAATTCGCACATACTTATTACAATATTTTAACAATGTTTTTAAACTAGTACTGCCAAATGTGGTTTACCGAATCATCATAGATTGATATTCGCACTCAGGCACAAATATCTGGATAACAAAAAATGACCAATAAACTAGCTGATATCGAAGCAAATAATCGCGCTACGACCAAACACGGGGTTATTTTGATACTCGCGGCGATCATGCCCCCTATGGCAATTATTACGTTAATTCCTATTTTACCTTTACTAATGAAAGAGTTTTCTGATGTTCAAGGTTTCGCATTTTTAGTCCCTGTGGCTTTAACGGTTCCGGCTTTGTGTGTTGCACTTTTTTCGCCTTTGGCCGGTTGGGTCTCAGATAAAATGGGTCGAAAACCAGTATTAATATCAGCTCTTTTAATTTATGCCTTAATTGGTTTGTTTCCCTATTTTTTAACTAACTTAACTCAGATTATTGCAGCTCGCATTGTATTAGGCATTGCAGAAGCAGCAATAATGACGGTAGCAACTGCCCTCATCGCAGACTACTTCCAAGGGAAAGAAAGACAACGTTGGGTTTCAATCCAAATTGCTTGCGTTAGTTTGAGTGCAATTGCTTTAATTGCAATAGGTGGATTGCTAGGCGAGTTCTTTGGCTCTCGTGGACCATTCTTACTTTATCTTGTCGCAATCCCTATTGCTTTATGTGCAGCCTTTATTTTGTTTGAACCTATAAAATCTCACAAAAAAGTGAGTTTGGATGCACCTAAACTACCTTGGTTACGGGTTTTTCCTTTGTTACTAGTGACCCTTTTTGTTGGTATTGTTTTTTATACCATGATGGTAAAACTTGGTGAAATTTTGGCTTTAGCTAGCGCGGTATCACCCGCCGTAATTGGCGGCATAGGTGCCGCTGCTAATATTGGCATGGCTTTGGGTTCTATGGCATTTGGTAAATTTAAAGGCGCTTCTGGCCCTAGATTAATTAGTATCGGTTTAACCTTATCTGCAATTGGTTATTTAGGAGCAGCTTTATCCGAAACTCTTATGGCCACCAGCATTGCTATTTTTATTGCTTGTTTTGGTTTTGGTATGTTGTTACCCACTATGCTCAACTGGATACTCAGCGTGCTCCCGAAAAATGTTATCGGTCGTGGAACTGGACTTTGGACTGGTGCATTTTTCCTAGGTCAATTTACGGCACCTATTATAGTCACTGCATTGCAAAGCCAAATCGGTGGTCTCGAAACCGTACTAATGACTTATGCTGGCTTGTCTGTTTTAGGTGTTGTTATCGCCTTTACTAGGATGAAAGGTGCCCCAGGTTTGGTTAGCCACTAAGACTGCGCTGAGATCAATATAAAAAAAGGTGTTGCGCTAATTGTAGTGCAACACCTTTATCAGTAATAAGCCAACTTGAAGATATACTTATTACTCGGCATATTTTAAATTTACAGCTCAGGTACCTCAGATTGCGCCATTAATTCAATGTAGTTTTGATTGTGCCAATCTAGCATAGCCACTTTATAGGCCTCTGTTGCCCTTATTCTTGTTAACCAAGCATCAATTTGTGGGTACTCAGACCACATTTTTGCCATTTGCAATTGCTCCAAACGTTCAACATAAGGTAAAAAAGCAAAGTCTGCGAGGCTAATTCCTGTGCTTAATATCCACTCATTGTTTTCAACTGCAGTAGCTAAATCTTTTATTAATTTTTGATAGGCTAAAATAGCGATATTCAAACGCGGGGAAGACATGCCATTGATGACCATATCCCGCATCAATATAGCGCGGGCCGGATCAGGTATTGTATTTAGAAAATCCTCTAGGGCTGATTCAGAAGTATAACGTTTTAGTATTTGTTGACGAAATGCCAAACAAAAACTGATAACCGCAATATGTTCATGTAAACCTGCATCTAAGCGCGTCAACCACTCACGCAACTCTGCTCTTTTGGTTAGCTCTAACGGCATTAAAGGATGTGAATCAAATGCCTCTTCAAGATAGTAACAGATCACATTTGATTCAGTAATGATATTGCCATCATGCACTAATACTGGAATGACAGCCTTTGGGTTTAACTTTAAAAAATCAGGTTTAAACTGTTCACCCGCACGTAAATTTAAGTGCTGGCTATGCCACTCTATTTGCTTGTGAGCTAAGATTAATCGAACCTTTTGTGCACAAACCGACATATCGTTATGGTAAAGCTCTAGCATGTTTTTCTCGATTTCTAGTTGTGAATATTATTAAAGGTTACTCTATTAGAACTGACCTTGAAATTTGCTTAATTTGATAGGAAGTATTGGAAATGCAGATAGTTACCATGGGAATAGTTGAGTAGTGCTATAGACCGGTTTTCGTTATGCTGGGGCCTCATAAGATAATGTTCAAAAACTGAATCATTAAATAAATCTAAGTAATTAGTTTTTAAAGGAGAGGGTTATTACTTCTAAACCAACCCCAAGAAATTTAACGGTTATTGACAAACAGTATGTTTCACCAAACATGTTGCGCGTTACCCTTGGTGGAAAGGAATTAGCTAATTTTCCAGCAGATCAAGAAAGCGCTTATGTAAAATTAATTTTTCCACAAGCAAACAACAAGCGCCCACTGTTAAGAACCTACACAATACGGCATCAAAGAGCAGACTCTATTGATATCGATTTTGCATTACATGATGCCAAAGGCCCAGCTTCATCTTGGGCGGTTAATGCGGTTAAAGGTTCACAAATTCTAGTAGGTGGACCTGGGCCTAAAAAGTTACTCAATGATGATTGTGATTGGTTTATCTTGAGTGGTGACATGACAGCCTTGCCGGCTATCAGCGTTAATCTAGCTCTATTGCCAAAAACTGCCACAGGCTATGCCGTGATTGAAGTTGCAGACGAGGAAGATATCCAATCATTAGAACATCCTCAAAACGTTCAATTAATTTGGGTAGTAAATAAACCAAGGGATAAAGCTGAAACTTTTCCGCTGCTGGAAAAACTCAAAACCCTTGCCCCACTAAATGGCAGTTTAGCGGTTTGGGTGGCCTGTGAATTCAGTACCATGAAAGCTATCCGTAAGTATTTAAAAAGCACCTTCGAGCTTCCTAAGAGTCATTTTTATACGTCTAGTTACTGGAAGTTAGGGGTATCTGAAGACGAGCATAAAGTGGTCAAAAAAGAAGACGCGGCAAACCAATAAATACTCATAAAGAGCCTAAGGAGATTGTAGTTGCACTCGCCTCACTTTATAGCCGAAGAATATCTAGCAAGAATCAACTATGTAAGTGATATTACCGTATCGCAGCAATCTCTTACTGCACTACACAATGCACAAATACAAACTATCCCATTTGAAAATTTTGATATCTTTTTAGGTCAAGAAATCAAACTAGATTCACAAAGTTTGTTTAACAAATTAGTAAGACATAAACGCGGTGGATACTGTTTTGAATTGAACGGTTTGATGTTGATGGCGCTTCAGTATTTCGGTTTTGATGCTAGAGCATTATTGGGTCGAGTTCATTTAACAGGTACTCCAACAGGCCGAGGACATCAGATTTGTGTTGTGACTCTTAATAATACTCAATGGATTGTAGATGTAGGTTTTGGCGCTAACACTCCAATGCAGCCTTTGCCTTTAGAGTTTAATATTGAATTTAAAACAAAAGATAAAATAGTACGCTTTATCGAACACCCCCTCTTTGGCATTATGTTCCAAGTTAAAAATAATGACGCATGGGACGACCTTTACAGCTTTGAGCTTAGCCATGTTTGTGCTGGGGATATTAGCTACGGAAACCACTTCACATCAACCAACCCCAACTCTATTTTTGTTTCTTCGAGAGTGGCATATCTGCCAATCAAAAATGGCGCATTTACTCTATTTAATTACACATTAAAAAAGACAATCGACAACAACGAAATAATCGAAACATTACCTGCTGGGAAAGCCTACATTGACGCACTTAAATACTATTTTGGAATTGAGCTTACTGCGTCTTATGAGCAGTTAAAAGACGTGAACATCGACTCTAATCAAAGACCCTAAAAATAGACCCTAGACATCCGTTTTAATAATTTAGACTAAACGAAAAAAACCTCGTTAACTTTTTAAATTAACGAGGTTTTTATTAAATTCTATAGGTCTCGCTCAATGACGTCTCTTGAATGGGCGCATTTTTTGAACCCCCATTTCTTTAGCGTATTGCTCCCAAGCTAACTTCAGTTCAGCTACTTTTTCAGGGTAATTGGCTGATACATCATTCAACTCAGCAGGATCATCGGCTAAATTGTAGAGCCCCCACTGGCCATTGCCCGCTGGACGTCCAATACTCAAAAGTTTCCAATCACCTTTACGAATGGCTTTATTACCATGTAATTCTGCGCCCAGAACATAGTCTTTATCATGTACGTTGGCACTTTGTCCTGTGAGCATGCTAAGCATTGATTCACCCAACATAGGCGCAAACTTATTTTGCTCATTTGCCGCTGAATTTGGGTGTTGCGCATTTGCAAAGTCAAGTATGGTGGGCATAATATCCATCACGCTGACAATGCCATCATATTGTCTAGGTTTAATCATTTTTGGAAAATGGACAAATGCTGGTGTATTAATACCGCCTTGAGCCGTGGAACCTTTATATAAACGATTAACGCCGCTTACCGCCCGTGCCCAAGGTGGTCCGTACATTACATAAGAGTTAGCTTTGCCCATATTTTCGTAACTATTATCACAACAACTGGCAACAAAGGCATTTAGGAAGCTTCTATAGGCCGGTGAATTGGGTGTATTTGCTTCAGCACCATTATCAGACATAAAGAAAATTACCGTATTGTCGTAAACTTCTTCGTCTTTTAGATAGGTGACCAAGTCGCCAATAGCGCTGTCTAAGTCGGATACCATTGCCGCATAGATTTCCATTTTTTTAGCAGAAATTTTCTTCTCTTCTGCAGTTAAACTTGCCCATGGTTTTATATTGCGCGGTAAGGGGGGCAATTCCGTTGTTTTTGCTATTAGTCCCAACTCTTTTTGTCGTTGCAGACGAGTTTGTGCTAAAGCCTCGTAACCTTCGTCATATTTTCCTTTGAACTTAGCAATGGAAGAGTCGGGAGCCTGCAACGGAAAGTGTGGTGCGGTGTACGCCATATAAGATAAAAAAGGCTTACTCTTGTCTCGCTCGCTTATATATTGCTTCATTTTGTTAGTAAAAAATGGTGACGAATAGAAATTTTCAGGTAAGGATGCCGCTTTATCATCTTCCATGTAAGTCGACTTTTTATTGGAGGGTAAAATTGGCCTGTCATCTAAATGGCCTGCACCACCTTCCATCAGTGCAAATGAACGTTGAAAGCCTCTCGCTTTAGGCATCAGTCCCTCTTTTTTACCTAAATGCCATTTGCCAACCATATAGGTTTGATAATCGGCAGCAGACATAACTTCAGGCAAAGTTGCAACGCTATTATTTAAATATCCCTCATATCCAGGCTTGCCCAGAAGATAAGGCGCAAAAGTTTGCATCACCTCATCCATTGCTCCTACTCCTGCTATATGATTGTCGGTACCTGAAAGTAACATTGCACGAGTAGGTGAACAGGTGGCAGCGGTATGGAAATCAGTCATCATTACCCCTGCATTAGCCAAGGCATCAATGTTGGGCGTTGCAATCTCACCGCCATAAACACCTAAGTCCGTGAACCCTAAATCATCAGCAACAATAATCACAACATTTGGTCGTTGTTCTGCTTTTGAATCAATCTTTGAATGTTTATTTGATGAATTACTATCAACAGAACATCCGCTTAGCAACATAAATAAACCCAGCATTACGCAAACTTTATTTATCATTAGTCTTTTATGAATCATTCGTTTCTCCCCACAACCCCATACACTACTTGTGTCCTAAGAGCTAAGTTAATTGTTTATAGGTTCTACATCATCCATGAACAACCTGTGTATGAATGAAGCTGAATATCATCGCCACATACGGCATTAATTAATCTGTAAAAATCTTCACACCCTATGACAAACAACTCGTAGTTTGATCACCGCGAGTTGATTGCCACATAAAAAACACGATTATCGTGGCTTTGATTTGTAGAACCGCAGGCTCTAATCATTACACTAGAATCGTGTTTATTATTTTCTAGGGTTCTTGCTTAAAACTCATAGTTAACGCTTATTCCATAAGTACGAGGGGCTTCGTATGCTGAACCAGCAATATTACCTGAACCAAGTTGGTAAGTTGCAGCAATAGCTTCATCGGTCAAGTTACGTACAAAAGCATTGACCGTCCAATGACCGTCGTTAGATGCTAAAGTTAAAGATGCATCTACAGTAACATCACTACTAGCTCGACCGCCAGGTACATAGTTGAAGCCCAATTCACGTGCTCCCCGATAACGTGCATCTAAATTACCAATTAGCGCAAAGCCATCTAATTCAATGGTTTGTTGTATACCTAAGGTCAAACTTAGGTCCGGTGCATTTAGCGCATCTTTTCCAGAACAATCTACCGTAAATCCACGCTTAGCCCCTTCCACATCTAGAGCAGGATCATATGGAAGTAATACATCACCATCGAAGATGCCTAAGGTATTTTCACAGGTGTTGACTGGCGTTAGGAAGTTAGGAGGATCGATTCCCGCATCGGATAAATCCACCTGAATGTATTCATAACTGTCGTAAACAGCATCAAGGAATTGTGCTGAACCGCGAAGCAAGGTGCCAGCTGCTAGCGCATATCTGAAATCAACTTCTAAACCTTTAATCGTCGAAGCACCAACATTACGGGTATAAAATGCATTATTACCATTGGTATCCAAACCTAAAGCCGCAAGTTGTTGATCTTCATATTCCCAATAGAAAGCTTCTAAGTTTAGCTCTAACCGATTATTTAAAAAGCGATTCTTAGAACCTATGGTATACGCATCAATATATTCAGGATCGTAAGTTTCTCGACCTGGAGAAAGGTTAAAGCCACCTGCTCTGAAGCCAGTTTCAAAACTGGTGTAAAGCAAGTTTTTACTGGTCAGGTCGTATTCGACAGCAACTCGGTAGGTAGTTTGTGAATCGCTATCGTCTTCAACCGTCGCTCCTGGAGTAACTGAGAAGATTGCTCCTGGGCCAAATTGAGCGGGAGCAAAATAATTCAATGGTCCATAAGGACGAGCCCCAGGGGCAACGGAACCATCATCATTTAAAGGCGAGCCCGTTGGAAACAGAGCAGGGTCCAGCATCCCAATAGTTTCAGCTAAAGTCAAAGCGACTGGCATACTAGGAATTTGCGGACAAAACGGTGCCCTACCCTCTGGATGTTCTAAACATATTGCTGCGGTAGCTGTTTGAGTCGCACTTATCTCATAACTATCTTCAGTTAAACGAATGCCACCAACAAGTCTTAGTGTATCAGTCACACTATAAGTGCCTCGAGCAAATAAAGATGTTGACTCTACATCACTTTCCCAATCGTTATGACTTACAGTTGAAAACTGATTAAAGGAGTTAATCCCTTGGACATTTTCGTCAAAATATAGGGCACCTAAAATCCACTGAAAATTATCGGTATCACCAGTTAGCCTGGCTTCGATACTACTTTGCTTAGCTTCATCCTTGTTAATCGCAGCTTTGAAAGGAGGACCGTTAAATTGGTTATCAAGTTTTGAAACTCGGTGAGATGGGATAACAGTTAGTTGCGCCCAGTCCATATCGTAATTGATTTCGGCATTTATCCCCCAGTAAGAGTCGTCACGTTTAGGATAAACAAAGCCTCCATAAGGCATATGCCCAGGCGCACCAGCAACATTGTTTTGAATATAGGCAAGCACATCAGGGTGATGTAACCCGGCAAAATCAGCGCTTATAGAATCTGGTGCGGGAATATAGTTCCAATTGGGCACGGGTAAATCAGACTGGAAAGCGGCAAAGGCATAATACCCCTTGTACTGCACACCTGCGCCAACACCTTTTTGCGTGGAGTAGTCTGCTGAAATACGCATATTCAAGTCTTGGCTAGCTTCTATGTAATATGAAGCACGCATAGCCATGTCATCAGCGTCTGAGGTGCCATCGCTGAAATAACCGTCGCGTTTTGATATCACACCAGCCAAACGTATAGCTGAATCATCTGTAACCTCGAAATTACCAATACCAGTCAAATCGTAAGCAGAATAGTTACCTACTCCCAATTTGATACTGCCGCTATTTTCGTTCAGCACGGGAGCTTTTGAAACAACGTTTATGGCTCCACCTGTGGAATTACGACCATATAAAGTTCCCTGTGGTCCTTTTAAGACTTCAACGCGGTCTAAATCTAAAAATGATGAGATTGTTGATGAAGGGCGCCCGATATAAACACCATCAATATTGAATGAGACAGCTGGGTTAGTGTAACCATTGTTAGTAAAGTTACCTACTCCGCGAATGAAATATGCTGTGTTCGCACCACCACCAGTTGAAACGGTAAGAGCTGGCGCTATTTTGTTGAGGCCAATAGCATCACTTATTCCCATACGTTCCATTTGGGCACCGGATGCTGCATTAATAGGGATGGCAGCGTCTTGCAAAGATTCCGATCTTCTTTGCGCTGTAATCGTAATCTGCTCGATCATTTGATCATTAGATCCTTCTTTCTCAGCACCATCGTTATTAACCGTTGTTTGTGCTGAAACATTCAGTGACAGGTTTATCGATAATGCGAGCATAGTCATGTTAAATACTTTCATCTGACCTCCATATGTTTTTTGCAATCTGGACTAATGCCAGTTATGCAATATTTGAAAATGTTTAAGTGGCAAAAAGCCCAATGTCCTGGTTTTAAAAATCAATTTATTCAGTAACTTATCGCTAGCTAATTATTTCCAGTGTTTAAGCAGTAGAATGGTTAAAACTTCCACCGGCTAGTTTTTAGCTTAGTTACCGTTGTGATTTTCATTTAAACCCACAATGTAATCACCTTGTAAATATGATGTAATACATTTTGGTATATTAAAAATTAATTTAACCGTTAGTTTGCATCGGAAATATCGATAGTTATTTGGCGCTATCATTTATAAGGTGATAGATAGAATCAATGGTTATTTCTTAAACAAAAAACCATTTAAATCAGTAGCTTAAACTACTTGTTTGTCTTTTTAGAAAGTATAACGATGCAGGTACTGCAATTATGTTTCCCATTTATCTGCCATTGGATAAAAGCTACGTGGGATAACAAATTAGTTACTAATCAGTGCATATGACTCACAAAACGCCCTAACTAGATTCAACTTTAGAAATCCAACTTAAGAGTGCATTTATATGGCGCTAAATTTGGTACTAGAGGAAGACAACAAAGGTGTGTACTACCTTTGTTGTATAATGCAGATTAAATGGGCTGAGCTAAGGCCATCATCGATTGACGCATGATTTGTGTATGCTCTTCCTTGTCCCCACCCTCTATCTCTATTTGCGCTAGACGAGCGGAGTTTTCGACTACCATACGACAGCGTTCCCAACGCCTTGTTTGGAAAGCGGCAAGTGCTTTATCTAGGCTGACATTCGAAGATAACTCTTGGGCTAGAACAATGGCACTCTCAATACCAATACATGCACCTGAAGCCAAGTGAGGCGTGGTAGCGTGTACCGTATCGCCAATTAACACGATACGATTTTTGTACCAAGGGGCTGGTACGAGTAACTTACCTATAGCCCGAAAATCAATTAGTGATTCTTCATTCAACATGCCTTTTAATTGTTGAATAATCGGCGCTGGGAAAGTATCCATTAAGGCTTTTAATTTTTCTAAAAAGTCTGCAGGATCGACATGCTGCCGTTCCTTCTTATCTTCAGTTAAAAACAGATACATCTGATCTTTAGACATGGGATTTAATCCCACCTTTAAATGTGGGCCGACCCACATCATGGTATTTTTTACGTCTGGCAGGCGAGGCAATACCGCTCGCCAAATTCCCTGTCCTACATATTTTGGCTCTTCAGCTTCCGGAAATTGGGTTTTGCGAACTTGAGAGAACATGCCATCTGCACCTATTACCAAATCATAGATATCAGATGTACCATCGGTGAATGTGACATCAACCCCATTTTCTAATTGTTTCATATGCGTAAATGTGCAACCGAGCCTTATATTTGTGCCCGATTGACGAGTTTTTTCTGCTAATATTTTCGCTAAGGCAGGACGCATAATAGCTCCAGAATTTGGAATATCTGGGTCACCAACTACTGGCGTTGGGATATGCGCCAAGTGCAAACCATGAGGGGCATAGATATCTAAACCGCTATGAGCACTACCAACTTTCAAAAACTCGTCTAAAATACCAAGGGTTTTAAAAGCACGAAGAGTCGCACCTCCTATACTAATACCCGCACCGTCAGTCCGCCAATTGGCGTCAATTTCCACCACGTCAGTTTGAATTCCGTATTTACGCAATTCAATTGCAGCTGACATACCGGAAAAACCTCCTCCTACAATCAATACTTTATGCACACATGGGTTCATACTTTGAACTCCTTTATGGTTTTTAGGTCAACCCACATTTCGTTGTTGGAGCCAACCTCAATTTCTATTGTTTTTAATGATTGCCCTACACAAGGGCCGCGTAAACACATGCCATCGTGTACGGCAAATAGCGCACCATGGGCAGCACAAACAATATTGTTGGCAGATGCGTCTAAATAGTGATGCCGTTTCCAAGGTAAAGAAGTGCTAGCGTAGTGTGGACAAATATCTCTATAGGCATAAACCTTTGAGCCTTTACGCACCACAAACATACTATCTTGCCCGCAACTAGCAGGGTCAAATCCCTTAGCTTGTCCGTCGATAATATCTGCAATATTGCCCAAACAAACTTTAGTCATTTGGACTAAGGGGTCTTCAAAGGCGGACCACCAGGAGCCCATTTTTCTGCGTATTGCAGAAGAAAGACTTGTGAGTTATCTGCACCAGGCATTGCTTCACGGGCCACCCAATTTTCATCGTGCAAATCCATGTCAGCATCATATTCAATATTGCAGCCAAAGGGACTTTTGAAATACCAGAACCAGTTAGAACCAAATATGTGACGACCTGGTCCCCAAAAACTCTGATATCCTTTTTCAACCAAAGCGTTGCCAGCTTGGGCTACTTCAGTTGGGCCACTCATGTGAAAGGTAAAATGTTCTACACCTTGCATATGTGGTGGTGTGTTGAGAAAAAATACTGTGTGGTGGTCGTTAGTCCCGGAAGGGCGCATGAAAGGCCCCATGTGTTTAAATCGGTCAGTGGTGACAAAACCTAAACGTTCAGCAAAAAATGCCTCGGCTTTAGCAATATCTGGCACAAAGTAAACCACGTGAGACAAACTGCGAGGTTTGGCAACAAAGTCTTTATTAACACCAACATTATTCACCCCGCGTTGAGGTGCAGCACCGGGTGCATTAATAGCTTCAGCGGGTAAATCAATGGCTTTGCGTATAGTCACTTGGAAGCCAAGTACAAAGCCCATGTCATCAAGAGCTTCAATACTACCATTGGCTAAAACCTTAACCTCTCGGTCTTTACCCAATTCTGCTTTTATTGCATCTAGCGTGTCCTGATCTGCCACACCATAAACGGTTTTACGCAGCATAGAACCTGTTTTTAGTGCCGCTGGTAATGTGGAATCATCTTTATCTCGGATTTCAATGCCAGTACCATCGAGGGCAACGAAGTTAAAATCATCTTGCTGTTTTAATCCATAATCAAGTGCGAATTGCTTACAAGCAATGACATCGTCTACACCGAAAATTAGTTTATCTGGTCCAATAATATTCATGCTAGTTACTCCGCTTTATGCTGTACGTGCATTAAAAGTTTCAGCTACCCAATCAGCAATGTAATGACCCGCATTAATACTGTTATCGAAACTGGAGTGTTGTACTCCACCTTCGCGTTCAGTGAAAACTTTAAGTTCGCGTTTAGGGCTATTAATCAATTGCTCATAGGTACGCTCGGCCCACTTCAATGGAATTTGAGAATCTTTAGAGCCATGAGTGACTAGGAATGGCACTTTGATTTTCTCCACTTGACCATCTAGATGCACGTTTTCCGCGATCGCCATAAAGTCTTCTATATTATCGGCCCCCCACACCCACTGAACATGAGACCAATAGTGAGGAACGGGGAAGTCTCCTTCTTTTTCAAGACGCCTTTTTTGCACATCACGCCAATCATGGTTAGCACCCCAGCAAACCCCCAATGCCAATCGTGGTTCATTGGCAACAGCGCGAGGACAGAAATACCCCCCCAAAGAGACGCCTTCCATACCAATACGTTTCCGATCAACATCAGCTCGTTTTTCTAACCAATCCACCACTGCACTAGCCCAATGTTCACTATCAAAACGTGCGTGTAAACCCTGTAAACGTATGGCTTCTCCTGTACCAGGTTGGTCAACCACTAGAGAAGATACGCCGCGTTTTGCCAACCAGCCTGGCAAACCTACTCGATACTTCATTTCTTTAGTAGAATCTAAGCCATTCACTTGGATTAAAAGGGGAGCTGGTTCGGATACTCCTTCCGCCTTTACGTATAAGGCAGAAAGATGTGTTCCCTCATAGGGGATCTCAACACGTTCACAATTCTCTCGTCCCAACTCGATGGCTTTTTGAAATAAGCTAAGCTCTCGTTTGTACAATGCTAATCTGCCTGGAGAATCGTTGGCCTGTAGACGCTCGCAGGTAATCAAGTAAGAAGCAGCACGGTTATATTTCTCGCCTGCAGATAACATACGACCTTTACTTTCATCTTCTTCTGCCAATTCACACAATTTATCAGCCATTTTGGCCCAAGTGTCTCTGAAGGCTTGAACGCCCTCTTTATCAGGCTGCTTAGCGGCTTCTTTTAACGGGGCACACATTTCTTCTATTTCACCAATTCGTGCCCCCATTTCAATGGCTAAATCTACTGATAAATTCCATACATAATTAGTTGGGAAGTATTTAAACATAGTATTTTCCTCGTGAAATTTTAGCCCCATTTTTAGAGGTAAAATTTCTAATTCTTTTATTTTTCAATTAAAGCAACAGCTCTAACAAAGCCTGCCGACGCACCCTTGATTTTGTAAGGGAAGCAATTCACGATAAATCCCGTGGATGGCAAAACCTCCAAATTGCTGAGTTTTTCCATTTGTCCATAGCCGATATCGCGACCGGCTTTGTGACCTTCCCAAATAATAGAAGCATCTCCAGATTCAGCAAAACGTTCACGTGTAAACTTAAATGGCGCATCCCAACTCCATGCATCAGTACCAACCACTTTTACTCCACGATCTAATAAATACATGGTTGCATCGCGTCCCATGCCAACACCAGCATCAAGGTACTCTGGCTGCCCATATACCGAGCCAGCACGAGTGTTAACTACTACAATATCTAAAGGTTGAAGTGTATGCTTAATACGTTTTAGTTCAGCTTCAACGTCACTGGCTTTTACTAAATAACCGTCGGGGAAATGCCGAAAGTCTAATTTAACGCCAGACTGAAAACACCACTCAAGGGGCAGCTCGTCGATACCATAAGCCGGTTTTCCACCATCTGTAGTAGACGCATAATGCCAAGGGGCATCCATATGCGTACCACTATGAGTAGTAATGTCCAATCGCTCCGCAGCCCAGGCTTCGTCGCCTGGCATCTGATCTTTCGATAGGCCAGGAAACATAGCTGCCATTTCGGGCCAACCTTGTTGATGATCTTGGTATTCGATTTTAGGCAGTAGAGGGACTGGATCCGTATAAGGGTTATTATCTAATGAAACGGACAAGTCGATAATCGTATAATTTTTAGGGTTAAACATCATAGTTTCTCTCTAGTATTAGCCACAGTAACGCGTTGCTGAATAGCACCAAAAAGAGTATGTCCGTCAGCATCAGTAACATTCATGTTGACCACATCATCTTGCTGCATGAAGGGTGTTTTAGGAGTGCCATATTGAATCATTTCTTTAGCACGTAATTCTGAGATACAAGCTTGACCTTTCGCTGGGTCAGCATTTGACACAGTTCCAGAACCAAACACTGTACCCGCTTTGATAGGTCTTGTTTGCGCGACATGGGCTATCAATTCATGAAAACCAAAGTGCATTTCCTGTCCGTGAGGCTGCCCGAATAACTGACCATTTCTTTCAACTTGCAGGGGTAAACATACTCGCCCGTTTTGCCAATGTTCACCCAACTCATCAGGTGTTAATGCCACAGGAGCAAATGCGGTTGCCCCTTTAGCTTGCACAAACCCAAAGCCCGTTTTCATTTCACGGGGACCTAAAGCGCGGTAACTAATGTCGTTAAGCAAAACAACTAAGCGAATTTTGCTCAATGCAAAAGCTGCTGAACTGCCCATGGGAATGGCATCTACTATCACCCCAAATTCACCCTCAAAATCAATTCCATGCTTTAGATCAGCCACAACAATGTCATCTTTGGCAGCCAGAAAGCTATCGCCTGCACCTTGGTAAACTAAGGGATATTTGTCAGCGTCCGCGATAGGGTCAAGGTGGAAAGCTTGCTGCATTAAATGGCCGTGGTTTAAAAATAATGAACCATCTAACCACTGCCAAGAGCGAGGTAGTGGTGCACAAAGAAGTTGACTATCAAAGGGCTCACTAGCTTGCTCTGTTCCGTCATTAAGACTTTGATATTTTTTGTTTAGACCTTCGCTACAAGTTGACCAATTTTCAAGGGCAAACTGCATAGTAGGTGCAATATCTGTGGCTGCCACAAAGCGAGCTTGATCACGGGAAACAATTATCAGTTTGCCATCGGGATGATCTGTTTTTAGCGACGCTAATTTCATACTAGGTTTCCAGCTTATTTTGTTAACAAATAATCAATTAAATTAGAAATCAATGTTAATTTAATAATTGCAATCCAAAAAATTGAATGTTTAGATATAAACCATCAGATTAATCAATACCTACATTGAGAAGTTTCAACACGCGCTAAAAAATGCCTCGTTGACGTAGATTTTTAATAGGAAAACAGCATGAGATTTGAACAACTTGACCTTAATTTATTAGTTGCTTTAGACATCTTATTGGAAGAGCAAAATATCACCCGTAGCGCAGATCGCTTGCATTTATCACAATCTGCTACCAGTGGTATTTTGTCGCGTTTAAGGGCTTTTTTTGAGGATGATCTACTGGTGCAAATTGGCAAAAAAATGCAGCCCACTCCCTTTGCTCTCGAACTTCAAGGCCCTGTAGCCGGCGTTTTAGCCACGGTACGCGGATCAATTATTGGTAAAAAAGCCAATAACCCAGAGCACAGTGAACGCCATTTTAAAATCATCGCTACCGACTACGTGATTCAAGTATTGCTCAGTCACATGGTAGCGGAAGTCGCAAAGTTAGCCCCCAAAGTAACCTTTGAATTTTTAACGCCTTTTGCCCATGAAATGACAATACTTTCCAAAGGTGGTGCCGACTTAATGGTTGCGCCAGAAGATATAATTTTAAGCAATTACTCCAATCAAGCATTAATCAGTGATGAATTAATCTGCGTTGCGGATGTTAACAATAGCGAGATAGGTGAAACCTTAACGTTGGAACAATTTAGTACCATAGGTCATGTGTCCGTCGGTTTTGCCCGTGTAAGTTTGCAAAGTATTGAACATTGGCTGGTCAATACATTAGAGACGAAACGCCGCATAGAGGTAATTACTAGTGATTTTTCAACTATGCTCAATGCGGTTCTAAATACCAAGCGGGTTGCTATTGTACCTAGGCATTTTGCAGAGATGCACTTACAACATAAATCGTTAAAAGTGGTAAAATTACCTTTTGATCCACCCAATCTAAAAGAAAGTTTGATGTGGCACCCAACTCTGGATAATGATCCAATGCATCGCTGGTTAAGGCAACAAATTATCGACTGTGCAGCTAATTTTAAGTAGTAAACTGACCTAAGCTTTATGAATTTTAAAGCTTAGGTCGAATGGCCTATTAGCTGTTTTTGCCGAACCCCTTATTCATCTAAAATGGGGTTTTCTTTGGCTAACATGGCTTCAATTTTTCGCCGTGCTTGCACTGCTGGAACATCCGCCATAGCGAGTAGCTCCTTATGTTTCTTAGCAGCAACATCTAACCTTTCTTCAACAGCTTTAATGGCATCCACATCCTGTTGACGAACTTGTAACTCCGACTCATATTGAAAGACGTCTAAAGCTTTATCACCAAGTCGGAAATTCCGTGTTGAAAAACCAAAGTAATGGGTCGTTGTTTCTGTTTCGGGAGTAATACCATGCAGTATTAACATCTGTCCTAACTCTTTAGGTACATCTTCGCCATTAGGTAGTTTAGTGATTGCTGGTATACTGGTTTTAATTAACTCAGGACCGTAAAAATCACTTAAATGAACAAAATCTGCAAGTCCTTCATATGCGGCACTTTCACCGAAAATCAAAGCTAGGAAAGGGTTCCAAGGCATTTTACCTTTTCTAAGTATGCGATAACTCTCATCCCGCTCCTGTGTCTCTATGGGAATCTTTTTGAGGGTATCGCCTCCTTCCCCGAGTTGTTGATGAATGTAAGGTAGGTGAGTTAGATCCATTAAGTTGTCTACTAATAATTGTGAGCGACCTTCAAGGTGAAAATAGTTTTCCGAACTGTAGTACCAACCTTCTTGGTCTAATCCAAAATCATGATAAGGCGGAATTAAGTTAGTATCGCATTTATCAAGATCGCCCATCCAGATCCAGCAAATAGGGCCACGTTCTTCCAAAGGGTAAACAGGTTGGCAAAATCTGGCTTTTACCACTTCCTGCGATGGAATTTCGACGCACTCACCGCTCTCAGAAAATTTAAAACCATGATAACCACAGACAATATCATCGCCCTCTAAACGCCCTTTTGCGAGAGGGAAGTAACGATGAGGGCATAAGCCGTACATGGCAACAGGTGTACCACTCTCTTTGCGATACATAACAACAGGTGTGTCTAGTAAGGTACGCTCTATGGGTTGGCGAGAAATTTCATTAGAAAATGCTGCCATATACCAGCGGTTTTTGACGATTGAGCTTTTATATTTGAATGGGTACATAAAGGTTTCTCGATGTTAGTTTAGCCACCTAGCGTTAGGTTTTTCAATGAACTCGACGCCAACACAACGTAAAGCACAGCAAACTTGAACCTGTACCTTGCCAATTTCCGACTAGGACAGATTCAACGCTGCTGTCACGGCGCTGTATGCGCAAAATTGCTTAAAACCTCGGCAGCCATTTGGGTTTAAACTGACTGCCGATAGTTACATCAAGGCCTAATCCTCTAGCTCCGCATTTTCTGCTACCAGCATAGCTTCAATTCGTCTACGTACTTGCACTGCTGGGACATCTGCTTGTACTAAAAGCTCTCGTTGCAGATCTACTGCTAGGTCTAATCTCTCTTCTACCGCATTGATTATATCCACATCTTGGCCACGGATTTTTTCATCAGCGGCAAGTTGGAATTGGTCTAAGGCTTTATCGCCAAGTCTAAAATTACGGGTAGAAAAGCCAAAATAATGAGTAGTAGTTTCAGTCTCTGGTGTAACCCCGTGCAAAATCATCAGTGAACCTAACTCTTTAGGCACGTCATCTCTATCGGGTAACCCAGTAACGATTGGCAGACTTGTAGACATAAATTCAGGGCCATAAAAATCACTTCTTACTGTAAAGTCGGCCAACCCTTGGTACTCTGCTTCTGGACCAAAAACGAGCTTGAAATAGTCGTTCCAAGGCGCTTTACCATTTCTTGATATGCGATAACTGGTTTCACGATCTTCAGTGGTTAGTGGAATTTTAGCCATAGCATCTTTACCATCAATGTGGTGATGCACGTAAGGTAGATGAGTAAGATCCATTAAATTATCAATCAATAATTGTGAGCGGCCTTCAATATGAAAGTAGTTAGGTGAATGAAAATCCCATCCAGGTTGATCCAGACCGAAATCTTCATAAGGTGGGATCAAGTTTTTATCACATTTATCTGGGTCGCCCATCCATATCCAACATATAGGACCTCGCTCTTCTAATGCATAAACTGGCTGGCAAAATTTAGTTTTAACCACATCTTGTGAGGGCACTTCGGTTCTTTCGCCAGTATCAGAAAATTTAAAGCCATGGTAACCGCAAACAATTGAATCACCATCAACATGACCTTTCGCCAGAGGCAAATAACGATGGGGACAAAGGCCATACATGGCGACCGGAGTGCCATTTTCCTTACGATACATTACAACAGGTTTGCCAAGTAACGTGCGCTCCATAGGCTCACGAGTGATCTCATTAGAAAATGCCGCCATATACCAGCGATTTTTAACGATTGAGCTTTTAAATTTGAATGGATACATAAGTTATTCTTCCTCGATTTATACGATTTTGAGAGCTAGCAGCCCCAGCACCTCGGCTCACTCATAGGTCAATTAACTGATAAATTTTACCCGTTAATAATGCGTTGCCGAATGTTAATGACTTGTAATATACCAGTGCTTTTTAATACTCACTAAGCCTTCTCTACGTTGGCAGGCATCGCTAAAATAGATGGCAATTAAATTACCCTTTAAATCTAAATTTATTTCCAACAAATGCTAAGTAATCGCTGACATCCCTTAGCTAGCGTCGCTAAACTGGATTTGAAAATGCTTTGTACATTGACCTTTATGCTTGTTTAGAATAATTTAATTAGAAAATTAGGTAACGATAAAAGTGATGATGGAAAGTTTATGCGATTTAAAGGCCTTGATTTAAATTTGTTAGTCGCCTTAGACGCGCTTATAACGGAACGCAATATTACGCGAGCAGGTGAACGCATTCACCTCAGTCAGTCCGGTATGAGCTCAGCGGTATCACGTTTACGCCAGTATTTTGATGATGAACTGTTTGTCCAAGTAGGTAGGGATTTATTGCCCACCGCACTAACCGAGACATTAACCACGCCTGTTCGACGCATACTAGTGGATATGGAAAACACTATTATTAACCTACCCAAATTCGATCCTAAAAACGACGACCGTTGTTACCGGATTAGCGCATCTGAACTCACTACAATGGTTTTAATGCCGTCAGTTATTAGGAAACTCGCCCAAGAAGCCCCCTACGTTCGCATAGAGCTGTCGACTATTAATGAGGCTGAACTACTGGAAAAGGGCGACATTGATTTAATGATTATTCCGCGCCAGTTCACTTTGGAGAACCATCCCTTCGACGAAATTTATGAAGAAAGTTATAAATGCATTTGTTGGCAAGGAAATACTTTAATAGGAGAACAAATTAGTTTTGAAGATTATCAAGCCCTTGGGCACGTTGCGGTAAGTTATGGTAGGAACCACCCACCTGCTTTTGATTCTTGGTTTATGAGCAATTATGGTATCTCCCGCAAAATCGAGATAACCACCTCTAATCTTCTAGCGCCCCCCTCCCTTATTATTGGTACTCAACGTCTAGCCACTGTACATGATAGGCTTGCAAAAATGGTCGCCCAATCTATGCCAATTAAAATTCTGCAACCGCCAATGGATATTCCAGTTTTGAGCCAAGCCATGCAATATCATCGAAATCGTGAAAATGATGCGGGTTTGACTTGGCTAAGGCAACTGATTGGGAACGTCGCCAAAACAATTTAACCCGGTTTTTAGCTTGCGAAGTAGGTCGATGGTGAAACTAAAAAGGCCACTTGATCTGTGGCCTTTTAGTTGAGTAAAACGTGCATTAAAACGCTTTCAATTGGTTTGAGTATGATTCAGTTTTGATTTAATAAGTGCATCCACAGACCAAGCTCCTGGGCCGGCGAAAAACAAATAAAAATAGACGAAACAAAACATAATTGCTAACTCACCGCCATTGACCACGGGAAAAATGCTTTTGGAAGCATAAAACATAAAATATGCGACAGCCATTTGACCAGAGAGTACAAACGCCACAGTGCGGGTAAAAAACCCCAGCAAGATGCACATACCACCGAAGAACTCTAAAATCCCAGCGACACCGACTAAACTGAGTAGCTCTAAGGAACCTTGATTATGCCCTCCAGGGGGATACTGAAACAGCTTTTGTGCTCCATGTTGCATATATAGTAGCGCGGTTACGATCCGTAAAACCGCTCTACAGTAAGTCTCATACTTGTAAAACATAATGATCTACCACTCTGTTTTGAATGCACCATAAGTAGGCGTTCGTCCGTGTGTTTCTTCTTTTACAATATTGTTCCGTTGACGTCCTAAATAGGTAATTTCAGCTTCCATTACATCACCTTCTTTAAGCCATAAACCACCTAACATAGCTGCATTACCTGGAGGAGATCCCATAATCATTAAATCTCCTGGCATTAATTTGACTCGCTCAGATGCATGGGACAACACTTTACCTGGAGAAAAGATCATATCTTCAGCTGGCCAATCTTGTCGCTTTTCACCATTCACATTCAATCTAATTTGCATTTTTGTGCGGTCGACAAATTCTTTCGGGACTGCAAAAGGACCGAAAGGTTTGAAGTTGGGTTGAAATTTACTAATCCAATCAAAGTTAAATTTGATATCCGCACGCTTGAACTCATCAACAGTACCAATATCATTAACCATGACATAGGCGGCAATCATATCCTCAGCATTTTCTGGGCGTACATAACGCTCACCCTTGCCAACAATAACTCCAAGCTCCAACTCCCAATCAGGTTGCTGTCCAATTAGAGGTAATGGCACATCATCATTGGCACCACACAAAGCAGAGTGCATACCAACAAAGAAGAACGGAGTGCCTTCTCGTCCACGGCGGTCAACTTCAGCATAATTGCGCTTGAAAAAGGCCTCATCATCTTCACCGGGTAAGCGTTTATCTTGATTAAACTTGTTAAAAGTCATCATTTCAGCAACGTGTTGACGGTAGTTAGATGCTGCACAAATCATATTTGGATGAGATAAAACCGGTAAAATAATTAACTCATTTAGAGATAAAACTGGACCAACTTTTTTTGCTGCGACTTCTTTTAGGCATACTAAAGCATTGTCCCAATCGTCGAAAATGGCATGGGTATCCACATATTTATCAGATAAATCCAATACATCGCCGTTCGGTAATACTAAGCCAGGAAAGGCCGCTTCACCTTCAACTTGGTAGGTTCCTATTCCAAAGGTACCTTCAACTAAACCCGTTGCAGGATTGATGTTTTCGGGCTCGACAGCAGGCTCAACCATATTGGCCATAAATTTATTTGAACTCATAATTTATTCCTTAATTTTAAGATGGACAGATAACGATCAAGCAAAATAGCGATCGGGTGGTTCTGAACTCCACACATCCATTTCTACTTCAGCGATATTGTGTACTCGAGAACCATCGCTGGCTTTTAATAAATCGGTGTCTGAAAATGTCTCGAAGCGGTTACGATCTGGGTCGCGCCAAACATCGAAAATATGACTACCATGAGGATGACGTCCCACTCCCCATACCAACTCATATTCTTTAGACTCTAAATAACGATGAGTCATAAATTGCGCTTCAAAGTCTTGCGCTTCAAAACTAATATGATGACAAGCGGCTTCGCCTGTTTGGCTTTGCATCAAAGCGACAACATGATGATCTACTAACTCTTCACCGCGGTCTAAACGACAGAAACCAACAATTTGGGCTTGGGGCTGACCAGGAATATGGTAAACATCACTAGGAATCAGACCTAAAACATCTTTGTACCAAGGCAAACTTTCTGCAAAGCTAGGAATGAATAACCCCACATGACCTAAGCGAAATAATTTTGCTGGGGCCATTGGACGTTTTGGTTCAAAACGTTCTTCACGAATATATTTACCTGGAGCATTTATGACTAAATGCTCATACATAGATTCTGGTTCCACTCTTTGGATACCGTGAACCAAATCAATTTTAAAACCATTGGGGTCAGTTAGCGTAACTGCTATTCCACCACCGGGTGTGGTTAACGAACGAATAGGACTTGCACCGTGTTCGTTAATCGCACTTTCTAGATCATCTTCACTTTCTACTTCGAAGGCTAAACCAACAAAACTCGCTTCTTCGGCTTTTTCTGCAACATAGGCAAAGGCATCACCGCCACCTGTTCGCATAACGAGAAGCTGTTCTGTGCGCTCAACAGTCAGTAAACCAAAGTCTTGGGCAAATACCTCTGTTTGCGCTAAATCTGGCACCTTAAACTTTACATGATGAATACTTTTAAGACGCATAATGCGTTACTCCTTATTAAGTTTAATAATTGCATTGAGTTAACTAGTGCCTTGCCACAAAACAAATAACAACAACTCAAGCATGGCAAGAATATAGGCCGTCAACCTATTAGCGTCCAATGGATAATAATTCGTTTAGGTATTCGTCCCACTTATAGGTTGAATACCCTTGTTGTTATTTTTTATCGATGGGAAACTATGATCCTAGCTTTAAGCCCAATAAATCCGCGGCATTTAGTCCCAATATCTTTTCTTTGTCTGCATCAGCAAGCTGATCATGAAATTCCACAGGGTTGGGTTCGGCCATATCAAATGGATAGTCACTGCCTAGACATAATCGATCGGAACCATGGGTACGAACCAAAGAATCAAGTTGCTCTTTATCGAAAACTAACGTATCGAACCATAATTTCCGTAAGTAACTAGAAGGCAAATTCTGACAATGCTCACTGCAATCGGGGCGAGCTCGCCAACCGTGATCCATACGTCCCCAGTAACCGGGAATATATCCACCACCATGGGCCACACATATTTTCAGACCAGGGTAACGATCCAATACGCCACCAAAAATCAAATGACCGACAGCTAAAGTTGATTCCAGAGGGTTACCAATCAAATTATTGAAGTAATATTCTTTCATGCGGTTTGCATCGGTAAAGCCCAGCGGGTGAATAAATAGCAGTATTCCAAGCTCTTCCGCTGCTGCAAAAAAAGGCTGCAAATCGGCGTTATGTAGATCTTTACCATTTACATTAGTGCTTATCTCAATACCGCGTAAATCAAGCTCTTTTGCACAACGACGCATTTCGATAATCGCCAATTCGATATTTTGCATGGGAACAGTGCCCATACCCACAAACCTTTGTGGATTAGACGCAACTGCCTCAGCAATCCCATTATTCACCGCTTGAGCCGCTGCTAAACCAGTTTCAGCATCGGTATAATAAAAATATTGTCCCGGATTAGGAGATATCACTTGGACATCAATCCCCAGCCTGTCCATATCCTTAATACGTAAATCGATATTATTTAAGGTCGCGCCTATACTGCAAAACTGTGCTTTATTAACCTCATTGGATTTTTCACTTGAGAACTCATGGATACCCGGCGGCGGGCCAGGATATTTAGCCTGCACTATTTGATCTGCAGCTTTAACATTCAGGTGACAGTGAATGTCTACAACCAAATGTTTACCTTTTTTATTTACCGAAATTAAATTTTTATTCGAACAACAATCAGTACTCATAAACAAAACCTAAAAATTAATTTTATGACAGCAGAGAGATAGGCTTGATAAGCTATGCACATCCCTCTTATTCACTTTAATAGTGAAAAATAGCTGTGTGATGTTTAACTAAGGAACTGATATTGAGTTTGCTATCATATTTACTTAGGGCACGGTACTTTGTTACATCACTAAAGAAAGACTCAGCTAAATACACTATTGATTTAAAAGTCTACTGTCTCTCTAAAATCTATAAGCGTCCAATCACAATTAACCTTGTAAGCTATAAGTAACGCTGATAGATTAATTTCTCAAAAAACACGGGCTGGACAGACTATGAGATTTGACGGGTTAGATTTAAACCTATTGGTTGCTCTTGAGGCGTTAATTGAAGAGCGCCATGTATCGGCTGCTGCTCGGCGTATACATCTAAGTCAACCCGCCGTTACCGGTGCACTTAAACGCTTACGAGAGTATTTTAATGATGAGTTATTAGTGCAAAGTGGACGGCGCATGTTTCTTACTCCAAAAGCTGAAGCATTAGCAGAGCCTGTACGTCGAGCACTGTTTCATATCAGAGGCGAAATTACCCGAGCGGGCAGTTTTGACCCAGCCACAACAGCTCGACATTTTGTTATTTCAGCCTCTGATTACGCTTACACCATTTTACTGGCGAAGGTATTAGCTAAAGCATCCATGCTTGCCCCTTTTGTGACCTTTGAAATTGTCCCGCCCAATGAGCAGGTAAATGAACGCTTTGAACGAGCAGAAATAGACTTGCTGTTAACCGTTGATAAATTCGCTTTAGCTGGGCATACATTTACTGAACTTTGGCGAGATGAAGAAGTGATAATCAGTAGCCAGCAAGCTGGTTTTGAACAAATAGATCAAGACACATTTTTTGCTTGTGGCCATGCCGTTGCAACCTTCGGTCTTGAGCGAAGAGCATCACTGGCAGATATTCACATTGGTCAAAATGGTTGGAAACGACGTGTTGAGATCCAATTACCTGATTTTGGAGCACTGTGCCAAAGTATAGTTGGGACCAAACGTTTAGCGACTATGCATCGTCGCTACGCGTTACATTTCGCTAAACTTTATCCCATTAAACTGCATAAGTCGTGGGAGCCCTTCCCGGAAATAATTGAAGGGATGCAATGGCACAAAGTGCGGGATATGGATCCAGGCTTGCTTTGGTTAAGAGGTTTACTTGAGGATGCAGCTAAAGAGACTCCTCAGTAGGATTAATCTGCCAGTAGACTCGTTGTTTGGACAGCTTTTTTAAAACTCTTCAGTATCAATTTCCACTTGAGTGGCAGTGGGATATCGTGAACCACTAATTTTACTCGGAGCGAAGACGTTAGCTAATAGAGCTAGCTGCTCGGTATTCAAACGGATCTGACTAGCCGAGATATTCTCAGTTAAATGAGATAATTGGGTGGTCCCCGGAATAGGAATGATATGCTCCCCTTGATGAAGTAACCAAGCTAGACTAAGTTGAGCTTTGCTGCACTGTAATTGCTTGCTCAAAAGTTCCAGTTCGGTTAATAAAGCGAGATTCTTTTGCATATGTTCATCTTGGAAACGCGGCATACCCTTGCGAATATCTCCATCAATTAGCTGGTTTTTGTCAGCCACCTGACCACTTAAAAACCCTCGAGCTAAAGGAGAAAAAGCAACAAAAGCCGTGCCTAACTCTCGACAAGTGTCGAGCACTGATATTTCTGGATTCCGTGTCCAGAGGGAATATTCGGTTTGCACTGCAGCTATGGGATGAATTTGATGGGCTTTTCGTAATGTTTTACCAGACACTTCCGACAAACCTATGGCCTTGATTTTTCCTTCCTCTACCATACGCGCCAGTTCACCCACACTATCCTCAATCGGTATGCTTTTATCCCAACGATGTAAATAATACAGATCGATGACGTCCGTTTGTAAATTCTGTAGGGATTGCTCAAGTGTGGCTCTTAAGGTAGCAGGACGCCCATCAATAACACGTTTACCATCAACTCCAGTCATACCACATTTGCTGGCTAGAAATATGTTTTGGCGATGGGGCTTTAACACCTGACCGACAAGTTTTTCATTGTTGCCAAAGCCATATAGCGCCGCAGTGTCAAAATGATCAACCCCCATATCAATAGCTGACAACAATAACCGTGATGCTTGTGACTCAGACGGTGGTTGTCCATAGGCATGACTTAAGTTCATGCAACCTAAACCTATAGGTTTTAGGGGGTGATTGGCAATACTGCGCAGCGCCATAGTCGTACTCCTTGCTATTATTTACTGACTAAGTTGTTGTTCTAAGTCGTGCAAAACTTTGTAACACGCTAACACTTGACCGACACTTGAATTAGGCTCGCGCCCTTGCTCAATTGCACTAAAAAACTCTCTGTCTTGTAGTTCAATACCGTCCATACAAACAGCTACATTGGAGACATCAATCACATTGTCTTTACCATCAACTAAATCGTCATAACGAGCAATATAAGTACCGTTATCGCAAATGTAACGGAAAAAAGTGCCTAGAGGCCCATCATTATTGAAGGACAAAGATAAGGTACAAATTGCACCGTTTTCAGCTTGTAATTGGATCGACATATCTAAAGCAATGCCTAATTCAGGATGAATTGGCCCTTGCACAGCATTAGCTTTGACTATTTTGCTTCCAGCTTGATAAGCAAATAAATCAACCGTATGGGCAGCATGGTGCCAGAGTAGATGGTCTGTCCAAGAGCGGGCTTCACCTTTGGCGTTGATATTTTTGCGACGGAAGAAATACGTCTGTACATCCATTTGCTGAATATTTAGATCGCCTGCCGAAATTTGTTGGTTAATCCACTGATGAGAGGGGTTGAAGCGACGAGTGTGACCGACCATACAGGTGAGTCCTGTTGCTTGTTGCGTTTTAACTACTTCTTGAGAGTCTTCCCAACTATCTGCTAAAGGTATTTCAACTTGGACATGTTTGCCAGCTTGCATACATTGAATGGCTTGTGCTGCATGTTGCTGAGTCGGAGTGCATAATATTACCGCATCAGCTTCAGTTTTTAACGCATCTTCCAAATCAGTAAACACCTGTGGGATACCATATTCATTTGCCACTTTTTGAGTTTTTTCCAGAGAACGACCGACTAAGCCGATAACATCAACTCCATCAATATTCTTAATACCATTTAAATGTTTAATACCAAAAGCGCCAGGTCCAACTACTATGACTTTCATGTTCTTTCTCCAAATCTATTTGTTTTCAAGCACCAAATGGCCAACCGCCGTGTTCGATGCTGGTACGTGATAAAAACGCTGTTTAACATCAACCTTATCGTTCAAAGCGCCTCGCATAATTAACCACATAACAAGTTCAATACCCTCGGAACCGGCTTGGTTTAAGTAATCAAAGTGAGGCATCTGGGACAATCCTTCGGCATCATCAACGATGCGGTCTAAAAAGGCATTGTCAAATTCTTGGTTAATCAATCCCGCACGAGGGCCTTGTAACTGATGGCTCATGCCCCCTGTTCCCCAAATCTGTACATTGAGGTCTTCATCAAAACTCTCAACCGCTTTACGAATGGCTTTACCAAGATTGTAACAACGACGACCAGAGGGAGCAGGATAGAGCACAACGTTTACGGCTACCGGGATCACCTTGCAAGGCCAAGCCTTGGGCTGGCCAAACATTAACGACAACGGAACTGTAAGCCCGTGGTCAACATCGATGGTGTTTACAACGGTTAAGTCGAAATCATCTTGAATCACATTTTGTGCAATATGAGAGGCAAGTTGTGGATGGCCCATCACGTCAGGTACATGACGCGGCCCCCAACCTTCGTCGGCAGGTTTAAATTCTGCACCACAGCCAATGGCAAAAGTGGGTACAAAGTTAAGGTCAAAAGCAGAAGCGTGATCGTTGTAAACTAAAATAACGACGTCTGGCTTTTGATCTTCAATCCAATTTTTTGCGAAGTCGTAGCCAGCAAAAAGAGGCTGCCAATAGGGCTCTTGGGTTTTGCCATTATCAATAGCAGCGCCAATGGCTGGTACATGGGAAGTTGCTACACCAGCAGTGATTTTCGCCATCATTTGTCTCCTTTGTACATGTTGCCTTGAGGCGAGCGACCACCGTCGAGCATCATTTGCGCATATTCAGGTAGCGTCATACCAGTCATGGTTGATGCGGCATCTTGAAAGCTAATTCCATCGCTGGAAAATATTTTGGCTAGAAAATAGATGTTTCCGCCTAAACTCATCATTTGATTGTAATCACGGTCAATTACCGCTTGTTTCTGTTCTTCGCTCATTGGCCATTCATCAAGATAAGCTTTTTGATCTTGCTTAAAGCGTTCGCGATTTGGCGCTTTCATTAATGACATACAGAATTGATTTAAATGAAAACCTATACTGGCCATGTCAGCATCGAACACGGTTGTACCCGGTATATTTTTATAAAGCTTATTGTTAGACATTAGCTTCTCCTTAATTTGACCAATACAAACGCATAGGATTATCGATAAGCAATTTTCGTTGCAGCTCAGTGCTAGGCGCGAACAAAGGAATCATTTCAACTAGTTGTCCGTCATCAGGCATATGAGTTTTCATATTGGGATGAGGCCAATCTGTGCCCCACAATACACGGTCGGAAAAACTCTCAACAACATTACGAGCAAAAGGCACCACATCTAAATAATGTTTACTTGGCCCATCTATGGACAGACGTTCTGGGCAACTAACTTTTGACCAAAAGTTTTGGTTCTCACCCATCAGGCGCATAAACAACTGAAAATTTGGAGCATCAAGGGGTTGGCTCACATCAGGACGGCCCATGTGATCGACAACCACAGTTGTCGGTAAACTAGTGAAAAAATCGTATAATTCTGGCAGATCTTGACCTTCAAAATAGATTACGATGTGCCAACCTAATTCTTTAATTCGACTGGCAATACGGGTGAGCGAATCAAAGGGCAAAGCATCTACTAATCGCTTAACAAAGTTGAAACGCACGCCGCGTACTCCTGCTTGATGCAAAGCTTCAAGTTCCGCGTCAGTGATATTTTCTTTAACAGTAGCAACGCCGCGAGCTAATCCATTCGAAGCATTTAGAGCATCCACTAAGGCGCGATTGTCCGCGCCATGACAGGTAGCTTGTACAATGACATTTCGACTAAAACCTAAAAAGTCACGTAATGCCCAAAGCTGATCCTTAGAGGCATCACAAGGCGTGTATTTTCGCTCTGGAGCGAACGGAAACTGATGGCCTGGACCAAATACGTGGCAATGGGCATCTACTGCACCAGCAGGTAATTTAAACACAGGTTTTGAAGGAGAAGGATGCCAATCTAACCAATCGGCATCTTTGGTGAATTTACTCATAGCCCCATTCCTGTCAATTTCCGGTCAAGACCGGGATACACCCGTCGTGCATTCCCCGAATACACCTTAGTGCGTTCTTCATCAGATAAATTCAAACTATCCACATAACGTTTAGTGTCGTCAAAATAATTGCCGGTTTCAGGATCTATCCCTCGCACCGCACCAATCATTTCAGATCCAAATAGAATGTTTTCAATATCAATAACGTTAAATAATAAATCAATGCCCGGCTGATGATACACACAAGTATCAAAATACACATTTTTCATTACATGTTCGCGCAAAGGTGGTTGTTTAAGCATATCGGCTAATCCACGGTAACGCCCCCAATGATAAGGAACAGCGCCGCCACCATGAGGAATAATAAAGCGTAATTCAGGAAAATCAGTAAATAGATCCCCCTCTAAAAACTGCATAAATGCGGTGGTGTCTGCATTCATATAGTGAGCGCCTGTAGCGTGGAAATTAGAATTACATGAACCAGATACGTGGATCATTGCGGGAACATTAAGTTCCACCATTTTCTCGTAAAATGGATACCAACTAGGATCGGTTAAAGGGGCTGAGTTCCAGTGACCACCAGATGGATCAGGATTCAAGTTACAGCCCACAAAACCCAACTCGTTAACGCAACGCTCTAACTCTTCAATGGAGTTTTTAATAGGCACACCAACTGATTGTGGCAACTGGCATACACCAATGAAGCGCTGGGGATAAAGAGCAACAACGCGGGCGATTAAATCATTGCACGCTGAGGTCCACTGTTTAGACACAGCTTCATCACCTACATGGTGGGCCATAGCAGAAGCTCGAGGGGAGAAAATGGTCATATCCAACCCTCGTTCGTCTAGCAATTTAATTTGATTTTTTTCGATACTTTCACGTATTTGGTCATCACTAATATGTGGTACTTCAGGTAAGGCTTTACCTTCCTTGTAAGCTTTAATTTGTGCTTCTCGAAACAGTTGTAAAGGCTCTGGCGCTGTAGTGTAGTGCCCATGGCAATCGATAATCATTTTATCTCCTCATTAACCTAATCGAAGGTTTCGTTTTATTCGCTAGCCGATACCATGGCTTCGCCACGCATCAATAATCGTGCAGTACGTAATAATGCCGCACGATTTACCATAAAGTTTTCAAAATTATCCGTTCCGGTCACATCCATCTCGACAATAAACTGGCCAGTAGGGTGTTCGACTTCAATGTTCATGCAGCCGTCACTAAAGGATTGTTTTATAATTTGATTTGCCACCGTGCCTTGTAAAACACACGCGGTAGCGACACTGACAGAACCGAGCACACCGATGGCTTCATGTACGCGATGGGGGATAAAGGTGCGGGTGTTAACCAGACCGCCTTTTAAGGCAGGCGATATTAAACTCATTTTAGGGACAGTTTTGTTAGTCACATCACCTAAATTCATCCGTTTTCCAGCTTCTAACCGAATAGCTTCAATCTTTTGTTTTAAATCCGAATTGGCTTCCAATTCAGCGGGCGATTCATCCCCTTTTAAAGCAAAGGAAGAGGCATTCAATAGCACCACTGGCATGCCATTGTCGATACAGGTAACCGGGACATCTAAAATAGTATCTTGCGCATTTCCGGTGGGAAAAAGCCGACCACAACTAGAGCCCGCAACATCTAAAAAGTCGATTAATATAGGCGCAGCAGTGCCAGGTACACCGTCAATAGTCGCGGTACCTTCATAATTAACCTGCTTATTCGGAGTTTGAATTCTCGCCACTGCATTTGAGCCAGTATTAAGCATATGAATACGCACATCTGTTTGCTCGTTTTGGCTTGGGATCAAACCTTTTTCTAAGGCAAACGCTCCGACTCCCGCCAGTATATTTCCACAGTTTTGTGCGTCACTTACTTGCGCTTTATCTACCGCAACTTGCAAAAACAAATAATCAACATCTGTATCTTTACGACTGGACTTACTGACAATCGCCACTTTACTAGTCAGTGGATGTGCGCCACCCAATCCATTTATTTGACGTTCATCAGGCGATCCCATAATCGACAGCAATAAGGTATTTCTCAATTCTACATCCGTGGGTAAATCATCCTCTAGAAAATAAAGTCCTTTGGATGTGCCACCACGCATTATGTAACAAGGAATTCCCTTCAACATGGCTTATTGCTCGTCATACTTAACGTATTTAAGACCTTTTTCGGCCAGTCTTTCACGCATATTGTAAATATCTAAGCCTAATTCACCATTTTCGAAACGCACTCGTTTCGATTCTTCGTTGGCTACTCGCTGTTCCACTTTACTCCAAACATCATCGGTTTCTTCGCGCTTAACGACTACAACACCATCTTCGTCAGCAACAACCATATCTCCAGGACGTATGTATGCGCCCGCACAGGTTATTGGAACATTTACATTAGCAATCGTTTCTTTAACACAACCCTGTGAAAATATGGCTTTGGACCAGACTGGGAAATTCATTTCCGTAAGTGTAGCTGTATCTCTCACTCCACCTTCAATAATCAACCCTACAACACCGCGAGCTTTCAAAGACGTTGCAAGTAAGTCACCAAAAAAACCATCTACACTTGGACTCGTAGGTTTTACAACTAACACGTCGCCAGGTTGACACTGCTCTACAGCCACATGAATCATCCAGTTATCACATGGAGCAACCTCACAAGTAACCGCAGGACCAGCAATTTTGGCTGGTTTATATATAGGTTTCATATACTCAGCCAATAGCCCTTTACGCCCTTGCGCTTCGTGAACCGTGGCTACTTCGGCACCTTTATATTTAGCAACAGTGGATTTGTCAGGACGAGGAATATCAGTTACACAAATTGCCATAGTAAAAACCTTCTACTCAAATAATCTAGAGAGTAGATTATGCACACATGAATTCAAAATAGCTGTTTAGAAAGCTGTCAATTAGCATTAGTTTTTTCTATAATGAATTATTCACTTAAAACTCAACACTATGAATTACAACCTTAGACACCTACTTTGTGCATTAGAAATAAAACAATCCGGCAAACTTAGTGTTGCAGCAAAGTCTATTCATTTATCACAATCTGCATTAACACAAGGTATAAACAAACTTGAATCATCTTTGGGTGAATTGCTATTTATCCGAGCCCACTCCGGCATGTTTCCTACCGCTTCCGGAGAGCGCTTTTTACTGCGAGTAGAGCGCGCTTTTCAACATCTTCAAAATTTTGCAAACGCCTTGTTTGCTAATGACAAAGGAAAACGACACTCATTTATTCGTTCAGTTACGATTCGTCAACTTAACTCACTGATAAATATTGCTGAGCTCGAAAGTTACACGGCGGCTGCGGCCCGCATGCACTTAACGCAGCCAACACTGCACCGCGCTATTAAAGATCTTGAAAATCTTTGTGAACAAACACTATTCACTCGCACCCCCAGTGGCGTCGAACCTAACTGGCGCGCTCGTCAATTAAGACGATACGCCAGTTTATTTTTTGCCGAATTACATCAAGGCATAGTTGAAATTGGCGAGCAAGCAGGCCGGATGGATGGATCAATAAGTATTGGTAGCTTGCCGTTAGCAAGAACAGAGATTGTGCCGCAGTGTGTGCTGCAACTGGTTAAGGAATTTCCTGATGCACAAGTGAGTGTTATTGACGGTCCTTATGAAGAGCAGTTACATGCCTTACTTCATGGACAACTAGACATGATAGTCGGTGCCTTGCGTTTTCCCACTCCCCATGAAGAAATAGTGCAGCACAGTCTGTTTGACGATCAATTAAGTATTGTGGTGAAAGCCCAGCACCCACTAGCAAACCGCAAACAGATTAGTAATGCTGAATTGCAGGCACTAAAATGGGTTGCACCCAGTCATGGAGCACCCGCTCGCCAAGTCTTTACCGATTTGTTTAAAAGTCGCGGTATAGAACCCCCCTCACAATTAATCGAATGCAGTGGTTTGGTTACTATTCGTGGAATTTTACTGGGTAGCGAACGCGCAGCATTATTGCCTGCTCGTCAAGTAGATGTTGAAGTTAAAAGTGGTTTGCTAGCCGTGTGTCCTATGCCGTTAGTCGGCACAAACAGACAAATTGGCCTATCTACTCGCAAAAACTGGAAACCAACACTCATTCAACAGCGTCTTATAGATATTATCGGAGAACGTACGGTCGACGAGTAACAGGTAATTCTTATTTTAAAGTCATTAAGATATCGTGCTATTTTTTCGGAGCTCACTAGCACTTTGGCGCCTATAAATTAGTCTTTACTTTGCCTCACTAACTAGCAGTTGATGAAGGATAGTATTTGCAGTCCATTGCGGTAGCTTTGCATTAGTTTGTAAACATCGAACACGCATTCCATTTAACCCTAACTCTTTTACATTCACAGCATTTTTTATGCGTGTTCGATAAGCTTGCGCTAACCCATCCAGAACTTGGATAAAACCGAAGTCTGGCTCGCCACGATAACGGGCGAGCATATTGACAATAAGCACATAGCCATCTACTTCAGCTCTATCGTGCCCTTCCTAATAGAAGTCAACTCTAAGTCGCAGCCCAAAGGTACGAGGTGGATTGTGAATAGCGTATGTAAGCCCACGGTTGTTAACATTAGAGTTAGCCACAAATGTCTCATCGGTCGCATTGCGAACAAACATAGATACAGTCCAGTTAATATCGCCAGATGTAGACATAAGCGTGGCATCTAAGTCTAGCGTTGTATAAGACTTTGCTTCTGTCGCATCGACAAATAAGAAATTAGTTTCTTGCTCAGAACGATGAGACGCCTGTGCAGTCAAGGTCAAATTATATTTGTCGAACTCGATATTGTGGTTTATTGCCATGCCAGCACCGAAATCAGGAGAATACAATAAGCTTTCTCCAGAACAATCGTAATTTTCGACTGCACCTGTTACGCCTGTTGATTCACACCCAAACCGACCTCGTCCAGGGTCCGATACCAGCGTCAATGAATCATAGGTCGAATCTAGGAATTGAACATTACCGCTTATCGTGGTGTTAATGCCTACGTTCCAAATCATATCTATATCTAAGCCTTGAATGGTAGAGTCACCATTAGCAATCGGAAACGACGATGCGCTATCTAAAGTAGTAAAATAAGTAACTTGCTGCCCATCATACTTCCAATGAAATGCTTCTAAGTTAAGTTGAAGGGTGTTGTCTAAAAAACGATTTTTCGAACCTATGGTAAATGCATCGATATATTCTGGGTCATATGTAGGCGATACGGCAGATAAATCTACACCACCTGCGCGATAACCAGTTTCGAAAGTTGCGTACAATAGGTTTGAGTCGGCCACGTCATACTCTAGGCCAATTCGATATGTAGTTTCACTGTAATCTAAGTCTGCCTGTATGAATCCCTCACCCACATTTGCCATTGTCGCTATTTGAGGAGAGATATTTCCTGGAATTGTAAAGGGATAAGCTGGAGGAGGCCCCATGCCGGGAATAGTTGCAACTGAGTCTGGAGCAATTAATCCTTCATTGACAAAGTACGCGATGAATTCATCCCGATCTGAAGTGATAGGGTGAGCTGGCATAGCGCCAGAGGCACAACCGTTACCAAAACTTGCAGGCGGTGTTAGAAAATCGCCGCTAGCGGGTGTACCACCACAAAAGGTAACAAACGTATCACTAATACCCTCAACGTATTTCTTATCTTCGGTGTAACGCAAACCTAGATTTATGCGGAAACTTTCCGAAATGTCATATGTTCCCTGACCAAATACAGCCCATGAGTCACCACCATTTTCATAGTTTTGGATTGGCGAGGCATAGTTTTGCGCGAACACACCACTGGTTTGAATTTCTTCGTCAAAATAGAATGCGCCTAAAATACCATTAAAGGGACCTTCGAAATCAGTCGTAAAGCGCGCCTCTATGCTCGTTTGCTCATTTTCCTCGCTCGTTTTAGCGGGGGCAAATCCAGGACCAACAAAAGTGTACTCTTGATCTGATTTTCTGTACGCGGGGATCACACTAAACGTACCTGATTCAGTTGTGTAATTTAATTCAACCATCAAGCCTGTAAATGAAAGATCCTGACCTAAATCGTCAATACTTAACGGTTTATACGGTGCAAAAGATGGCGTGTGCAGCACACCAGTTCGAATGTCGTTCGCTGCATCTGAGGTAGGGCCCGAAAAAAGAGCAATCTCTGAAGGAGTAAAATCAGTTAGACTGCCTGAGTCATTGCTAAACGTGCCTATTAGGTCACCGCCTTGGCCAACCCCTGAATTTTCAGAATAATCTGCCGCAAAACGAATATTAAAGTCTTCAGAAGGTTCATAATAAACTTGAGCTCGAAGAGCAAACGTATCTGCATCATTAGTACCATCGTCAGAGTAACCATCCCGTTGCAACGAGTTAACTGATAATCTCAACGCAGCATCATCGCCAATCGGTGCATTGTAAGCTCCTTGAAAGCCTACTCTTGAATAATTTCCTACCTCAACTTGAGCGTAGCCTGAGGTTTCCATTAACTGAGGCTTCTCGGGGATGTAATTTACGACACCACCCGTTGCGTTACGACCGTATAGCGTTCCTTGAGGCCCTTTTAGAATCTCAACCCGTTCTAAGTCGAAAAGAGCTTGTCCCGCAGCACCACTTGAGCGTCCTAGATAAACACCATCAACGTTTTGCGCAACGGCAGCATCAGTTAACGGATTGACTGTCAACGCCCCTACTCCACGAACAAAGATACTTGTCAGTGGGCCACCGCCAGGACTTATTCCTAGTGAAGGAGAGAGCCTTCCGAGGTCTTGACCAGAATCAAGACCCTGACGAGTCAGTGAATCCTGATTGACCGCTAACATTGGTACAGCAGCGTCTTGTAATGACTGAGACTTGCGTTGAGCCGTTACCATAATTGTTTCAATGGCAGCGCTTTCGTCAGCCTCCGTTTCTTGGTTTGCAGTTTCTTGCGCTGCAGCTTGCAGTGATAATGCTGAAAGCGCCAGAAGCGGAAAATATAAAGATAGCTTTTTTAGTTTCATGTGAAGTCCCCAATAGTTATTGCTGTACCAAATTCGCTATGTAATGCTCGATGCTACAAAGCAGCCCAATGTTAAAATTTAGTATCAGGCACAATACTTTATTAACGATTTGATTTCATTTATTTAACATAGAGTAAATGTAGGAATTGATAAAATCGAATATTTTGATATTAACTATCCATGTAGTCGATACCACTGCCCCTTAGTCAAAGTGGCATTTTGCTCAATCAGGCAATATATATAGCTATCGTAAGCTCTACTCTGACTTACAGGGTATTGGAGAAAAATTCGGCATCAATGGTGTTTACAAACTGAAGAAGTAAAAAGAGGCAATAACCCAAGTCGTCTCTCGAAAACTCATTACCTTAATATTTGATGAGTAAAAAATACTGACAACTAAAAACGTTAAGCCGATAAAACAAAAGGAGAAGTAAAGTTACGCCAATGAAAAAGCTAAAAAGTCATGTCTGGTGAAATATCACCCACAAAAAAAGAGCCCTAATGGGCTCTTTGCGGTTTACGTCTGAGGCTTTTATAACCTTCTTTTTATAAACATCTTAATACTCTTTGAGCGGCAAATTACGCCTGCTCTAAAGATACTCGGGCACGAGGATGCGCTTGTTGGATAGTTTCTTTGTCGGTTTTAACTAAAGTTACGTCAAATTCAACGTCCAAATATTCCCCTTTAAAACCATACTCGCTAATTAAGCTGGCATCGTTTACTGGATTTGCATCCACAACCAGTTCGTCGCGGGTAGCGAAAGCGAAGTCGTCGAATGTGTATTCGTCACCAGCCAGATTGATTTGCGAGGTAAGGTGTTTAAATTTAGGTTTAGATACAAAGTAATGGATGTGCGCAGGTCTGTTGCCATGACGACCTAAGTTTTCCAGGACTTTCATGGTAGAACCACCTGGAGGGCAGCCATATCCGCTAGGTACGATTGAGCGCACTAGATATTTACCATTTTCATCGGTACGAATTCTACGACGTAAATTAAACTCACTTTGGCTTGGATCAAAGTACGAATATGCGCCTTTGGTATCCGCATGCCAGATATCGACCATGGCATTGGCAATCGGGTTGCCTTGCTCGTCTTTAACACAACCATGTAATAACATTTCTTGGCCCGGCGTATTGCCGTCGTCCATTTTGTCGCCTTGTTGCACAATAGGCGCGCCTTCTACGTAAAGTGGGCCTTCGATTGTCCGTGGTGTGCCACCAGCAATGCCAGCTAACTCATCTTTAGCATCTTCACGAATATCTAAATAGTGGTCAAAGCCAAGGCCTGGTGCTAGTAAAACCGCTTCTTTATTGGTCCCTAATTCATTTAGGTAATTAGCGCCTTGCCAAAACTCTTCTGGGGTAATGTCCAAGTCTTCTATCATTTGATAAATGTCTGATAAAAATCTATGCATTATGGCTTTAAAACGGGGGTTGCCGCCTTCTTTATCTAGGCCCGCCGCCTTTTTTAATAGAGCTTGTACTGCTTCTGTTTGCATTGTTTTAACGCTCATAAAAATCTCCAAGTACGCTAATTGATTATGATTAATTTATGGAAGATGGGTGACTACACAGAGGGGTCACTGTCATTTCCATGTAGGGATATAAAGGAAGCCCCATCAAAATCTCGTGGAGGTGTGCGTTATCTTTCACGTCAAAAATACTAACATTGGCATATTGCCCTACAACGCGCCAAAGGTGCTTCCAAATACCTTGCTGCTGTAGCTGCTCGGCATATTTCTTTTCTGTTGCTTTTATTTCATCAAATTGCTCTTTAGGCATATCTTTTGGTGGAATTACGGTCATATTTACTTGAAATAGCATATTTGTATCCTCGCGCTACTTGCGCACATATTGAGTGAATTTGTCTTCGTCTATCTCTAACCCTAAACCTGGCAAAGTTGGGATTTCGACACCAAAATCGCGGTACTTAAGGGGAGTTTTGATAAAATCATCTTTGAGTAGTAGTGGGCCGAACATCTCCGTCCCGAACTGCATATTAGGTACCGTTGACCATGCGTGTAATGCTGCGGCAGTGCCTATCGAACCTTCCAATAAGGTGCCACCATACACATCAATACCGGCAGCGGCGCAAACTACGGCAACATCAAGTGCGCCTTTTAGCCCACCTGCTTTGGCTATTTTCAGTGCCACAGAACCAGCGAAACCTTGCTTTGCTAAGATATAAGCGTCATGTTTATCGGCAATTGATTCATCGGCCAGAATTGGGATATTGAATTTCTCAGAAAGTCTAACCAAAGCCGCATAGTCTTTTGCTGGTGTTGGCTGTTCTACCAAATCAATGCCAGCATCTTGTAGCGCTTGCATCCCCTTCACGGCGTTAATTTCATTCCATGCTTGATTAACATCTACACGAATACTGATATCACTGCCAAGGGCTTGTTTTACCGCTTTGACGTGGGCAACATCTTCTGCCACAGCCCTAGCGCCAATTTTCATCTTAAAATGACAATGCCTTTTTAGTTCAATCATTTTTTGCGCTTCGGCGATATCTTTTTCAGTATCACCGGAAGCCAGCACCCAAAGGCAATCTAGTTTTTGATGGCAAGCTCCGCCGAGTAATTCGGAAACAGGCACGCCCAATTGCTTTCCTCGTAAATCGAGTAAGGCTGTTTCCACTGCCGATTTTGCAATATAATTTCCGCGAACAGATTGATTAAGCTCTTGCATAAAGGCATTTATGCTAGTGATAGGTTTGTTCAGAACAAGAGGGGCAATGTACTTGTCGATATTAGTTTTTATGCTTTCTGGGCTTTCAGGACCATAGGCTAATCCGCCAATAGTAGTGCCTTCACCTATCCCCTCAAGACCGTTATCATCATTAATGCGCACAATTACCATAGATTGTACCGACATCGACGTCATCGACAGTTTATGTGGTCTTATTGTCGGAATGTCCACAATAAAAGTGTTGATACTTGTAATCTTGCTCATGTTAGAAATATGTTACCTTGCAGTTAAAGTTTGTTTAATTTAAATGCTATTTTGTGTCGTTACCAATATTGAATTAGTCGTAAGCAATACCTTGGAGGTATGATGGAGTTAAGGCATTTACGTTATTTTTGTGCTGTTGCAGAAGAGTTGAACTTAACCAATGCGGCCAAAAAACTGTTTATTGCGCAACCACCTTTAACCAGACAAATCAAACAGTTAGAGGAAGAAATAGGGGTTATTCTGTTCGACCGCCATCCCCGAGGATTAACCTTAACACCGGCTGGTCAGTACTTTTGGCAACATGCTAAACAGATTCTATCTAAGGTATCGGTCACCATTGAAGATACTCGCCGTGTTGCTCAAAGTGGCAAAACCGTCTTTGGAATTGGCTTTGTGCCTTCGGTTTTTTATGGACAGTTTCCCACTATGGTTAGAAGGTTGCGGCAAAATACCAATGCTGAAGTAATTTTGTATGAACTCAAAACTCGCGACCAATTAGACGCATTAAAGGCCGGTAAAATAGATATAGGTTTGGGCCGCATTTATATTAATGATCCGGAAATAGAACAATCCATTTTATTTCAAGAACCCATGTTAGTGGCAATGCACAAGGAGCATCCCTTAGCTGCTAAAACCTTAACTATGGCTGAGTTGGCAAAACTGCCAATGATTTTATATCCGGCAGGTCAAAGCCCTAACTTTGCAGACATTTGCATCGATTTATTTGCTCGAAATGGGTTAGACGTGCGCATTGCACAACAGGTAAACGATATTCAAACTGCATTAGCGTTAGTGGCTGCCGAAATGGGCGTAGCATTAGTACCCCAGCAGGTGAATCGTCTAACTCGAGATGATGTTGTGTTTGTTCAACTAGAAGATAAAACCATTACCAGCCCGGTAATTTGCAGTAGACGAAAAGAGCCTTACAACGACATAATGCAAACCGCCACCGTCATTCTCGATGAGTTGGTAGAAAAGCAAAAAAGCGAGCGCTCAAGCTAACTTCAACAAACTTATACAAGTGATATAAGTGCAAAGTTTTATACTAACAAGCGCTTATTTCGCATGGGCAGTAATGGATTTTGCCGCGTCTTGTAACGCCGGAAGGTACTTATCAATTAAGCTTTGCATAGACACCCGAAGTGAGTTGGTACTAATATTTGCGGCACCAAGGAGTTTGCCTTGATAATCAAATACTGGAACAGCAATCGATCTGAGTCCCAATTCTAATTCTTGATCAACCACACAAAAACCTTGCTGTTTGACGTCTTTGAGCATGTTAACAAAGCGGTTTTTATCGACGATACTATTGTCGGTATGCTCTAGCAGTTGCGCTCTGGCTAGCCAGTCTTTTTGCTCTGCTGCTGACAACTGAGCAAGTAACACTCTTCCCATAGAAGTGTAAGCTGCTGGTAATCTGGTACCTGGGGTAATATTAATAGACATTAATCGATGGGCAGCGGAGGAGCGGACTAAATAAATGATTTCGTCGTTATCGAGTATGGACAACGAACACGACTCTCCCAACTCTGATGTGACCGATTGTAAATAGTGCTGCACCACATCCAAATGATCGTTGCTAGCGTTAAAGGCATAACCAAGACGCAATACTTTGGGTGTTAACCTAAACTCACGGCCATCTTTGGCAATATATCCTAACGCATGGAGGGTTAATAAAAGCCTGCGAGCTTTTGCCCGATCCATACCGGTAATCTGTGCGACTTCTGACAAGGTCATTTTTTTATGTTGCACATCAAAAGCACTCAACACTTCAAGACCTGACGCCAAAGCCCCCACATAATCTCGATTATCTACTGATATTTTTTCGTCATTCATCGCTTTTTCTTTATTCGCCACTTTTTTGATGGACTAGGTTTTCTTCATCCACCTAACTAGGCACGTTGATTTAATTTTTGAGCTTAGAACATTCTATCTAATTCAGACAATTAAAACCCTTTTTATCAATATTCTAAGCTGTTTTAAATGATCCAGTGCACAGCTAGAACTTGACGATTTAAGGAGTATACATTACATTGTTCGCATATTGAATAAATGTTTGCATAACGAACAAGAGGCAAAAGTGGCTATTTTCAATTCACTCCAACAAGCAATATCTGAATCTGTTAACGATGGCGATACCCTTGCTTTAGAAGGCTTTACCCATCTAATTCCATTCGCCGCTGGGCACGAGATTATTCGTCAGAAAAAGCGCGAGCTGACCCTTGTGAGAATGACGCCGGATTTGATTTATGACCAATTAGTGGGAGCTGGCTGCGCCAAGAAATTGATTTTTTCATGGGGTGGTAATCCAGGTGTAGGCTCATTGCATCGTCTACGAGATGCATTCCAAAATGATTACCCACACGCCCTAGAGTCTGTTGAACATAGTCATGCCGCTATGGCCAATGCCTATGAAGCCGGTGCCGCAGGTCTACCGATGGCGGTATTTCGAGGTTATATTGGTAGTGAATTGCCCGATGTGAATGACGCCATCTCTTCGGTGAAATGTCCGTTTACTGGGGAAGAACTAGCTTGCGTTCCAGCCATAAAACCTGACGTCGGTATTATCCATGCACAAAAAGCCGATCGCCAAGGTAATGTGTTAATTGAAGGCATTGTGGGAGTGCAAAAAGAGGTCGTTTTAAGCTCAAAATGCAGCATAGTAACCGTTGAAGAAATTGTAGATGACCTCAATGCAGGCCCAAATTCTTGCGTTTTACCTGGGTGGACCATCAATCATATTGCGGTTGCACCTAAAGGTGCTCACCCTTCCTACGCCCATGGCTACTATCAACGTGACAACCAATATTATCTAGATTGGGATGCTATCAGCAGAGACAGAGCACGTTTCAATCAATGGTTAGAAGACGAAATTCTGCAAACGGGAGCAAACTAATATGACTGCCAATTATACCCCAGCTGAAATGATGACAGTGACTGCAGCCCGTGCGCTGTCCAATAATATGACCTGTTTTGTAGGCATAGGTTTACCTAGTGAAGCGGCCAACGTGGCACGCATGACCCATGCGCCAGACATTACCCTAATTTATGAATCAGGCACAATCCAAACTAAACCGGAAATTTTACCCCTATCCATTGGTGACGGTGAGCTATGTGAATCGGCGTTAACCACAGTATCTGTGCCAGAAATGTTTCGCTATTGGTTACAAGGTGGCCATATTGATGTGGGATTTTTAGGCACAGCGCAAATTGATAAATACGCAAACTTGAATACCACAGTGATAGCCGCAAATGATGGCGCAAGCACAAAACAAGGTAAGACAAGTTACGCTAACCCTAAGGTGCGATTACCTGGCGGTGGCGGTGCCCCTGAAATATCCACCAACGCAAAAGAAGTGTTTATTACTGTAAAACACTCTACTCGTACCTTTGTAGAACAAGTGGACTTTGTTACTACTGTAGGCTTTGGCCGTGACGGCAAGGTACGGGATCAGCATCCTCAAATTGGTCGAGGCCCCACCGTTGTGATCACTGATTTATGTATTCTTAAACCGGATCCTGATACAAAAGAATTAGTGGTTGTTAGCCTGCATCCTGGTGTAACCGAAGAACAAGTTATAGGGGCTACTGGTTGGCCGATTAAATTTTCCCCTGAACTCACAACCACTCCGTCACCTAACGAACAAGAGTTGGATGTGCTGCGCAAACTAAAAGATAAAACAGCTCGTGCTCACTCAGCCCAAGGAGAAGTTTAATGTCGGCATTTATTTGTTCTCCAAAACGCTCTGCCATAGGCCGTTACGGTGGCGCTTTGGCAAAAGTTAGACCCGATGACATGCTAGCGCAAGTGATTAAAGCAGTGATAGCTGACACACCTAAGCTTGATACCGCCTGCATCGACGACGCTATTTTTGGTTGTGCTAATCAAGCCGGAGAAGACAACCGTAACGTGGCTCGCATGTCTACCCTACTGGCGGGTTTACCCGTTGATGTGCCGGCAGCCACCGTTAATCGTTTATGTGGTTCGGGAATGGATGCCATAGGAACAGCATTTAGATCCATTGCCAGCGACCAAGCCGATATTTATCTGGCTGGCGGTGTGGAATCCATGTCCCGTGCCCCCTTTGTCATGGGAAAGGCCAGCAATCCATACGATCGGGCTCAGAAAATGGAAGATACCACCATGGGATGGCGGTTTGTGAATCCACAACTCGACCGTCTTTATGGCACAGAAACCATGCCGCAGACTGCGGAAAACGTGGCTGAACGTTATAAAATCTCTCGTCATGACCAAGATGTGTTTGCTTATGCATCTCAGCAAAAAGCCCAACGTGCTAGGCTTGAAGGCCGTTTTGCCAAAGAAATCACGCCTATTGTTTACCAACCTAGACGTGGCGATGCCGTACAAATATTAGAAGATGAGCATTTACGCCCAGACACGACCTTAGACGCTTTAGGCAAATTAAAAACACCGTTTCGTGAGAATGGCAGTGTTACCGCGGGTAATGCTTCAGGTATTAACGATGGTGCGGCGGCGATGATTGTTGCCAGTGAACACGCGGTAAATTCCTATGACTTGCAGCCTGTGGCACGTGTAATAGGTATGGCAACGGCAGGGGTCGAACCGGCCTATATGGGAATTGGACCTGTGAACGCAGTGAAAAAACTGCTTTCACGAAGCAAAGTTAAACTTGAGGATATCGGGGTAATTGAATTAAATGAAGCTTTTGCAGCCCAAGGCTTAGCTTGTATTCGCGAACTCGGGTTACAAGATGATGATGACCGCATTAATCCCAATGGCGGTGCGATTGCATTGGGGCACCCACTGGGTATGTCAGGTGCACGTTTGGTGCAAACAGCCGCTATCCAGTTACAGCAAACTCAGCAAAAATATGCTTTATGTACAATGTGTATTGGTGTCGGCCAAGGCATTGCAATGTTAATAGAACGGGCGTAGGTAACAATATGAAAAATATCGACTCTTCAACCCACTTTGAGGTTTTAGGATCTCCTGCCAATCCAGCGATGGTGCTAGGCCACCCACTGGGAATGAACCTGCATGCGTGGGATGATATTGCAGACACCTTGGCAAGGGACTTTTATGTCATCAGATGGGACTTGCCAGGCCACGGACAAAGTCAGCCAGTGTCTAAACAAACAACGGCGCTTGCCGAGCTTGACCTAGTTAATCAATTACTTGAGGTGTGTGACGGCCTCAATATTGATACCTTCCACTATGTTGGAACATCAATTGGCGGCACTATTGGCCAACAACTAGCTATATTCCACCCTACTCGTTTACTAAGCCTCACCTTAACCAACACGGGCGCCAAAATTGGTACCGCCGAAGGTTGGGCGCAGCGGCAAAAAGCGGTGCTAGAACTTGGCTTAGCTCAAATGAGTACAGATATTGTAGCCAGATGGTTTAGTCCTCACTCCACTGAGCAGGATGCAAACCTCTTGGAAAAATGGCAACAAAATCTAGCTTCTACCGATAATCGCTCTTACGGGTTACTATGCGAATGGCTAGGCCAACGAGATCACAGTGAAACACTTCATTCAGTAGCTATCCCGCAAACTTTCATTGCCGGTACAGATGATGTGGCAACTCCCCCTGAGCTGGTAAGAACTTTGGCACAACTCATGGGCAAAGATGAGGTAATTGAACTTGAACATGTAGGCCATGTTCCATCAGTAGAGGCACCCGAAAAACTGCTAAGTATTCTGAGTCAATTACGCTAAGTCCTGAGTAGTTTGGCGCTGCTTTGTCCCTTGCCCTAAAATCATCACGGTATATTAGGGCGGGACATAAATTTTCCTATCAGGGCTAACAGAGACTGTCTAAATATACTGCCAGTAACTGCCACTTCGTTCCCCTGCAAATGTGTCATTTAAGTTACTCAGATTTATAACACTCTCGCCACCAAAACCATTACTGACCGCTGAGCTGCACTAATCGATAACTTGTCTTTGTTAGTGCGCTTTTTATTGACTGATTTTCAGCAACCTCACCTGTTTATTGTTAATAACAAGCCATTAAAACACCTATTAATCCCATAAAAAGTTTCTTTTTGATTCATATAGTTAATTATTTTTGCACAAAAACTGTTGAAAAAACCAACAAGTGTCAGCTACTATGACAAATGACAGCACATATGACATTTAGGCAAATGGCATGACAGCAAGGTAATTAACAAGGGTGATTAACAAGGAATAGCGATCATGAATAAACAAACATTTCAGCAATATAAATCTAGATTGGCACATTGCCGTAGGCAATGCTTAACCGGTTTGATGGCATTGATAATGACCACACCGATATTTGCCGGCCCAATAGTAACAACGGATTACGACTCCACGGTGGTCGTTACTTTAGAAAATTTAGACAAGAACATTGATGACCTACATCTAAGAATTGGCGATGTATCAAACACAGGGGCTGTACTTGGCTATTACACAGGTTCACAAAATGCTCGCCAGGTTGTAGCCGATTCGTACATTCGTTATGAAGATTCCTTCGGCAGCAACATTGGCTCCTATGAAGCAACAATTGTTCAAAGTGGTAATAGCGACGGTTTCAGCTATGCATCCGATATAGCAGCTGTAAATGCAGGGGGGAACCGCAGTCCACTGGTCGCATTAAATGCATCTGTATACAATCAATTTAGCGTGACAGAAGCAACCAAAGCCCGCATCAACGTAGCAATTTCTGGCAATACTTTTGCGGGTCGCAATTATGTCGGTCTTCAGATTGATGGGTATGGGGATAACGGTGAATTTGAACGTTTGTATTCCACCCCATCCCGTTTTGGTTCCACAGAAATAACAGGTACCGATAGCTTTGAGATCACTTTACAACAAGGCTTCACCTATGAGCTTAACGGAGAATCCCGCGGCAGCACCTTATATAGTGCCCCCCACGGTGGTCAAGCGCCACCTTCAAGCCTAGCTTACAGTTTATTGACCGCTCAATCACTGCTAGGTAACTCAGCCGAAAATAGCCTCAAGCCCGCAGCTAGTAATTATACTGGGGTGTATGGCACCGACTTTGCCCACCAATTTTTGTTGGACAGTGACGAGGTAGAAGATTTAGGCGGCTCGACCGTCTGGATCGATCCAGAAGTTGCAACAGGCTACGATTACAGTTTTGATGGTGCGGGATTGCTAGGAATCGATTTGCCTGATTTTAGCTTATTTGCTAACGCCACTTATCAGTTGTTCGACCTTTCGGGGAATCTGTTAGCAGATCTATTTTCCGGCGACTCCTTTGATTTTGCTAATGTTGTCGAGGGCTTTAGTTTACGTGGCATCGACCCAGATCTAGCCCTTGATCCCTATGCACCGGGCTTCACTATTGGGTTAAGGTTCGATACACCGGACATGAGCACCATTTTAATTACCCAAACGCCAATTACCGAAACGGTAGATGTTAATGCCATTCCGGCACCAAGCGTTCTTTGGTTGTTACTCTCTGGTGGCGCAGCTATGTTAATGGTAAGGCGTAAACAGGCTTAGTAGATTGCCCGCAAGTGTCCGCAAGGGTGAAGAACAGAAACTAAGTGGCAACTAAGTTCAAAACCTCGAACTAGGTTGCCATTATTTTTTGTTTGCTTGTATGTGGGAATTGCACGGAATAGCACTTAGGTCATAACAAGATAATCTAGATCCATTGATACCAACTTGCCTATTTCCCCCGTTGAAAATGAGGTCGCCAAAAAACTAAGATGTCTACATCGACTAACCTTAGGTCTGTCTTGAGCCTTTTAATAGGCTGAAATAGCCTGGTTTCACAAGCTAAATCAATGTCACTGTGTTTTTGCATCGCTGATGATTTTTTAGCATTCTATCGCTTACACTCAAAACCGCAATTTAGTCCATTATGTTCGCAAGATTATCAATCTCCTAGTTTGTTTAGCTATGCTAATCTTTAATTAATTGAACTGATACTTGAGAACACCTATGTCTGAACAAACGCAAAAAGTCCCACTGTTAATAAACGGTGAGTTGATTCCAAGTAAAACCCAGCAATGGTTGGCCGTTACCAATCCAGCGGATCAACAAGTGATAGCACAAGTGCCCTTAGCCACATCCCAAGAAGTGGAAGATGCAATCTCCTCAGCTAAAGCGGCATTTGAGACCTGGAAAGATGTCCCAGTTGGTGACAGAGCACGATTAATGCTGCGCTATCAAGCCCTGTTAAAAGAACATCATGACGAACTTGCTCGTTTACTCGCGCAAGAAACCGGTAAAACCTTTGCTGATGCCAAGGGCGATGTGTGGCGTGGAATTGAAGTGGTAGAACATGCCTGCAATATCGCGTCTTTGAGCATGGGTGAAATCCTTGAAAACGTTGCTAACAAGATTGATTGTTACAGCATTACCCAGCCTCTAGGTGTTTGTGTTGGCATTACGCCCTTTAACTTTCCAGCCATGATCCCCTTGTGGATGTTTCCCATGGCGATTGCCTGCGGAAATACCTTTGTACTTAAACCTTCAGAGCAAGATCCCCTTACGCCGATGCGACTGGCTGCGCTGTTTAAAGAAGCTGGCGCACCCGATGGTTTATTGCAAATAGTTCACGGTGGCAAAGAGGTAGTGAATCAACTGTTAACTCACAAAGATACCCCCGCCATCTCCTTTGTGGGCTCTGTTGCCGTGGGTGAACATATTTATCGCACCGGTACTGATCACCTAAAACGTGTACAAGCCTTTGCTGGGGCGAAAAATCATATGGTGGTTATGCCTGACGCTTCAAAAAATCAAGTTATTAATGCCATAGCTGGTGCCTCTGTTGGCGCAGCAGGACAGCGCTGCATGGCTATTTCAGTGGTCGTGTTAGTGGGCGAAACTAAACATTGGGTTGGTGAAATGCGTGACGCATTGGCAAAGGTTAAACCCGGTGTTTGGGATGATCCAGAAGCAGGTTACGGCCCACTGATTAATCCTCAAGCGAAACAACGAGTGTTAAACCTTATTCAAGAAGGCAAAGATGCAGGTGCCACCTGCCTACTCGATGGCAGTAACTTTGAAGTAGCCGGTTACCCTGACGGAAACTGGGTAGGGCCCACTCTATTCACCGATGTTACCCGCGACATGTCAATTTATCAGCAAGAGATATTTGGCCCAGTATTAATCGTGTTGGAAGTGGATACCTTGGAACAGGCCATTAACCTGATTAATGAAAACCCCTATGGCAACGGTACTTCCATTTATACATCTTCGGGCGCAGTTGCTCGTAAGTATCAACATGAAATTAAAGTGGGACAAGTGGGTATCAATGTGCCAGTTCCAGTGCCTTTACCCATGTTCTCTTTTACCGGCTGGCGAAAGTCCTTTTACGGCGATCAGCATGCTTATGGTAAACAAGCGGTTAAGTTTTATACTGAAACCAAAACCATCACCGCTCGCTGGTTCGAAGATGATATTGATACCGGTGTGAACACCACCATTGAACTGAAGTGATGTTCACTATTTGGCTATTTAACGTTTGTTTATTCAATTATTGTAAATAAAGGACAAGATCATGGCAGTTATCGGTTTTATCGGTCTCGGTAATATGGGTGGGCCTATGGCCATCAACCTGGTTAAAGCAGGTCACACGGTAAAGGTATTCGATTTGTTTGCGGATGCAATTAAGCAACTGGTTTCACATGGAGGTATAGCCGCAAAGAGCGCGGCCGATGCAGCGTCAGATGCAGATGTGGTTATCTCTATGTTGCCTTCTGGTAAGCATGTGGAAGATCTTTACGTCAGCGCTGAAAAACCGCTATTTGAGGTCGTAAGAAAAGATGCATTAATCATTGATTCATCAACAATTGATGCAGCTACTGCAAAACAAGTCTGTGCCATTGCCAATAACCGTGGATTAAACTTTGTTGACGCACCGGTATCTGGTGGTGTTGCTGGTGCAGTGGCTGGCACCTTAGCATTTATGGTGGGAGCGACAGATGCACAATTTGCCCAAGCTAAGCCAATTTTACAGAGCATGGGGCAAAACATCTTCCATGCTGGCCCTAGTGGTGCAGGTCAAATAGCAAAATGTTGTAACAACATGCTGTTGTCGGTGCTAATGGCAGGAACCGTTGAAGCCCTTAATATGGGGGTGAAAAACGGCTTGGATCCTGTGGTCTTGTCACAAATAATGTTGCAAAGCTCAGGTAACAATTGGGTATTACAAAAATACAATCCCTATCCACACGTAATGGAGGGCGTACCTTCATCGAACGACTATCAAGGTGGATTTCAAGTTGACCTGATGTACAAAGATTTAGGCTTAGCTATGGATATTAGCCATCAAAGTGGCTCGCCCGCGCCCATGGGAGCTCAGGCAAAATCCTTGTATGCCATGCACAAATCGAAAGGCAATGGGCCGCTGGATTTCTCCAGCATAATGCGTTTATATCAAGATTGATAAGTTGAATAAATTCAATTAGTTACAAGGCATAATAGTCTGTCATAAATGACACTAATTTGACCACCACTAAAGGAGTATGATGGAATTTAGGTTTTGCTATGACAATTGAGGTAAGGCCATGAGTATCTGGTTTGCAAAACCAAAGGTTGAGGATTTAAATCAAATGCTCGCCAAAGGTCAGATTAATATTTCCCTCGGCTTACAGGTTACCGAGGTAGGCGATGATTTTATCCGTGGCACTATGCCCGCCGATAAACGCACCTTTCAACCATTTGGCGTAGTCCACGGCGGCGCCAATGTGGTCCTTGCCGAAACCTTAGGAAGTATCGCAGGTTATTACTGCGTCGATATAAATAAGTTTCAAGTGTTTGGTCAAGAAGTCAGTGCAAGTCACATCCGCTCTGTTTCTTCGGGTTTAGTCACCGCCACAGTTAGACCCATACACTTAGGTTCACGCTCGCAAATTTGGGAAATTCGTTTGGAGAACGACCAAGGTAAACTTAGTTGCCTATCAAAGTTAACCACTGCAGTGGTTCCCATACGAACCTAAACAATTACAGGCAAATGCATCTGCCATTTAGGTATGCTTTTGTTTGCGATAGTCAGATGGTGATAAGCCCGTATGTTTCCTAAATAGTCGCGAAAAATACAAACTATCATCATACCCCACCCTAGAGGCGATACCCTGTATCGCTAATTCGCTGGTTTCTAGCAAATAACTGGCGTATTCCACTTTCATTTTTAAAAAATGTTGTACCGGAGAGAAGCCAGTGGCCTCTTTATATTTTTTACTAAAATGAAACTTAGACAAATTCACTTGCATCGCTAACGCATCTAGATCAATGGACTTATTTAGGTTCTGCAGCATATAGGCCTGTAAAACATCCAGATTAAATTGCTGTCTTTCGGGGGTGTTAACTTGCTGAGCCAACTTACCGATATAGGCAAGTAGTTGTTTAAGCATATTGGCTGCATATACCATAGCCGGAATATTATATCCGGTGCTGGACTCTGCTAAAACCGAACTAAATTGTGCCATCAGCAAAGGAGATTGGCCTACTTTTAAGATCGGGTAGGTCTTTTTATAGTCCATATTAAACACATATTCTTGGGCTTGATGGCCGGAGAAATGACACCAATAAATCGACCATGGATCATCGGCATTGGCCCAATATCGATGACTAACGCCTTTAGGCAATAATACCAACTCTCCACTTTGTACTTCACCGCTCCAGTCACTAGTACGTAAAAATCCTTTCCCGGAAAAACAGTAAATTAAGATATTATCGTCATGGCGGTTCCGTGACATTTCATGGAAAAGTGCCTTTTCATAACGCCCTACCGCTAGCGGATAACAATCTTGAGTTAGGGGGTGTTGTTGTAATTGCTGACGAATAACAACCGGTGACACCATGCGTTCACTATCGCGACTCAAAGGCCAATTAGATGGTTTGCTCATATTAATCCTTAAGGTGTTACATGGGCCCAAGGCTTAGCTAGCGCTTTCAACTTGAGGCCGCAACGCAATATAATCCATATTAATAACAAGATAAACAATTAGCCAATAAGGCATAGGCTGCTACTATCATGGTAGTAAACTTTATAACCTTATAGGATCAGCTAAGCCGTTACTCACAAGAGTATGTCGGCTTGACGTAACAATCCTAATTCCCAAATGGAAGAAAGTGTAAATGACTAATGCGGCTGTATTATTTGAAGAACGAGCATCCAAGGCGAATAGAAAGATTGCCATCGCTACCCTAAACACTGAAAAAACCTTAAATTCACTTACCTTGGAAATGGTTGATTTACTCTATGCTCAGCTATTGAAATGGCAACAAGACGATGAAATTAGCTGTGTCTTTTTGCACGGTGCAGGCCCAAAAGCATTTTGTGCCGGAGGCGATGTGCAGCAACTCTATCATTCCGCCATTGAGCAACCTGGTGGCCCCTGCGAGTACGCTGAAACATTTTTTGAACGTGAGTACCGCCTAGATTATTTGTTGCATACCTTCAACAAGCCGATCATTTGCTGGGGACACGGTATTGTAATGGGAGGCGGCCTAGGTTTAATGGCCGGTTGTAGTCATAGAGTTGTGACCGAACGCACGCGCATGGCCATGCCTGAGATTACCATTGGACTCTTCCCTGACGTAGGCGGCAGTTGGTTTTTGAATCGCATGCCAGGCCGCATTGGATTGTTTTTAGGGTTAACCGCGGCAAAAATGAATGCTGCTGACTGTATTTATACTGGTATGGCCGACAGATTTATCGAAAACGCCCAAATGGAAGAGGTATTAGCCAGTATAGAAGCAATTGACTGGCAAGGAGATAACACTGAGCACAGCGGCCAAATCACGGCTGTGCTACGTCGTTTTGAACAACAAAGCCTAGCAGCCAAACCTACCGGCAACATTCCCGCCCACTATGACAGTATTCAACAGTTAACTGATCAAAACAGTTTTTACGACATTGTCGATGCCATTATAAAGCAGCCTTCAGAAGATCCTTGGATGAGCGCAGCAGCAGCGGCTTTAAATCATGGTTCCCCCATCAGTGCTTGCAGCATCAATCAAACGTTAAGCAACACTAAACATATGTCTTTAGCTGAAGTTTTTCAGTACGAACTGATGTTAGTCACCAATACAGTCCGTAACCCAGAGTTTGTTGAAGGAGTAAGAGCCTTGCTAATCGATAAAGACAAGTCTCCCCGCTGGCAATATGACTCCGTAAGAGCGGTACCACCTGAGGTGTTACAAAAGTTGACTACCCCGCCTTGGCCAGTAAATCCTTTAGCGGATTTGAAGCCTTTAGCTTGATCAAAGGCCTTTAGCGTGATCAAAGGCCTTTAGCTTGATTAAGAGCGGTCAGTTGGAAAAGAAGTGCTAACGCCAAAGGTTTGTTAATATAGGCAAAGTCCATAAGGCTTTGCCTAACCCCTAACTATTAACCGTTAAGATGCAATCAAATTATTACTAGCATTGAAAACACCTGCTTAACGGATTACTACTTCTTAGTTTTTTGCATAAACGCGGCAAGGCCGGCTGCCATTTCGTCTAATACCTTTGCTACGTGGAGTTGTTGCTTGATGGATTCCCACCACGCTTTCACTTTAGGGTATTGGGCTAATATATCTGATTGATCATAGGCAGGCGCTAGTGTGGTGGCATACCAAAGGTTCGTGGCCAAGGCGAAATCACCGATATCATATGCATCTGATGTTTTAATTGCCAGCCACCGCTCTAGCTTTTCTAGCTCAGCACAAAGCGGCAAAGTGAACGCACTTTTATCGGGGTGGGCATCTTTTTCTGCCATATTTTTAAACAGTGGAAACAATGATGGCCCGAAATGAGAATTTGCAAAACTGACCGTTGCCCTTGTCATGGCAAGAGCAGATGACGTTGCAGGGCGACATGGATTTTCAGGAAACTCATCTTCTAAATATTCAGCTATAGCCGTGGATTCAGGTATTAATTCCGTTTCAGAAACCGCTAACAAAGGCACCTTTCCCATTGGATAAGCATCTTTAAACTCATCGGTTTTTAATGGAATTTCTGGTGGCAGTATGTCGATATTAAGTTGCTTGCTATAAATTTGCATTCGAATTCTAGCTGAATAAGGCGAATGGGGCAGACTATATAATTTCATTTTCTGTTAGCTTCCTAAATAGTAAGGGACTCAACACTTCAAGTCCATATGAGAGATTTGCGAACTAATCTATCGGTGTTTTTTTAAAACAATTTTTTAAGTCCCTGAGTATTCAATTACGTCGGCTTGAATAAATCCAAGGCCATAGATCCTCAAGAACCCCACTTTACACCTTAATGATATAATATTATGCTAACATTTCATTTTGAGCTAGTGGGAATTTAGTTTTCAACACCTTCCCGCCAATATCGCATTAAGCGTAGAAGCAAATTTAGCCCTCAGAATCTCGACAACACTATTAATAATGGAGAGTCCACCATGACTGCACATGAACTGCTTTTACTAATACATATTTTGCTGTTTTGTTATTGGCTTGGGGGTGATATTGGGGTGTTTTATTCCAGTAATATTGTGGTTGATGACAAGGCGAGTCCTGAAGCAAGAATAGTGGCCGGCAAAATAATGGTAGCCTGTGATTTAGTCCCTAAACTATGTATGACATTGATGTTAACTACCGGCGGTTTATTAACAACGTTTTTTAATGTTGAGCACCCAGTGTGGCAAATGGCTGCTATTGTTTTACTTGGCCCATTTTGGCTAACCTTAGTTTTATTGCAACATTACAAACATCACGCTTCTTATATAAATCAATTAGTTAAGTTTGACTTTATATTTCGTTGTGTCTTGATAGTAATTGGCTTGATTTCTATTTCTTTTGCCTTACTGAATGGCAACCTAATGGGCAATACTTGGATAGCGGCTAAACTTGCCATATTTTATTTATTGGTGTTTTGTGGGCTAATGATTCGTTTGGCATTAAAAGACTTTGGTACTGCTTATTCTAACCTTATTCAGGGTATACACACCGCCTATGACAATAAAGCGATGTTGAAAGCAATGAACAGAGCTAAACCTTGGGTATATACCATTTGGGCAGGCCTGATTGGTGCTGCGGCAATTGGCATTGCAAAACCAATGTTATGAGTTAACTATTTCATAATATTTGATTATTTTGATGGGGCTAATTAGCAACTATACGTCCCCTTATGACTAAGCCTTAGCCTAAATTTTTAAGGAATAAAAGCTGCCTAAGTACTCTCATACAAAAAGCAGCTTTCAGACCTTCTAATCATTATTGTGATAGTGCCTTGTTATAGCGTGTAAATATCAGCAAACTAAGCGCCATAATACCAGCAGGAATAGTCGAATATAGCCACACCATACCATCAACCGCACCACTACCTTGAACGATAACGCCTTCTGTTGAGGACTCGAATCCGGTAAGACTCAATACGATACCTGCCATCATTGGACCCAATGCAAACGCCAGCTTCTCAACTGCTGAAAACATGCCTGAAAAAACGCCCTCGTCTACGCTTCCGTGTTTAGCTTGCTGATTATTAATAGTGTCAGTCAGTAAGGAAAATGTGAGAACCGAGAATGCCGCATTAGTACAACCAATAATGAAAGCCCGTATTAACACCAAAAAATGTTGTGTAGGCATTTCACCCCAAAATGGCAATGTAAATAACACATCATTTCCGGGTTCTACCCAAAGCCAAGTAATAGTGACTAACATCCAACCAACACAAGCAATCCAAAAAGCGGCTTGTTTACCAATATTGGCAGATAACTTTAACCACAAAGGTTGGCTCAGTATTGAACCACAGGCCATTGCCATTACAAAAGGAAGTAGTAAGTTGATATCTTGAATAGCATAAATAAATATAAATGCGACTACCGCATAACCACTGGCCTGGGCGATAGACTGCACAAAAAAGGTAGAACTTAATACCACGAAGGCTTTGTTATCAAAAACGGCAGAAAACCGACTGAGTAGTTTTTTAGGGTCCACCGAGTGTGCTTTACCGTAGTTCACGGGTACACCATATGCCGTTGCTAACATGGCAAGTAACGAAATACTGCCAAAAATAACCGCCATTGTGCGCCACGCAGCAGCATCCCCGCCAAGCATAAACACTAGAGGTTGGGCAAGACCGACTCCCATCACAACACCAACGACAGCAAAAACAATGCGATAAGATAAAATTTTTGTTCGTTCGTGGGGATCGCTGGATAGTTCAGAAGCAACCGCTAAATACGGTACCGAAAAGGCACTAAATGCAGTGGATGCAATAAAAAACAGCAAACACATAGTCGCCGCAGCCCACAAAGGAGATGCAAAATTAGAAAATGTAAATAACGCCATAAACGACAAACTGGTTAATATTGCGCCAAAGACCAAAAAGGGTTTACGTCCATGACGAGGTTTATGATGGTCAGAGATCGCGCCTATTATTGGATCGCAAAAAATTAACCAAATTTTAGGGACTAAAATCACCGCACCCGCCAACCAAGGGGAAATTCCTAACATGGTTGTCATAAATAACGGCAATAATGCGGCAGGGGCATCACGGAAAAGTTGCGCTCCAACTTGACCAAAGCCGTACAAAACCATAGTTTTCTGTGGCACTTCTATATCGGTTGCGGTAGAACGTGTTTTTGTTATTGTATCGTTCATCTTTTTTTACCTTTTAGTGACTTATATTTACAGCTTTTAAGCCGATTTAAATTGACTCAGTAATGCAGTCATATTTGAAAAGCCCTAAGGTCTCCTCGTTTCGTAAATTGCCTAACCCGTATAACTCCGCGGCCTCCCCTTGCAAACGGTCTGCATTTTCATTGGACTCTTTTTGAATAAACGTAGTGCGTTCATGGCGAACAGCTTGATAGCGGCTAAGGGCATTTTCAGTTGTTTCTGCAGCTTGCAAAATTCTCGCTAAAATCACCGCATCCTCAATACCTGTTGCAGCTCCTTGACCTAAAAATGGGGTCATTGCGTGGGCTGCATCACCGATGAGAGTTACTTTATTTTCAATCGACCATTGAGGCAGAGGGCTATGAGCATTAATAGCCCATTTAAATACGGTTCCTGGTCTAATCGAATCGATTAAGGTACCAACTTCATCACTCCAGCCAGCGTATAAGTCTCTAAGTTCTTGTAACTCAGCAGGAATTGACCAACCATCTTCTGTCCAACCATCCTGACGAGCGAAAAACACGAGGTTAAGTAGTTGGCCTTTGCGAAGTGGGTAACGCACAATCATTTTGCCAGGGCCAATATGCATTCCCGGCTGATCAATAAGATGTTGAATTTCCGGTGTAATTGGAGCTAAAGCTCGATAGGCAATATGACCGGTAAAATGGGGAGCAACTGAATCAAATAACTGTCTAACTTGAGACTTTAAACCGTCAGCACCGATAATCAGTTCGGCTTCGACACGGCTATTGTCTGCAAAGTTTAAAACAGGTTTAAGCCCCTGGTAGTTAACACTTTGCACTGATTTACCTAAATGAATTTTTACCCCTGCTTTTTCTGCTTCGGCAACTAAAACTTGATGTAAATCTGCACGATGAATATAGACGTAGGCACTGTTATATTGTTTACGAGTCTGTGAACGGTCAACCATTAGCAATGTCTCTCCACTTTGCCAATGTGATATTTGTTGCGTACTCGGTTCAATACCGATTTCAGCTATTGCTTCACCCACACCAATATAATCTAATCCACGCATGGCGTTAGGCGCTAAAGTAATACCCGCCCCAACATCTCCCCAAGCAGGAGCAGCTTCGTATAAACTGACCGATTGACCACTTTTTGCCAGCGCAATGGCCGCGGTCAGTCCTGCAATACCCGCCCCCACCAAAGCAATATCTAGGTCTTTCATATTCAATCTCCTAATTGCAACCGGAATGACTTCTCGTAAGTCGATTCAATGTAATCAGTATCCCCGTATGAAAAATTGCAACCATGACAATTATCAAAGACGAGATTTACCTTGGGGAGTACTCTGGATTTTTAATCAAGCTCAAATGACGACCATTGGGTAGGAAAAAATAAGAAATAAGTACGACGAACTTCGTTGAGGTTCAGTAGTAAATTCTACTCTCATTAGCAAAAGGTATTAGCATGACAAATTCAGTTCAGGAACAACAACAGCAGGCAACACTTGCCCCAACCGTTAAAGACAAGTTTTGTGAAATAGTAGGAGCCGAACATTGTTTGATTGGCAGTGCTGGTGCGGCTTTCTATACTGATGTTTACCGTCAACTTGAGGTACCTGATGCGGTGGTTCAGCCAACCACAGTTGAACAACTACAACAATTGGTGGCCTTTACCAATGAACAAGATATTCCTGTCACTATCAGAGGGGGCGGTGCGTCCTATACCGATGGTTACCTGCCGCCGGTTAAGGGAGTCGTAATTTTAGATTTAAGTTTGCTGAATAAAATAGTCGAAATCAACGAAATGGATGGCTACGTAACTGTTGAAGCTGGAGTCACCTGGGCGACCCTGAAAGAAGCGCTTGATAAACGAAATCTTAGAACGCCATTTTGGGGGCCATTTTCAGGTTTAAAAGCAACAGTCGGTGGTTCGGTATCACAAAACACGATTAGCCACGGTTCGGGGTTATACGGTATTTCAGCGCAATCCGTGCAGTCTGTAGATATTGTTCTTGCTGATGGCTCGTTATTACAAACTGGTTCTGCCGGTACAGGTGCGTCGCCTTTCATGCGTCATTTTGGTCCCGACTTAACCGGATTATTTACTGGAGATTGTGGTGCTTTGGGAATAAAGGCGCGTATTACACTGCCTCTTATTGGCCGTCGCTCTGCTCACCGTGTCATATCTTTTGCTTTTGCTGACTTTAATGCCATGCACGAATCAATGCGGCGTATTAGTTTAGAGCGTTTAGAAGATACCCACTTCGCTTTAGATGGCGCATTGTCTCAAGGACAAATTGCGCGTCAAGATAGTGCCGGACAAATGATGAAAATAGCGTTGTCTATACTGACTAGTTCGCCCTCTTATGCGGCGGGTTTTAAACAACTATTGAAGTCTGCATTTTCGGCCCGTAAAGCAATTAGTTCTTCACCTTACATGACCCACTATATTGTTGAAGGTACCCACGATGCAGAGGTGAAGAGTCGCCTTCATCGAATTCGGGAACTAACCGCTGATCTAGGATCTGAAATACCAGCAACAGTGCCAGCCATTGTTCGTGGAATGCCCTTCGCACCTTTTTTCAATGCATTAGGCCCTGCGGGTGAGCGTTGGGTACCTTTGCACGGCATTATACCCCACTCAAATGTGGCCAACTTCCATCAAGAACTTGAGCAATTTTATACCTTACGCTCAGCCGACATGCAGCGCCTTGGTATTTGGTATGGAGGCATGTTTGCCACCGTATCATCCTCAGGTTTTTTATATGAAATTGCATTATATTGGCCCGATGAAATCACTGCTTACCACCAAGAAGTGGTACCACAAGACTACCTAGATAACTTACCTAAACACCCTGCCAACCTTGAAGCGCGAGAATATATTCATCAATTAAAGGAAGATATTATTGCCTTATACGTAAAACACAATGCAACTAATTTCCAGCTGGGCAAAGCCTACCCTTATGCTTCAAGAGTATCTTCAGAAACCTTAAATCTAATTAAAAATATAAAACAATTTACGGATCCCAAAAACGCATTATCACCTGGCAACTTAGGGCTTTAATTAACGATTTTATTTAGGAGTTACAAAGCTATGGTCGAAACAAATTGCCGCATATCCCGCCAATATATATTAGTTGGTGAGCGACAAGTGCACTATAGATACGCAGGTACGGGACCAATTTTAGTATTGATTCATCAATCTCCAAATAATAGTAAGGAGCTTATCCCCCTAATAAACTACTTATCGGCATATTTTACCGTGATTGCTCCGGATACACCTGGTTATGGCCAATCTGATCCATTGAGTGGAACTAAGCAGCAAGCGTCAATTGATGATTTTGTTGATGCTTTGGTACGTCTTTTTGATACTTTGAATATACAAAAACCAGTGGTTTACGGTAGTCACACTGGCGCAATTATTGGTGTACGTTTAGCAGCACGTTACCCACAAAAAATCGCAGCCTTAGTGGCAAACGGTGTGCTTATTAACACCGCGGATGAACGAAAAGATCTGTGTGACAAATACTTTCCCACTTACCATATTAAGTGGGACGCAACCCACTTAAGTTGTTTATGGTCGAGACTCAGAGATCAACACAGCTTTTTTCCTTGGTATGAACGCACTTCCACCAGCATCAACTGTTGGGCTGCCACAGATGCAGAAATAGACACGAATTTCTTGAACTACATGGAAGCTGGCGATAATTATCCCATCGCCTATCGTGCTGCAGTAGGCTACGCCATCGTTGACGATCTAGTTAGATTAAAAGTACCGAGTTTAATGTTAGCCGCTAAAGCTGATACCTTGTCCCGTTACGTCGAACATTACCCTCCTTTGCCCAACAATGTAGACATTCAAACAGTGCCGGATTTTTGTGACATACCCGAAGCATTATTAAACTATGCAAAAAAGCATGGTTCTCCTTTAAGTACACCTTTTGAGCCCCCCCATGAAGCCAAACAATATGGTTTGCAAAATCGTTTTGTGGCTACTGAAGGTGGGACATTTCATATACTTAGTAATCATGGAGCGGCAACTACAGGAAATCAAAAACCTTTATTGGTATTGCACGAATTAGGTTTAAATAACGACACATTACGCACCTTAATGATGACATTAACCGAGCAAAAATTATTAATCGCGCCAGATTTGCCGGGGCACGGTGAAAGCGAATATCCAAACTGTAGCAGTCCCATAGAGATGGCAACAGCTTTAGCGCAATTAATGACTAGGTTGAACATAAATAAAATCGACGTTTTTGCCATTGCAAACGCCAGTGCCTGCGCTCTGGCTCTCAAAACACAGTTTCCCGAATTAATCGCTACAGTGACTTTTTGTAATCCAGAATGCAGCAGCACGCAGCCTAGCAATGCCGATAAATTACCGGATTTGCAAGTTGACTCTGCCGGTTCCCATTTACAACGTGGTTGGCATTATTTAAGAGACCGTAAACTCTATTACCCTTGGTATGAACGTACTCAAGATAGCCAAATCGAAAACCCTCAGATCCCTGAGCCAAATAGATTACAGCTAGAGTTACTTGCATTGTTGAAATCTCGAGATGGTTTAGAAGAGCGTTTAAAACTTGCTTCTCAGAACAGTGCTGATGATTATAATCAGTGTCCAGACTCACAGTTGGCCTTTACCTCTACGGCACCGTATCGAAACCTGTTTGTCGACTATATTCTGTTAGAAAATGAAATGTATCGCTGGCCACAGATTTTGCACTAGGAACTCTAACTCGCGTTGCAGAGTAAAATAGTCGGTAACGGCCAGTTTAAAAATAGACCTTGAATTAACTAAGCTAACGCTCGGTTAATTCAACAAGTTCGTACCAATTGTCGATTTTATCCCAAGTCATTTTTAGAAAAATGTAATCCCCCTCTTTCACCCAAACATATGCAGGGGGCCAATCAGGCTGCCAGCGCAAAGCATACTTTCTCGCTTCGAATTGCCCCGCGGTTACAGTGATTGTTTCGTTTCCTAAATAAGCCACCTCAATCTGCACCTCAGCAGCGGTTAACCCTTGATCACCATTTTCTGATATGGAATTGGTTAAGCCATGAACCGCAATATACTCACCAGGCTTTGTACTATCGACCTGTGTGGTTATCAATGCATCTCCTTGTAATGGATGAAGGCCTAAATAGGTATACGCTGGGTGATTGCTAAATTGTTGTGAAACTCGTCCTTGTGCGCCAAGATCACTTTCCACAATAACCTTATTAGAATGAAACGAGAACCAATTGGTGCCAGCAATCTGTCCAGCTTTGATAACCCGACAAAAACCATCTATGGGTGACCAATTTTGATTAAGGGACATTGTTACATCACGTATTAAAGCAATATCATCCATTTCGCAAAAAGCTCGGAACGTATAGCCATTTAAATGGGAAGCCAAACTAAAATGCTCCTGCCCGATTAAGCGGTTATCAGCAGTCCAATAGGCAATGCGTCCTGTTATATAATTTTGTAACGCAGAATGTTGCAGCGAAGCCATCTCTTAAAACTCCATCTCTGGAGTTCGCAAATTTTGCATATTAGGATCTCGCTCAACTAGGTTCAATAAGGTTCCATCAGCATCTCTGATACATACCTCACGCTGGGAAATACTTCCCATTTCAAACTGTTCGGGCTTGGGTAACCAAGCAGCGCCAAGTTGTTTAAGTCTAGGTAAAATATCGTCTAGGTTAGGCACGTAAAACACCAAAGCCACTTCTCCAACACGAGCCGCTCCTGTGGCGATAGGGACCTGCTGAGCATTATGTTCTGGCGCTAATTGAAACAAACCCAACATGCCAAAATTTGGACCTGCAACTTTTAAAATTTTAATGGGGTAAGGATAATGTTGCTCAAAACCCAGCACGGCACTCGCTGATGGATGCTCAAGATCCCCTTCATAGTAACTTTCCGACATCCCTAAGGCCCGGTAGAACCGCAAAGCGACATTTAAATCTCGCACAAAAATAGTCGCTCGTATGAGGGCTGACACACTAGCATGAGATGTTTGCATACTTTTTACTCTAATATAAAGTTGATACATACACTCTACGTCAATTATCCGCAGAATATCTTTGACAAATATCATGGTCGCCAGTTTTTATTAATCCTAAGGTGAACATGCGTGAATTCATTGACACAACCAACCAACCTAAAAGATTCGATTTCGTGAGTTAAAAACACGCTTTGCTTTATACAACAACTGAGTAAAGGGGAATCGACGTATAATTATGCGAGTGCACTAGTAAGGAACTATGCAAAACATGAATAACAGTAAAATTAAACAGATCAATATTGCATCTGCGACTAAAGAGTTTCTAGCTCAACCACACAAGCTACTAATTGACGGTGTCTGGGTTGATGGAGTTGAGGGTAAAACTATCGAATCGCGCGATCCCGCAACCAATGAAGTTATTGCTAAAGTCGCTATCGGTGGACGCCAAGATATAGACAAAGCCGTCATTGCTGCGCGTAACGCATTTGAAGGTCCATGGTCGAAACTCACTCATTTTGAAAGGGCTAAGTTACTTTCACGACTTGCTAGGTTGATAGAATCTAATACCGATTTACTCACCGAAATTGAAGTATTAGATAATGGAATGCCAACCAATATTGCGCGACTAACAATTCATAATATTGCTGAAATGTGTGATTATTACGCTGCCGCTGCACAGCGTATTGAAGGAACAACAACTACCCCACCACGACACATTACCGACCAGGCTGAAGCGTTAACTTATACGTTGCGCGAACCAGTGGGCGTAGCAGGATTAATCGTGCCATGGAATGTACCTGCATCCACTGCTGTATTAAAACTAGCCCCCGCACTTGCTGCCGGTTGTACCCTTGTGATGAAGCCATCAGAAGAGACTCCCTTATCTGCATTGTTACTTGGTCAGCTATGTTTAGAGGCTGGAATTCCAGCTGGAGTAGTCAATATCGTAAACGGTTTTGGCAGCGATGTTGGGGAAGCGATTGCTCAGCATCATGATGTGGATAAAGTATCTTTTACGGGTTCGACACAAACCGGCAGAAAAATTATTTGTGCAGCTACGGGTAACCTGAAAAAAGTATCCCTTGAGCTGGGCGGAAAATCACCGGTTATCGTTATGCCTGATGCGGACCTTGATTTGGCCACTGTGGGAGTCGCAATGGCAACATTTTTTCTGCAAGGTCAAAACTGCATGGCCGGAACCCGGATATTCATTCATGACTCTATTCACGATGAATTAATGGAACGGGTCAAATTATTCACAGAACAAATGATAATTGGACACGGTATCAACCCCGCAACTATGATTGGGCCACTAATCTCGCAAAAACAATGGGAAAAAGTACAGCGATATATCGAAATAGGCATGAGTGAAGGCGCGACTTTGTTTTCTGGTGGCCAGAAACTTGAAGGTGAAGGACACTTTGTACAACCCACCATTTTCACTGATTGCACTCCAGATATGCGCATAGTTAGAGAAGAAATTTTTGGCCCTGTCATGACGGTTCAACGATTCTCTACCCTAGATTTGGATGAGATAGCGCGTATGGCAAATGACACCATTTACGGTTTGTCGGGTAGCGTATGGACACAAAGTTTATCCACGGCCCACTCACTTGTCGCCCGCATTCGAGCTGGGCAAGTGTCGATAAATTGCCATGGGGCAGTAGGTACGAATATCCCGTTTGGTGGTTATGGGCAATCAGGATGGGGGCGAGAGTTTGGTCAAGAAGGTCTCGATGCCTATTTGGAAACAAAAGCAGTAACTGCCCAATTTTAATAGTATTGGGCTAAATCTAGGAGCAATGTTTTTCGTTAATAACGGTTATTTGAGGGTGAATGCGCCAAATTACCCCTGCCAGACGAAGCAACTAGCGAGTACAAACATGTCACTTATTTACCGTAAAAACAACGCAAAAAAGTAGAGAGAGACTCAAGATGACGCAATTAAGTAGTCCCTATAAGAGTGTTAGTTTTGGCGACGATTGTATGTTGTTCAAGGGAATGAATAAGTGCGAGTTAGATCGTTTATCGAAAAGCGCCAGATTAAAGGTGCTGACAAAACAACAATACCTTTTCATGCAACATGCTCCGTCTGACAGATTGTTTAATATAGTCTCTGGAGTAGGTATTATGGAAAAAGTATCCAACAACGGACGCAGACAAATATTTGCGTTCGTTTACCCTGGCGATTTTATCGGTCTATCTAATGCTGAAAATTATCAATACGGCGTTAAAAGTCTCAGCAACTTAACGGTATATGAATTTAAACGCCAAAACTTGTTTACCCTCGCTGATGAACTACCTACTTTAGGTGGAAATTTAAAAGAAATTCGTTCTGTAGTCATGTCGCATACTTTCGAACAAGTCTACCTTTTAGGCCAACTTAAAGCCTACGAGCGTGTGTGTTTTATGCTGAAACAACTACTCAATCGTCTGCCTGGCGCCAAACCCAGTAATATCGAATTGCCAATGACACGAACAGATATTGCTGATTATTTAGGTCTAACTGTTGAAACGGTTAGCCGCACTCTAAGTCAATTAAAAGCAGATGGTCTTATTTCCATCATATCCCCTAATACAATCAGCATACTTAATCTTAAAGCAGTGGAAGAGTTAGCCAATATTAGCTAACCTTAGCTTGCTAGCAACTTAAGCAAATCCACCACTTGGCAATTATTCACAATCGGTATTTAGCACAGCGGCCTTGAAACGAGGGAATTTGTAGTCTCACCATTATGTTTAATAAACTGAAACGCCCCACTGCTGATGAAACCTGAAAAGCCGACTATTATGGGTATGGCTGAGTTCTCTCCCTCGGCTAGGTGTCCCAATTGCCAATTGATTATGTACCTAGGGAATAGGTGCCCTCACTGTAATCACTTGTTAAACCATGTTGAGCAACAAGCCCAACGGGCCTTTTGGATAAAAGTCCGAAATAATGGATATAAAAAAGGCATTATCTTTTTCGCTTTGTTTTTTCTGATCTTTTTCCTACTTTTTGCTCCTTAACAAAACACTAATTGCTGATACATGTAGTTTTGCAAAGAAAGAATAACTTCAAATTAAAACGTTTATCTCGCCCCTTTTACAATTACTTATAATTTGCGGTAAATCTGCGCAAGTTCTGCACAATCCCCCTGTACTCTCCGGTAATTATTTTCTGTTGAAGTGATTTACCATGAATAATTCTTTGCATTTTATGAAAAAGACCCTGCTATGTTCAGCAATCCTGTTGGCCTTATCTGCCTGTTCAGGAAGTGACACTGATGAGAGTGAAACTGACAGTTCAACCTCAAACTCTAGTCCCAGTGTTGATGCGGGTAGCGATCTATATGTTGATGAAGGTGACACTGTCACTTTAGAGGCCTCGGTAGACGATGATGATATTTATACCGTCAATTGGACCCAAACTGGTGGCACAACAACAGCTGATATATCTGACACCAACTCCCAGAGCATAAGCTTTACCGCCCCTGAAGTTGATACCGATGACACCCTAGTTTTTACCGTTACCGTAGACGATGGCGTGAATGAAGCCGTGTCTGATACAGTTTCAGTAATTGTCAGCGATACTTCAACAGATGAAGAAACTCAGAACGACTCATCGGTATGGATCATCAATGAAACAGGTGAGTTGTCTGAGCATATTCTGGATTCAACCACCGGCATTGGCGTAGAGGTCAACGTTCAGTCTGTTGAAGTTGAAGACATAGACGGCAAAGAATACACAGTCGTCACTTCACAAGGTATCCCGAATTACGAAACCCTTATCACCGACGACATATTCGACGGTTTGAGCGGACGACCGAAGGCCAGTTCCGACTTCGTAAATGGTTACCCTTCTGTAGAAGTGGGAGACAGCATTTCTTTTGGTGAAGATGTGGGTTACGTGAGTAATAGTAACTGTACATTGGATTATGGTTATGGCTACTGGCCGCCAGGGCCTGAATGCCCAACCCAAGATGAAAGAACCGTTTATCTTCCGGTTGAGCCAACACCAACGGAAGAAGAGTGTGAGAATGGCTTGTCGAAAGTTGGGATCATGGTTAACGGCACCTCTATTTATAATTGGGGTGATGGCATGAGCTATAACAGTGAAGGTTTTTGGCAAACACTGGCACCAGAAGCAGAACTTTATGATGTTGATGTGTGTGGCGGACACGCCGCAGGAACGGATTATCACCATCACTTTTATAGCGCCTGTTTAGCCGAATTATTAGGAGATGATGGCACTGCCCACTCACCCTTATATGGTTACGCAGCCGATGGCTATCCAATTTATGGTCCATATGAAAGTAACGGTGAATTGGCAGTGAGCGCTTGGGTATTAAGAGACTACTCTGATCCCACCACAACAGGTTGTTCAGACGGCGCCCGCAGTTGTAACTTAGTCGACCAATACGATATTTCCCAAGGCACAGTAGAAGTTAGCGATGGCCCAGGGTTTGACGACGTGGTGTTATCTTTATCGAGTAATGAATTTATCGCGAAAAATGGTTTTTATTATGAAGACTACTATTGGGATAGCTCCTTAACCGATGCTGGCGGCGTATATTTAGACCAATACAATGGTCATTACGATAGTGAACGTGGATACCATTATCACATCACTTTGACCATGGACGAAGACAACAATATTTCACCCGCTTTCCCTTATATCATTGGCACCCGTTACGCAGGTCAATTGGAAGACAATGCCATGGCTTCTTGCAGTACTGGCGATCAAGGTCAGGGTCCTGGCCCGGGCGCAGGTCCCGGTGGTTAGTGGTTTTGAACAAGGATAAACTCATGAACAAACTCGTTATCAGCTTAATTTTTGCACTGATTAGCGTAACATCTGCTGCAAATGCGATGGAAATTCATCAGCATATGTCGAAAGATATTGGTGATGATACACCGGTGCCAAAAATTGAGATTCAAATCTTTAAAGATCCTATGGACGGTGTAAATGTGCATGTAGAGGTAGAAAACTACCAAATAAATGCACCAGATATGGTAGCCACTGACGGTGACTTTAACGCTGAGGGAGTATTGCAGGGGCACGCCCATGTATTTGTTAACGCAGAAAAGCTACGCCGTCTTTATGGCAAGGATATTCATATCCCTGCTGCAGCGTTAAAAGAGGGGGTCAATCAAGTTGCGGTATCTTTGAATAGCCATAGACACGAGAATTGGGTAAAGGGCAATCATGACATTATGAGCTCAATCTTTTTCGATTTATCCAAAGACCCAATTGTTTTACACAACTTTACCTCGCAACCGCTGGAAAACAAACATAAGCATCATTAACAGACCGAGGTTTTGTCAAAGGTTTAATAATTGTGCCCTCACCAGGACACTGCTTTACCCTGTAAATCAATAAACTTGCCATTGTCTGCAGGCGTCAACGTGACAATCACCTCACGTTGATGCCTGACACTGTCATCAACTTCCCAATGACCACCCTCTCCACCTAAGTCGGTTTTCACCCAACCGGGAGCCAGCGCAACAACGGTGATGTTTTTTGTCGCCAGCTCAACAGACAGCCCCTTGGTCAGCATATTTAACGCCGCTTTACTGGCACGATAGGCATGGGCCATTCCAAGGGTATTATTGGTGATTGAACCTAAATCAGAAGACATCATTAATATGGTTTTTGCTGTACTTTGCTCAACGTTACTCAACAACCCAGCAATTAGCTCAAAATGTCCATATACATTAGCCTGCATAATCTCATGCCATAAATCATAGTCCATGTTTAACAATGATTGTCGCTGAACATCCGCAGTATTTCCCCAACTCCCGCCAAACATGCCGGCGATATTGAACAAAAAATCGATGGGAGTATTGTGCAAACGTTTGACAAGGGAAGCGATGGACTCGCCCTTAGCAAGATCGAGTTGTTCGATGCTTAGCCGGGCATATTGTTCACTTAACAGAATTAGCTCTGTGGCAAGTTCAGGCTGACGGCAGGTAGCAATAACCCTTTCCCCAGCCGCTAACGCTTGTTTAGTATGTTCCAAACCTAAGCCTCGATTAGCGCCAGTGATTAAATAAGTGCTCATTTATTCCCACTCCTGAGTGTTATCTAGAAGAACGGCTGATTTTAATTCCGTAAGAGGTAATGAAGTTTTTCATTAACACCGTCAATAAACATTGATAAATGTCATAGCCTGGCAAACCACTTTGATTTAAAAATAGAAAGCACGTTTTAGGATAGTTTTGGTCAAAGTTTATGATGACCTTTTAGTCTGTATTTTGCCGACTAATTCAACTGACCTGAAATTAAGTTAATATTTTTTGATATTTGTTAATGTCATTAGTTTTACAACCATTAATCTAAAACTTGATATATATGATAGCCAGTTGTAGCAGGCTCTAATGCTCGCTTTAAAATCATTGCAACAGACATCAATTGTCACAAAATAACCGAGCACAAAGGTGAATATTCACTACTATTTAAGTGTTCGAGGTATGCAAAAAAGTATAAACAGTTAATGACAAAGGATACTTATGGATTCTACAAAACAAAACTCAGAAAACTCTAATCGCAGAGAGTTTCTGGTTAATTCAAGTAAACTACTAATTGGTGGTGGCGTAGCAGCCTCAGGTACTTTAGCTTTAGCTGGTTGTGCTTCAGATGGCAGCACCTCAACAGTGAAAAACCAAGGCACCTTGCGCTACAATGACCCCGAATGGAACCGTGATGCTATGGCTCGCTTGCAAGGTGACCTCGACTTCGGTAAACAAAAATTCGGTTACTTTACTGGGTTTGTAAATGGCGTACGCCCTAATGAAAAAGTAAAACCTTTAGTTGGCTTTGAAGGTTTTTCATATGCCCGTTTAATTGACGAAGGTAATGGTGTTTACAGCAAAGTGCTAAAAGAAGTTGGTTTTTATACCGACCTTAAAACGGGTGACGTTCTAGAAGAATGGACCAACCCATACACCAATGAAACTGTAAAAGTGGTTCCTATTGCCAACGACCCTTTCAACTACAAGTTGACCCCTTATGTTCCAGAAGGTCCCTCTTACGGTGGTTTGAATAAAACCGAAAAGAAAAAAATCCCCATGTTATACCCATGGAAAGAAACGCCAAACAATACTGTGACCCTTAACTCACACATTCATTTGTTTTATCCAAATGCATTGCAGCCAGATGAGTGGCCAAGAGAGTCATCGGGCCCAATGAATCGTGTTTCTGAAATGTTTAACTATGTTATCAATAAAGATGATTTAGCTAACCCTGACATTACAAGCGTTGAATACTCTGGGGCATGGAGCCGAATTACCCCTTGGTTACCCTGGATGCTAATGGGACAAGCTGAAGGACATTGTTTCTACGATTGTTCAATGGGTGCATATAACAGTTCAGAAATACTCTCGCCAAAAGTACGCGCTTATGCTGAAAAGCATTTCCCTGAGTATTTTGAAGCGCCAAAAGAATGGTATGGCCCCAGCTTTTCAAGCTTGGAAAATTATGCCAAAGAGCAAAAGCCAGCCCCTGTAAAGAAATAAAATAAGAACCTATACCCTACAAACAAAAAGCGGCAAATATGCCGCTTTTTTATTGCCTGCAATTAAGTAAATTACCCTTTCTTAAGTTGCTTCAGTGATCCTTCCAGCAACATATAATTAATAGGCACAAGAATCAGGGTGATAAAGGTCGCAAACAGTATTCCAAAGCCTAAAGAGACGGCCATTGGAATGAGAAATTGTGCTTGGGTAGACTTTTCAAATAACAGCGGCATTAAGCCGATAAAGGTGGTTAAACTAGTGAGCATAACAGGTCTAAAACGTGATGCTCCCGCGGTAAGAATCGCTTTTAACAATTCCATGCCTTGTTCCCGCTTGGTATTAATATAATCCACTAATACCAAGGAGTCATTGACGACTATTCCCACCAAGGCCAATAACCCTAATAAACTAAAGATGGTCAAATCCATTCCCATGATCCAGTGACCAACCACAGCACCAATTGCGCCGAAGGGGATCACACTCATTACCACCAAAGGTTGGGTGTAGGATTTAAATGGAATAGCAAGTAATGCATAGATGACAAAAAGAACAATTACCAAGCCGATTCCCAAAGAGCCAAATGAATCACGTTGTTCTTCTGCCTCGCCTTCGAGTTCATATGAAACCCCTGGATACTGGGTTAATAACTCGGCAATGTAGTTATTAAGATCATCTTGCAACACTGTCATATTAGTATTGTTTTTATCTACATCCGCAGTAACACTAATGGTTCTTAATCGGTCTATACGGCGAATAGAGGATGGACTTTGGCCTGGAGTCAAAGTCGCAATACTGGACAGTGGGACGGTTTCGTTATTGCCCACATCAATAAGCAAATTGGTTAAACTGGATAACGATTGACGCTCGCTTAACGGCAGTCTCAACATTACTTTCACATCATCTCGCCCGCGCTGAATTCGCTGGACTTGCGAGCCAAAGAAGGCGCTGCGTATCTGCCCAACCACATCAGATCTTGTGAGGCCTAATGCTTCTCCTTGTTTGTTCAACTCAATTTGTAATTCTTGTTTACCATCAGACAAACTATCCGCAATATCATAGACGGTGGGATAGGTGTTTAATCGCTGAATTACTTTGTCAGCCACATTTTCTAATGTAGCCACATTATTCGAGCTCAACCTTACATCAATGGGATCCGACGAGCGCCCTAATTCTGCTCGGTAACTCAATGATTCAGCACCTGGTATTTCACCGATAAGCTTACGCCATTCATTTAGCAGTTGCTCAGAGGTTATGGACGAGGATCTTGATTCAGGTGGACTAATCTCAAATCGCACGCTACCTGAATTTGTTGAGCCGCCTCTACCACCAGTTGTGGCAAGAACGTTCAAAATAACGCTTTCACCGGTATCTTCATCAACATACTTTTCTTGTAAATCCCGCGCATGGTGAGCAATTTGTATGATGTATTTATTGGTAATATCGAATGCCGTTCCCGTGGGCATGGCCAGTGATACGCTAACGGTTTCACTGGGAATTCTGGGGAAAAACACAAAACGTGTCCAACCACTGACAATCAACGTCAATATCACCGCAAAAACGCCACAGAAAACCATTATGGTTGTCCATTTATATCTTAGGGTTGTAATAAGTGCTGGTCGGTAAAAACGTAAAATTGCCCGCTCAAAACCATCAGCAAATTTTTGCTGATACTTGTCGAATTTACTTTGTTTGGTTTTTTCAGCGCGCAGTTTCAAGTGCTTTAAGTGAGAAGGCAAAATAAATTTAGATTCAATTAAAGACAACAGTAAAACAGGGATAACCACATAGGGTATTTGTGCAAAGATGTCCCCTCTTCGCCCTTCAATAAATGCCAAAGGCAAAAAGGCAGCCACAGTGGTGAGAATACCGAAGGTCACCGGCTTAGCCACTTCTAAGGTTCCCTGAATAGCCGCTTGTTCACCCGATTTAGCTTTACCTAAATGGGTGTAAATATTCTCACCTGTGACTATGGCATCATCCACCACAATCCCTAGCACTAGAATAAAACCAAATACACTCATCATATTTAACGTGACACCAAAAAATGGCATCAAAATAAAGGCGCCCATAAAGGCTACTGGAATACCAATAAATACCCAAAATGCGATTGAGGGACGCAAGAATAACGTCAATAAAACCAGAACCAGAATCCCACCTTGCATGGCATTGGATGTTAGGCTCGATATACGACTTTTTACGATTAGTGAATCGTCATCCCAATAGGTTAAATTAAACCCTTGAGGTAAGCTTTGTTGATGAGAATCAACATACTCTTTTACTTTATCGGCAACCTCAATAGCGCTTTGTTGCCCGATGCGATAGACCTCAATAAATGCACCTTGCTGGCCATTAAAACGGGTGCGAACCGGAGTTTCTTCAAATCCATCTAAAATATTAGCAATATCATCAAGGCGGATAATAGAACCATCAGGATTGGTTTTAATAGGAATAGAGGCAAATTCGTCTTTTCGATAAGCTTGGCCTTTCGAACGAATTAAAACGTCGCCACTTTCAGTTCGTAAATTACCAGCAGACACATCGACACTGTTATTGTCGATAATATCGGACACTTCATTGATGGTTAAATCTAGTTCACGAATTTTGTCTAAGCTTAGTTCAATGGCAATTTCGTAATCACGAATACCATCCATTTCAACTTGCGTGATACCGTCGATGGTGAGCAAATCATCACGCACTAATTCAGCATACTCGCGCACTTCTCTTTCGCTATAAGGCGCAGTAACCGCCACCGTAATCACTTCTCTTTTACGATCGCCAAGGGCCACCACGGGATTTTCTGCATTGGCAGGAAAAGTATTGATTGCGTCCACTCGGCTTTTAATATCAGCCAGTAAATCCCGTCGGTCATAATCACTGTCTAGTTCAAAAGTAACACTGCCGCCGCCTTCAGAAGATTGGCTAATAATCTTAGCGATACCCTCAAGGTCTTGCACCGCCTCTTCAATACGAATGGTAACACCTTGTTCGATATCTTCAGGTGTTGCGCCATCGAGGGTAACGCTCACTGTTACCACATCGATTTCAAAAGACGGAAAAACTTCGAGGGGGATACGACTATTCAAGCTCAACAAACCTGCTGCGATAATGGTAATCATCAACAAGTTGGCTGCGACTGAATTTTTTGCAAACCAAGCTATCATTTATCCTTCCTCACGTGGAGGTCGGTTGGCACCTCTTTCGCTGTTGGAACGCTCACCTCTTGTTTTAGAGCCCGGCTTGTTAGCGGATGAGTTTTTACCCTCTCGCGTACCCTGCGTTTGACTTTTACCATCACCGTTGATGACAGATACTGCTGTACCTGAACTCACCTGGCCTAAAGGTGTAACAACTAAGGCTTGGCCACCCTCTAATCCCGATTTAATTAACGCTCGGCTATCATTTTGCCATGCAACTTCTATTTCTTTTCTAAGCAGTACACCGTCTTGTTCAATATAAACATAACTCCCCTGATAGATAGACGTTACGGGGATTACAATAGCATTATCAATTGTTTTACCATCTATTTCCGCGGTTAAGTACTCACCAATTTTAATCGATACACCACGTTCAATGTCTTGATCAAAAGGATTATCAATTTGTGCCACTACATACAATTGTCGCGACGCAGAATCGATGGCGCTTTCAGTACGGACAATTTTACCGGTCCAACTTTGTTGGCCAATGAGGGTAGAAGTAAAAGTCACACTTATTGGTGGTGTGGTTAGTGAATTGTCAATATTAGCTTCGGGTAGTTCTACAAAACCTAAATCATTATTGTTGATTGCTAAGCGGACTTCCATGTAGTCAGTGGCATAAATACTGGCTAACTCAGTATTGCTTGACACTACGGTGCCAATATCAACGTTCTGGCTTACGATACGGCCACTGTATGGTGCAATGATTTTAGTTCGCTTAAGTGATAATTCTGCTTTTGTTAGCTGCGCTTTAGCAGAGGCCAAGTTAGCTTGGGCTGACTCTTGTTGAGGTATTCTTAATACCAAATCACTGGGTTTTTGGTTATCCCCTAAACGCTGCCAATCAATTTTTGCTTGTTCAGATCGCGCCATTTCTTCGGCTAGATTTTGTTGCGCAGTAATAAGGTTCGCTTTGGCAATATTCACTTCGGCTTGATAGTCACTGTCATCTATTGCCAGCAACAAATCGCCTTTTTGAAAAAATCCACCAGCGCGGAAGTCAGCGTCCACAAACACAATTTGTCCCGCCACCTGTGCCATTAAGGTACTTTGGGTGCGCGGCGTAACAACACCGTAACTGTCCAAGGTGATATGGAACTTTTCTGGCTGCAATAACTGCGTTTCAACACTTAAAACCGCAGCAGTTGCTGGACGTTGGCGTTTAGCTGCAGGAGGGTTGTTATATATAATCACCACTGCAACAACAGCAATAAGTACAACAACGATGGGCAATACAATTTTTTTAGAAATTACCATTTAATCAAAGCTCTTGAATTGGGGCGTAGAGGTTGATTCCTCCTCCGAGTGCAACATGCAATTGAACTCGATTCGCAATTAAGTCAGTTTTAATATCAATAAGATTATTTTCGGCCGCAATTAATCTCGCTTGGGCCTCTAACACTGTGGTGTAAGTCACAAGACCAGCTTGGTATTGCTCAAAAGATAGTTTATTTGCAAACTTGGCATTTTCAGCGGCTTTGACAGTCGCTTGATAACGCTCAACTAAGCTCGCTTCAGCAGACAGGGTGTTTTCCACCTCCAAGAGGGCATTTAAAACCGTATCTAAATAACTTTCTTCCAGACGTTTCAAGGTTAACAACTCAATCTCTTCATTCGCCTTAAGCTTTCCAGCATTAAAAATCGGCGCTGAAATACTGCCAATCAAAGACCAACTAGCTGAGGTCGATAGTAAATCTGATAAAGAATCACTTGTGGGTCCGTAGCTGGCACCTAAATTAATTGATGGAAAACGCGCTTTGTGAGCAATGGCTAGTGAAGCGTCCTGCGACATCAACTCAAGCCAGCTAGCTTGTAAAGCAGGTTTGCGCGTGATCAGTTCAGAGGGTAAACCAACAGCAACGTCCACATCAGGTAAGCCTAAGACTTGAGTCACATCGAGTTTTGCATCAGGGTAACGACCTAACAATCGCTCCAATGCTCTTACACTTTCAAGCAAGGTTTGCTGATTGGTTGCTAATGTCGATTTATCACTATTAAGCTCATTTCTAGCAAGGTAAACATCTAAGGATTCATTTAAGCCAGCTTTATAACCGCGTTCAATAATGTCTAAACTATTGGATGAATTCTGCACTTGCTGGGCAGCTAACGCTGTGCGCTGATGTGCCCTAGAAGCATTGGCATAAGCGATAATGACATCACCAGCTAGTTGCAATCTAGCTTCTTCCAATTCAGCTTTGGCCTGCAAATAGTTAAGTTTTCCTTGACGTTCAGCGTCTGACAATGCGCCCCAAATATCGAGCTCATAGGAAAGATCCGCCTCTAAACTAAAGCTATTTCCGCTATTTTGACTGCGCGACGCACCGAAGGATGCATCTAAAGCCGGCCAAAAATTACTTTTAGCAATAGTTAAATTCTGCGCCGCAATATCCACTAAGTAGGCTTGGGCACGAATCGACTGATTTGCCTGGATGGCTTCATTGAGCAAAGCGGTTAAATGTTGATTATCGGATTCGGAAGTGAAATTTGTTAACCAGTTGTCGTCGACGTCGTCGGCATTGTGTTGAAACTGCCACTCATCGGGTAATGCTGGAACTTCCTTTTCCTGATCTAATTTGACGGAACTACAACCGTGCAAAAAGACCAAAACAAACAAACATGATATTAGCTTTACGTTTTTATTGTATAAACAACTTTGTGACAGCATAAGACTATGTAAATAAGGCATTCTGGTTGAAATAATACCGTTAATTAATGGGTTATGCAGCAATTCGAATTGGAATTTACGTAAACTTTACGGAGCATTGTTATTCACCCTAAAATATCGGTCACTGAGCGCTGCAAACCACTTAATTCAGTGCTCTGAGCAAAATAAAAGTCGGACGAAGGATAATTTGGGGCTTATGTTCTATTATTAATTGAGGGTGACTATAAGAACCTCTTGTTTATGAAATTTTGACATGAGTAAATTCAATGATAAGAAACGTTTGTCTAAAAAAGGCGTTTGTTGGTAACGAATTAATAAGTCGAATATTTCTACTTATTTTATTTTACTTTGTAACCGTCTCGACAACTCAGGCTACTTCTAAAAAGCCTCTAACCTTAAAGTACAACCTCAGTGGAACCGAATATTGGATTCCCTATGGTTACTCTAAAGATGATGATAACCCAGGGATTTTCGCAGAAGTGGTTACTTTAATATTGCAAGAAGCCAACCTTTCTTACAAGTTTTATTACTATCCCCCCAAAAGAGCCGCTCAAGAATTTAAGAAAGACCAACTCGATATCGATTTTATGAGTCCAAGTTGGTTTAAAGATGGAGATATGGGTGATGAGTATGTGCAGTCTAAAAGCATATTTGAATTGACCGAATACAATGTGACTCTGCCAGAAAATGCAGATAAATATGCGACCCCTGATAGTATTCACGGTAAGCGGGTAGGCACGATACGAGGATACAGTTATTTCAATGACCATTTGTTTAATAGAGTCGATTTTAGTTCTGAGAGTGCACTCATCAAAGGCCTGAAAAAAGGACGTTATGAGGTTGCCATTCTCGAAAACTTAACCGCTCAACATTGGGCTCAAGTACATAACGTGGAAATATCCCTAGCAAGCATTCATAGCCACGGTGAAATCGTTTTGCGAATTCGTCGTGAGTTAGTTCATCTGCTACCAGAATTAAATGCCGCGATTAGCTCACTAAAACAAAGTGGAGAAATTGATAGTATTTTTCAGCACTATAGAGAAATATTGGAAAATATGGCAAAGGTTAACGAATAAAACATAGAAAAAAGCGAGTCACTTGTACTCGCTTTTTATCTGCACTGAACACTCATCAAGGTGTTACTGAAAAACTGGCTAAACTTAGGGTTTAGGCTACTGCTTTTTGCAGTCCTTGATGAGCAAGGTATTCGTCATAGGTACCTTGGAAATCAATCACTTCTTGATCTTTAATTTCAATCACCCGAGTTGCCAAAGATGAAACAAATTCGCGGTCATGACTAACAAAAATTAACGTACCATCAAAATCAGTTAAGGCATCATTGAGTGCTTGAATCGCTTCCATATCCATGTGGTTGGTGGGTTCGTCCATCACCAAAACATTTAAGTCAGCCATCATTAACTTACCGAATAACAAACGGTTTTTCTCACCACCGGAACATACATTGGCTTTTTTATTGAAGTCATCAGCACTAAATAACAAACTGCCCAATAAACCACGCACCATCAAATCGTTATGTTTAGGTGTACGCCACTGAGACATCCAATCAAAAAGACTTAAATCACAGTCGAAGTCTTCAGAACTGTCTTGGGGGCAATAACCCACAGCGGCATTTTCAGACCACTTCACTACACCTTCGGCTTGCAACTGATTCATTAAACAACGTAAAAAGCTGGTTTTACCCACACCGTTTTCGCCAATAATCGCTAACTTTGCTCCGGCTTCTAGTAACAGATTAGCTCCTTTGAACAAGGGCTGTTCTTCGAAACCAAAACTCATATCCTCTAATATCAGTGCTTGTCTGTGCAGTTTCTGGTGCTGTTTAAGTTGAATACGCGGCGTTCTTCGACTAGAACTTTTCACTTCGTCTAGTTGAATTTTATCCATTTTCTTAGCCCGCGAAGTGGCGAGTTTAGCTTTAGATGCATTGGCGGAGAAACGGGCCACAAAGGCTTGAAGCTCTTCAATCTCGTCGCTCTTTTTAGCGTTTTCACGCAATAATTGTTCTTGAATTAACGCAGCGGCTTCTTGGTATTTTTCATAGTTCCCAGGGTAAATACGCAATTCACCGTAGTCGATGTCTGCCATGTGAGTACAAACAGAATTCAAAAAGTGTCTATCGTGGGAAATAATGATCATGGTGGACTTACGCTGATTCAACACCTCAGCAAGCCAGTTAATAGTATAAATATCCAAGTTGTTGGTGGGTTCGTCGAGCAACAATATATCTGGGTTGGCAAATAACGCTTGAGCTAGCAACACCCGCACTTTCCAACCAGGAGATACTTGTGACATCAAACCGTAATGGAAATGTTCTTCGATACCCGCTTCTAGCAAAATTTCACCAGCACGAGATTCAGCTGTATAACCATCCATTTCGGCGTAAAGAGTTTCTAATTCGGCCACGTGCATACCGTCTGCTTCACTCATTTCAGGCTTAGCATAAATTTCATCACGCTCTTGTTTTACTTTCCACAACTCCATGTCACCCATAATAACGGTATCAACAACAGAGTATTTTTCGAAAGCAAACTGGTCTTGACTCAACTTACCTAATTTCTGACCCGGAGAGATGGAAACGTTGCCTGAAGTGGGCGCTAAGTCACCACTAAGTATTTTCATCAGGGTGGATTTACCACAGCCATTTGCGCCAATTAAACCGTAACGGTTGCCATTGCCAAACTTAGCCGAGATATTTTCAAACAGTGGCTCAGCGCCAAACTGCATAGTGATGTTTGCGGTAGATATCAAAGTGGAATTCCAAATAGTAAAAAAGCAACAAAAACAAACCAAGGTTCACAATAAAAGCCCAATGTCGCTGCGCAATACTACTTAGTTCAAAACGGCGCGCACTATATATAAATTCGGGAGGAAAGTCGAGGGAATTTGATTATAAATCGTACTAAATTAAGTTCATTTGAAAAGACGCTTATCCAACAAGTGTTGCTCAAATTTCAAACTTTTTATCATGCTTGCATAGTAAATAAGACAAAATTGACTCACTATTGAATTTGAACAGTAAAGGTAAAACAGATTGAATTTGAAATGACATTACTGCAAACCATTACATCCCTAATGCCAATCTTATCTGTGCTGGTATTTTTAGTTATTTTGCGTTGGCCAGCCATGCAGGCGATGGCCGTAAGTTTGGTGATCACCGCCAGTCTTGCAGCATTGATTTGGCAAGTTCCTTATGTACAGATTGTAGCTTCCATCTTTGAAGGCTGGATCATAGGGGCTACAATATTAATAATAATCTTTGGCGCAATTTTTTTACTTAATACCCTGACACAAAGCGGGGCAATTTCAGTAATTCGCCAAGGCTTTATTGGCATTACCCCCGACCGACGAATTCAACTGATTATTATATCTTGGTTGTTTGGTGGCTTTTTGGAAGGTGCGTCGGGCTTTGGCACACCTGCTGCTATTTGTGCCCCTCTACTCATGGCCCTTGGCTTTCATCCTCTGGCAGCTGTTGCACTGGCTCTGATTGCTGACTCTTCGGCGGTTTCTTTCGGCGCGGTTGGCACTCCTATCCTAGTTGGCATTAACGAAGGTTTGGGGCATATATCCAATGACCGACTACAGCAAATCGCATCCACAGCAATTAGTATTGATTTGTTTGTAGGGGTGTTTACCCCTCTGCTCATGGTGAGTATTTTAACCCGTTTCTGGGGCGAAAATCGCTCATTCAAAGAAGGTTTAGCCCTTTGGCCGTTTGCGATATTTTCTGGTCTCGTCTTCCTATTACCCGCTTGGTTGGTTGCCAATACCCTTGGCCCCGATTTCCCTTCAATACTAGGTGGACTCATTGGCTTGATGTTAGTTATTGGCGCAGTAAAGTTAAACTTTTTAGTGCCCAAAAAAGCATGGCTTTTTGCAGATGATAAAGATGCGACTTTGAAGGATGACTTAGGGATTTTGGTTGCTGGAAAGGCATCCAAAATGTCGATTTATATGGCGTGGATGCCCTATGTCATAGTGGCAAGTTTGCTGGTACTAACCCGATTAGACTCCTTACCTTTTAAGCTCCTGTTAACTGGCGTGAAAGTCGAATTTGAGAATATTTTAGGCACGTCAATTTCCCACGCCGCCAGCCCATTGTATTTGCCTGGATTTATATTTGTTGTAGTGTGTGTGATGACATTCTTTTTACACAAGATGTCTTTCGAGCAAATTAGCAATTCCGTGCGTTTATCCCTGAAATCCCTAGTGCCATCCCTATTAACCTTAGCCACAGCGGTGCCCTTAGTCAGAGTTTTTATCAATTCCGATGTTGCCAGTAGTTCGCTGACGAGTATGCCTAAGGAGTTGGCGATGATGATGTCCGAATTTTTTGGTCAGTCCTGGCCTATGGTCGCGTCCTTTGTTGGTGCTTTAGGTGCGTTTATTTCCGGATCCGCGACTTTTTCAAATATGATGTTTGCAGAACTACAACAGACAACTGCGTTAACCTTAGGAATCACGCCCAATGTGGTGTTGGCGTTACAAATGTTAGGCTCAAATGCTGGAAATATGATTTGTGTTGTAAACGTCGTTGCCGCGTGTTCAGTGGTGGGCTTGCAAGATCAAGAAGGGTCAGTGATAAGACTAACCCTACTACCAATGTTGCTATACTGTCTTCTAGCTGGCGTGGTGTCGCTTATTTGGATAAGTGTTGTTAGCTAACCCCAATGCAAAATTGAGGTTAGCTTAAAAACCACTAATCTTTTCTAAAGCTGATCCTAAAGAACACACTATACAGAACAGGTACGGCAATCAATGTCAGTACAGTAGCGAAAGCTAGCCCACCCATTATTGTCACCGCCATGTCGGCAAAAAACGCATCAAACAACAGCGGCGCCATACCCAAAATAGTGGTGATTGCAGCCAAAGACACAGGTCGAAGACGACTTAAGCTAGCATTGGTAATAGCAAGTTTCGGAGTTTGCCCTTCGGCTAAAAGTAAGTCGATTTCTTCTATCAGTACAATGGCGTTTTTAATCAACATACCAAACAGGCTCAAAAAGCCTAACAGCGACATAAAACCAAACGGCATATTGGTACTCAATAGCCCTGCGACCACCCCGACTACTGCCATAGGTACTACCATCCAAATAATCAGTGGTTGCTTGACCTTACCAAACAACAGTACCGAAATTAGAAACATCACCAAGAACCCTGCCGGTAAGCCTTTCCCTAGAGCCTCTTGAGCTTCATTTGCATTTTCATACTCGCCGCCCCATTCAATTTTATATCCGTCAGGTAAATCAATGGCTTCCACCTTAGGACGAATACGGGTGAAGGCTTCGCCCGCGGTCTCATTAAAACCAGGCTCGGCCTTAATGGTGATAGTTCTAATTCTATTTCGACGTTGAATTAACACATCTTCATTAACCAGCTCCAACTCTTTGGAGACTTGTCGAAACGGAACATAAACCCGTTGTTGCGAGCTCCATACTCGGTTGTTTTCAATGGCCTCAATAGGGGTTTGACCTGCGGCAGCCATTTTCGCTTTGATGGGATACGAATAGTCACCATCACGCACCACTCCTAGGGATAAACCATCGCTGGCATATTGAATGGCGTCGTTAAAATCAGAGCGAGATATGCCTGACATACCTGCGTTAAATTCATCGTAATGGGCATTCAGAGCCAGACCTTTTTCACGCCAATCGTGGCGAATATCACGAATACTGCCATCTTGATTGAAAACCTGCTGGGCTTTTTCAGCTAACTGGCGCAACACAAAAGGATCCGGGCCAGAGAAGCGCGCCTGCAATTTAGCTCCGCCACCTGGACCAAATTGCATTCGCTCCATATAAAAATCGGCATCAAGGTCAACATCTTTCAGTTTAGCCAAAATTGCAGGTGCCAGAGTCTCAATTTCGTCTCTATCGTGAACCCGTATAAACAACAAACCGTAACTCTCATTATTCGCTTCGGGTGCATAGGTAAGAGTGAACCTGTCGGCTCCGCGTCCTACAAAACTGGTAACGGATTCGACGCCATCAAAGGTTAAAATTCGTTTTTCAGCTTGTTCAATTTTCTCTTCGGTGTAGCGAATATCTTGATCCTGCGGTCCCCAGTAATGAACAAAGAAAATAGGCGCATTTGAAGATGGGAAGAAGCCTTGTTTCACATAACCAAAACCAGCGAATGCGACAACTGTTATCACCACTAACGAGGTTAGTGTTACCCACCTAAAGCGCAAGGCTTTATGCAAAACGCTTAAAAATACTTTTTGCACACCACTGATTCCCTGCTCTTCACCAATCACTTTTTCAGATTTGTAAACATAACCACCCAATACAGGTACGACGGTTACAGCTAACACCCAACTCAACATCAGGGAGACTAAAACAACGAAAAACAGTGAATATAAAAACTCACCAGTGGCATCATCTGATAAGCCTATGCCGGAAAAAGCCGCAATACCAATCACCGTCGCGCCAAGTAACGGCCATTGCGTACGTTTAACTACAAAACTGGCGGCATCAACAGGTTTAGTTCCGCCGCGAATTTTTAGCATCATACCCTCAGCAACCACGATGGCGTTGTCTACCAACATCCCCATTGCGATTACCATAGCGCCTAAGGAGATCCGTTGTAGCTGTATCCCCATTAACCACATGATCATCACAGTTCCCAGTACGGTAACTACCAAGACTGCGCCGACTATAATTGAAGAGCGCCAACCCATAAATAACCAGAGAGTCAGGGTTACTACCACAACAGACATAATCAGATTCATAATGAATCCGCCAACGGAGTCATCAACAATTTTAGCTTGATCATAGATTGGCGTGAGCTTCATCCCCAGAGGTAAATCATCGAGCAGACTGTCGACAGTCTGGCGGACGTGCTCCCCCACTTCGACGATATTCACGCCATCAATGGCAGATACCGCCAGAGTTATGGCTTCACTACCTTGGTAACGAATTAGCGACGATTGAATTTCCGCAGGTTCGAGTTCCAATCTGGCTATATCTTTTATTCGCACCGAACGGTTGGTTCCAGGTATGACTAAAGATAAATTACCGATCTCTTCCAATTGATTAGGCGACTCTTCTACTAGCAATCTAATTTTTTTGCCGTCTACTTGAATCCGACCACTATTAAAAGGATTTAAATTATCTTCGAATAAACCCACAATGTCAGGAAAGCTCATTCCTAAACCAGCAATTAGATAGGGATCGATATAAGCGACTACTTGTTCTTGCATCACGCCACTGACTTCGACTTTTGCCACCCCTTCAGTGGTTAATAATTGTCTGCGAATGATGCGTGCAAACTCACGCATTTCGTAAGGGGTAAAGTCGGGCGCAACCAACGCAAAATACAAACCGTAAACATCACCAAAATCATCATAGACCTGAGGCTCTTGGGCGCCCACAGGCAAAGAGCCGCTCATATCACCTAATCGCTTTCTTAATTCATCCCAAATCTGCGGCAACATATCACCATCGTAATGGGGCTGAACTTCAACGGTAATTTCAGATTGCCCAGGTGAAGAAATGGAAGTCAAACGATAAAGCTGCGACATTTGCTGAATAGCAATTTCAAGGGGCTCTGTTACTTGCTCTTCCACCTTCTTAGCACTAGCGCCAGGGAATGCCGTAATGACCTTTACTTGTTTAATAGTAAACGCAGGGTTTTCTAACCGACCAATTTCAGAAAGTGCAATAAGACCGCCGATGGAGAAAACCAAAATAAGCAACCAGATATTAACTGGCGTACGCATCGCATAACGCGCTATATCCATGTTATCTTTCTCCGTGATAAGGTTCGACTTTCATGCCCGCGTAAACTTGGGCAGCACCTGCAGAGATAACAAAATCTTGCTCACTTAACTGGGCGTCAACGACTACTGCAGAATCTACAATACTCAGCACCTTAACTTGTACTTTTTCAACAGATTGAGTATCGGCAAGATAACGCCAAACAAAAAAACCTTCAGCATCACTTCCCACCAATGCTCTAAAAGGAATTAATAAATTACCATTACTATTAGGAGTTTCGGCAGTGACATTCACCACTGCTCGTGCACCAGGTGTGACCTGCAACTCACTTTGCCCCTCTAAGGCAAACACCGCTTGATAGGTTTGAGTGACAGCATCTGGCTGGGTTGAGTGTTCAACGTAAACTAAGTCATACCATTTGTCGGGGTTACCCAGTATAGAAGCCTGAGCTTTGATGATTTTACGCCCTTGGTTGGCTGACAAAACTCGTTCTGGCACATTAATATTGAAGTAAATACGCGAAACATCTTGCAACTGAGCTAATGATTGTCCAGCGGTTACAAAACTGTTGTTGTCGATTAAACGCTTAGCAACTAATGCATCAAAGGGTGCGCGTAGCTTAGTGTATTCGAGGTCTTGCAGGGCGTTTGATAAGTCTATCTCAGCCAGCTCATATTCTGTTTTAGCATCATCTAAGTTACTTTGAGAGACTAAATTCTTATTAAACATAGACTCTATACGACTTAACTCTCGGTCAGCTTGTTGTAGTCGAGTTTGTTGTTCCTTTACTCTTCTTTCAAAGGGTTTTGGATCTAAACTCGCCAGCAAATGTCCTTTTTTAACTTTTTCCCCAGTCACAATATCCGTTTGGATTAAACGTCCTGTTACCTCAAAACTCAGATCGATAGTCTTCACTGCCGACACTACAGCAGGAAACGTCGATTGATTTTGAATAGACGCAGATATTACCGGTGTCAGTTTCACCACTCGCGCTTTTTCTGTTTGAGTTTGCGGTTGGCTTTCTTCGCCACAAGCACTGAGTAATAGCACTGAAGCTGATAGTAAAAGACTAGCAGGCAGTGCACGTAAAAATAATCTCATTACGGGAATTTCTCTCATTATTAAGCTGGATTGAACTATTGAAAAATACATAGTTAAAAAGTAAACTACTCGGTGTAGTTTACATTATCAAAAGGATGAAAGTAAACTGTGTTTAGTATCGAAATTTATATATTGTTCTAAAAGTTATAGAGAATTATGAAACCAGTAAAAAAAAGCCGCAGCGAAATAAAACGCGAAGCAATAGTAGAAGCAGCTAACGTCGCTTTTCAAGAGTTTGGCGTGCAAGGAACTAGCATGGATAGGTTAGCTGAGATTGCTGGTGTTTCAAAACGCACTGTTTATAATCATTTTGCCACCAAAGCAGAATTAGTAATGTACCTGTTGACCGATAATTGGGAAGCATCGCTGCTTAAAAGCACCGTGATATATCAGCCGAAACAACCCATTTATGAGCAATTTATTCGCTTAATAGAAGAACAAGTAGATTCCATGAGCGATGAGCAACACATAGAGTTAGTTCGCGTGGTTATCGGCAGTTTCTTCTATGAACAAGACACCCTGAGAAAAGAAATTGATCGCTTGATTACCATAGAAACTGCAGTTCATCGTTTTATAAAGGCTGCAGTAAAAGACAATACCTTAGAAATTAAGGACGTCAACTTTGCCATTGATCAGTTAAATGACCTAATCAAAGGCCGCTGTTTCTGGCCACTAGTGTTTAAATTGCAGGACCCCCTTAGCGAAGCTGAAAAAGATTTTGTGATCAAACAAACCGCCAATATTTTTCTAGATCACTATTTAACCCCAACAATATAAAGATAATAATAATGCCTAAACTTGCCCATCTAATTAAACAACTAACAGTGTTAACTTTGCTTTTCTCGGTTCACTGTTTTGCAAATCAACAAGACCTAGTAAACAAAGAGTCTAAAAACGCCTCATTTGAACTTATCGTGTTAGGTGATAGTGGCGGCATTGAAGATGGGAATTTAAGTGCGTTTTTATTACGTTCTCTCAAAAGTCACAATTATGTCGCCTTAGATGCAGGGACAATAGTGAATGGCATAAATCAAAGTGTGAAGAAAAATGCCTTTGCAGATTTGCCTATTCGTCCTAATCCAAACTGGTCAACTTCAGGAACTATTTTAAGAGACCATGTAAAAGGTTATTTAGTAAGCCATAGTCACCTTGATCATATTAATGGTCTGTTAGTCGCCTCTCCTGAAGATACAAATAAGAATATCTATGCTCTGGCATCAGTGAATAAGATGATTGGTGAGACCTACTTCAATGGCATAGCTTGGGCAAATTTCACAGACCGCGGTAGGCCGCCTACTCTAAACAAATATCACGTTGTTGATCTTCCCATCGGCGAGCCTATTAGCGTTACCGATACTCAGCTAACGGTGACAGCGTTTAGCCTCAGTCACCCCGTTGAGTCCAGTGCCTTTGTGCTTGAGAACGGCAGTGATATGTTTGTGTATTTCGGGGATACCGGTGCCGATATTGTCGAAAAACAAGGAAAACTTGAGGTTATTTGGCGCTACCTTGCAAAACAAATGCAACATAAACAGCTGCGTGGCATGGTAATCGAAGTATCCTTTGAAAATGAACGTCCACACAATCTGTTATTTGGTCACCTTACTCCAAAATTATTAATGCAAGAGCTACATAATTTTGCATCTAAAGTTGGCGGAAAAGCTCCACTGCAAGATCTCAAATTAGTGATTAGCCATATCAAATATACCCTAGCCAACAACCTCAACCCGCGGCTTAAGATAAAACAGCAACTGGATGAAGCCAACAATTTAGGTTTGCAGATTATCATTCCAGAACAAGGTCAAAAATTAGCATTTTAGGCTTTTGCGGAAAATCGTAATCGCTAAATTATTATTTATTTGAATTGATATTATAGCGCTGTACTAAAGTACTAAGGCGAAAAATTCAGCAACCACTAAGCTACGTTTACATTTTTTTAACAAAAAAGGTAAACCTATGTCTCGTCGAAATAGTCTAGTACTGAGCAGCTTATTGGGGCTGACATTAACCCTATCATCCGCAGTAAATGCCGGTAGTTGGCAAAATAATCAATCTGTTGGTGGTTTTAGCCAGGTACATATCTACACCCCAGATAGCGTCTCTGCAGTAGGTCAAGGACGGGCACTGTTGTTAGTGCTGCATGGTTGCACGCAATCCATAGATGCTTATTTAACGGCACAGTTAGAACAAGCAGCAGAAGCTTACGGAATAGTAGTTGCGGTGCCCAACGCCATGAATAAAGCGGGTTTTGGTTGCTGGTCTTATTGGCAAGGTACTAAATCCAGAACCGCTGGCGATTATCAAAACCTAATCAATTTAGCCACCGCCCTACGAAGTGACTCAAGTTATAACATTGATGATGATCAAGTGTATATTTCTGGCCTGTCTTCAGGTGCATCCTTTGCCAATACGACAGCCTGTTTAGCCCCAGATATATTTGCCGGTATGGGGATCAGTGCCGGTCCGAGTATAGGTACCAGTTCCAGCGGAGCACTAGGCAGTTGCGAATCGGCTAACGTTGCCAGTCGTTGCCAAACTTATGCGGGATCGTTTGCATCTCACTTCGATAGCCAAATCGCATCCATAGCCCACGGTGATGCAGATACCACTGTTGATAGCTGTTATAACCAACAAAATGCACAGGGAATGGCTGGGGTTTATGGGGTGTCACAACTTCCAGGCAGCCAACAAATTACCCTAGCCGGCAGAACCGCCGACGAAACCCTTTGGCAAGACAATCGAGTTTCCATGTTATGGCTAAATGGTGTTGACCACTCTTGGTCTGGCGGTCAAGGAGCTAGTGGTTCTTATATCAGTGGGGCAGGAATTAATTATGCCATGTATCTAGGGCAATTTTTTGCAGATAATAATCAACGGGTAAGCCGTAACCAAGCGCCTATCGTCGATACGCTCACAACACAGGAAAGCAACTCAAGCATTTTGATTAGTGGCAGCGCCAGTGATGCCGATGGACAAGTGGTACAGATTGATTTTTCCATAGAAGACTCGGTGGGTAATAGCTACTCACTGTCGACACAAACCCTATCAAATAATAGCTTTTCAGTAACAAGTGGCAATCTTGCCGATGAACTTTATAGCGTGTCTGCCGTTGCTATTGATGATCTAGGGGCACATTCCGAAACGATATCGAGCACGGTGAGAATTGGTCCGCCCCCACCAGCCACGGCTCCAAACTTAAGTGAAATCATCGCTACAGTAAATAATCAATGTGCCACAATCTCCGGTAAAGTGGTGGATGTTAATCAAGATCTAGATACTGTGGTTGTAAGCTTTTCAACCGCAAATGAAACCGCTGTAGTGCAAGGCAATACCTTTAGCGCCCAAGCATGTGGTCTAGCGGGAGGCCAACAAAGTGTAACTATTGTGGCCACCGATACAACTAACCTGCAATCTTCCGACACCATCACTTTCCTCATTGATGCCGGACAAACAGCCACCTTAGACGAACACATTAATGCAGGAAGATTGGATTATAGTAATTACGCAAATTGCTATTTAGAGTACAGCACTAATGCATTCAAGCTTAATGAACAAACCCTTTCGGGTGAACAATGTCAGTGGCAAGATGATGATGGGAGCTGTGTTGGCCCCACACAAGCATGCAGTGCGTCAAATGGCGGTGGTGATAATGGTGGCGGTGATAATGGCGGCGGAGACAACAGCCCTACTTGTGAGCAATTCAGCACTTATAATTATTACCATAAAACAGCCGGCCGAGCATATAGTTCGGGTAACCCCTATGCACCGAATTATTTTGCACAAGGTAGTGATGAGGCTATGTTAGGTTCAACTTGGGGAAATACCAGTTTGTATAGTACAGATTCTCAAAACTGGTTGGTTGGTACTTGTCCGTAGTGATTTTAAATGACAAATAGTCGGTGGGTATTTAGCTCACCGACTATTGATTGTTTTAAGACTACACCTATTTACAGGGGGTTTTATCTTTTAATTCCAGGAAAAAAGACTGGGCAACTTTGACCGTTTCCACTGGGCGTTCAATATTAATATAGTGTCCGCCACTTTCGAATGTAACCAGCTTGGTTAAACATGCATTGGGTAAGGCATCAATAAACGCATCTGCAGTTTTTGTATCTAAAGCTTTATTGGCAGTACCCCACATGATTAAACTTGGCGCTTTAACGTGGGAGAGCACTCTTTGTGGGTCTCCTTTTTCATAAAGCTTGAAAGTTGCAATAGAGGTTTTGTCACGTTCTTGAATATTCAAAAAATCTAGTTTGCGTTGCAAAAACTGCTCTGTAACTTTAGTTTGATCATTAATATAGCTGTCGTAAAAATCAACTAAATCATCTTTAATGACCACTGGTGAATACATAAACATACTGGTACGTTTACGTTTTTTCGCACCCTTTTTAGGGGCTTTTTTAACCGCATTAGCTGTTTGTATTCCCGCTGAATTAATCAACACCATGGAGGTCACTCTGTCAGTACGAGTAGCTGCATAGCGAAACACCACCATCCCGCCATAGGAGATCCCGACGATTCCAAATTTTTCAGCACCCACATGATCCATTAAACTGTCAATAAGAGTGTGAGTACGGTCAACGGAATAGTTGTTGTTAGCAATGTTGCCAGACATACCAAAACCAGGAATATCAAAACGCACAACTCGAAAACCTGATTTTACAAGTTCTTTGGTCCACACATCCCAATCAAACAAATCGCCTAAGGTTCCATGAACAAGTAAGATGACTGGACCCTCACCCTCATCTTTGTAATGAACATTAACACCATCTAAATCAACAAACTGAGATTGGCTATCAGCATAGCTACTTCTCATCTCTTGCATTGTGTGAGTACGAGTAGTTTCAACCTCAGGAGTTTCACTTTGGCTAAAAGCAGAAGGAATATTTATCACATATAGACCGATACTTATTATTACGATTAATAACCTGTTTCCAATTTCCATTTTCTCGTCCTTCTTGATGATTTTAATAACCTAACTTAACGGTAGAAATCCAAGGGCGCATTAACAAATGTCAATAATCAAAATTTTTTACCACTGATTTCCAGTAATTTGCGCACTAAATGAGTCCTGTTACCACTATCCAAGTGGGATTTTGATTGTTATCAAATTATTTTGATAACAATAGTGTTATACCTGTAACTACCGACCCAAATTTTTAATTTAAAACTTCAGGAGTAAAAACTTTGCTTTTTTCACCTAATTTACAACAGTTATTCCAGCGCTTTTTACTGAGTGTAGTTCTCGTTTTTTCAGTTTCGATTCAATGCTTTGCATTAGATTCAGAAACTGTAACACTGAGCCTTAAGGAGCGTGATGTTAAGGTTTGGAAATGGCAAGCTGAGGGTGAGGAAAAAGGCGTCATACTCTTTTCCCACGGTGCATTATCTGCTCCTTGGAAGTACGACCCGTTGATCCAGCCTTGGGTTGAACAGGGTTTTACTGTTTATGCACCCTTGCATATCGACTCAACTGATCATCCTGAAAAAGACAAATACACTGTCTCTATGTCGTGGCAAGCGAGATTAGAAGACATGCAGTTGTTAGCAGATACTTATGGTGGCGAACGTTATATTGCTGCAGGACATAGCTATGGTGCGCTAACGGCATTAGTAAAAGGTGGCGTAAAAGCAATTATTCCTAAAGGTATGACACCTTCCCAGGCAGATCCTCGTGTGGCTATGGTTTTAGCCTATTCCCCTCCTCCGGCAATGCCAGGTTTAATTGAAAAACAAGGGTTTGCTAGCTTGGCAGTGCCAGCATTAATACAAACGGGCACTAATGATATTCCCATGGGAGGAGCATCAGACTGGTCGGCTCATCTTGATGCCTATGAAATGGCACCAGCGACAAATGATCATTACGCCATTGTGCTTGATGATGTGGACCACTACTTTGGTGGTGCAATTTGTCGTCCCGAACTACCGGGGCCCAAACAGTTAGCCGAACTTAAACAAACTAGCGATATTTCTGCTCTTATGATTAATGGTTATTTTTTCGCTAAAGATGACGCCATTGACCAGCTTACTTCCTTACTCTCCCCTGAAGGGCCAACAGCCCTTAGTCGAAAGTAACGAGGAAAGAAAATAACAACCCAATAAAAGCCTGATTTTAGTCGACAAATCAGGCTTTTATTTTTGCATAACTAACAAATCAAAAAATTGCTAGTCCAAATTTTTACTTCCAACATTCTCTGCCTAACTCTAGCTGCCATTCATGTCCCCCAATGCCCTTCTGCAACCACTCATAGGGGGCATGACCTGCGCTTATGTGCCATTAAAGTGTTCCAACATTGATATTTGTCATTGCGTGAAAAAGCCCGATCGCTACTCTGGTTTGCAAATCTAAGAGGGTAGAGGCTATGAGTTATCGTTTAGGCGGCTGGGGAGACCCATATGCCCGTGATCCACAAAAGATACTTGATGATGACGCAACTACAATACTCAGAGATAAACTTCGTGAACAACGTGGCGAAATCCCACTTTTCAACAAGTGAGAAATTAAACTAGAAAACAATGGAATTCAGATAATGCCGTCGGCCTTAGGCTGACGGTGCATTTCAGGCAAATAGCGGAATGACTACCCGTAAACGAAATTTGGAGAACAAATTAGATGGTTACGCAAAATAACCCTAAAACCCTTTACGACAAACTCTGGGAACGCCGTTGTATCAGCACATCGGAAGATGGCATGTCGTTAATCTATATCGACAGACACATTGTACATGAAGTCTCATCAGCACAAGCTTTTGAAGGCCTACGTGCAGCCAATCGACAACCTTGGCGTCGTGATTCAGTCATCGCCACCCCAGACCATAACGTCCCCACCACCGACCGCGAAGCGGGGATTGAAGGCATTGCCGATGATATTTCGCGAATTCAAGTGAAAACCCTGGATGACAACTGCCAAGACTTTAATATTCGTCAGTTTGATCTTAAGGATAAACGTCAGGGAATAGTACACGTAATCTCACCAGAACAAGGCCTTACCCTACCAGGCATGACCATTGTTTGTGGCGATTCTCACACAGCCACCCATGGAGCATTTGCGGCATTGGGCGTGGGCATAGGTACATCAGAAGTTGAACACGTATTGGCCACGCAATGTTTACAGCAACGTAAAGCAAAAAACATGTTGGTGGAAGTAAACGGTGAATTACACCCAGGGGTAACAGCCAAAGATGTCGTGCTATATGTGATAGGTAAAATTGGCACCGCGGCAGGTACTGGCTGCACCATCGAATTTGCCGGTTCAACCATTCGCGGTTTGAGTATGGAAGGCCGCATGACGGTTTGCAATATGGCCATTGAAGCTGGCGCGCGAGCCGGACTCGTTGCCTATGACCAAGTGACTGAAGATTATATTAAAGGTCGCCCTTTTGCGCCTAAAAATGAACTTTGGGAAGAAGCCACTGCAATGTGGCAAGACCTACACAGTGATGCTGGTGCGAATTTTGATATTGAATTCCATTTTAAAGCTGAAGAGATCAAACCCCAAGTAAGTTGGGGTACATCGCCGGAAATGGTGATGTCGGTGGATCAACTTATCCCTAACCCAGAATTATACGAGCAAAAAGCAGAAGACTATCAAAAAGCCCTTAATTATATGGGGTTAACTGCCGGACAGCCGATCACCGATGTGACTCTAGATCGTGTGTTCATTGGCTCTTGTACCAACTCGCGCATCGAAGATATTCGTGCCGTTGCACACGTTGTGGAAGGGAAAACAGTGGCTAAAACCATTAAACAAGCATTGGTGGTACCTGGCTCTGGTTTAGTTAAACAACAAGCTGAAGATGAAGGTTTAGATAAAGTCATTTTAGCTGCGGGCTTCGAGTGGCGTGAACCTGGCTGCTCCATGTGCTTAGCAATGAACGCCGACCGTTTAATGTCAGGTGAACATTGTGCGTCAACATCGAATCGTAACTTTGAAAGCCGCCAAGGTAGTGGAGGTCGTACCCATCTAGTCAGTCCATCGATGGCCGCAGCCGCAGCCATTGCCGGTCACTTTGTTGATATCACTCAAGATGGAGTTCAATAATGAAAAAATTCTTATCTCACACAGGAACAGTTTTACCGTTTGACCGCAGTAATGTTGATACTGATGCAATCCTGCCAAAACAATATTTGAAGTCCATTAGTAAGTTCGGTTTTGGCGATTGGTTATTTGATGACTTACGTTATTTAGATCCGGGTGATGTTAGAACGGATTGTAAAACCCGCAGAGTGAATCCTGACTTTGTTTTGAATAAACCACAATATCAAAACGCCAACATTTTGCTTGCCCGTGAAAACTTTGGCTGTGGTTCAAGTAGAGAACACGCAGTATGGGCATTAAGTGGTTACGGTATTAAGGCTGTTATCGCCCCTAGTTTTGCAGATATTTTCTATAACAACTGTTTCAAAAATGGTGTGTTACCTGTTGCATTGCCTGCAGATGTGGTGGATAGCTTATTCACGTTAACGGCTCAACAAGACACCATCGAGCTAACTGTTGACTTAGAAAATTGTACGGTCAGTTATGCTAATGAACAAAGTTGGTCATTCACAGTAGATGAATCTAGACGACAAAACTTGTTACAAGGCCATGATGAGATTTCCATCACCTTATTGCAACAAGACGCTATTCAAGGTTTTGAAAATAACTTAAGAGCCTCAGAGAAATGGTTGTTCAGCAACTAACTCTTGGCTAATCCTCCTAGCCTCGCTAAATGGGGCTAGGGCAATAAAAAACCGGATATTGAGTGTTCAATATCCGGTTTTTTATTGTTTAGCTATTCAGAACAAACTTATAACACCGCGCAGATGGTTTTCCATTCTAGGTAATTATCCATAGCTTGCTTACCACTATCACGACCATAACCTGAACTTTTCATGCCACCAATGGGCATAGCGGGGTCAAACATCGAATGGGTATTAATCCACACAGTTCCCGCCTCAATTTGGCGAGATAGGCGATGGGCATTGGATAAGTTTTCAGTCCAAACACTGGCCGCTAACCCGTATTCGTTGTCATTACTCCACTGCAAGGCTTCGTTAATGTCATCATAAGGTTCTGCCACAATGACCGGACCAAAGACTTCTTGGCAATGGATTGGGCTGGTCGTTTTTGTGCCTGTTACCACTGTAGGTTGAATAAATGTCCCTGCACTACCAAAACGCTCCCCACCGGTTAAAATAGTTGCACCTTCGGCTTTAGCACCTTTAATGTAGGCTTCAATTTTTTCCCCTTGTTGGGAAGAAACCACAGGCCCCATTTGGGTATCTTGGTTTAACCCATGACCGACTTTCAAGCCTGCACCATAGGCTGCAATACCTTCAACAACTTCATCAAAAATTGAGCGATGAATATAGGTACGTGAATTGGCCACACAAACTTGACCGCCATTGAAAAAGATACCGTTGGCAATCCCTGGAATCGCTAAGTTCAAATCAGCATCAGGAAGTACAATGGCTGGCGATTTCCCGCCAAGTTCCAAGGTAACTCGGGTTAAGTTTTGTTTACTGGCTTCAACAATGGCACGGCCGGTAGCCGTAGAACCTGTAAAGGCAACCTTATTAACACCAGGATGACTAGCTAACACACTACCGCATTTGGCACCGTCTCCGGTAACAACATTCAACACACCTGGCGGTACACCCGCCTCACTAATTAACTCAGCTAAGCGCAGCGCGGTAAGCGAGGTCAATTCTGCCGGTTTATGCACTATGCTACAGCCAGCGGCAAGAGCGGGAGCAAGTTTCATGGCAGTTAAAATTAACGGCGAGTTCCACGGGGTAATAGCCGCCACAACGCCCACAGGTTCACGAACAGTCCACGCATGAACTTGTTTGCCTTCAGGTTGATAATTGACTGAAGGATTCAAGGTATTACCATCTAAGGTAAGGGCTTGTCCGGCGAAAAAGCGAAATTGTCCAGCCACTGCAGGTATTTCTGCCCAACGCGCCACAAACCAAGGTTTACCTTGATCAAGTACTTCCAATTCGCACAATTCGTCCATATGTTGATCTACAAGATCAGCCACACGGTTTAAAATTATGCCGCGCTCCATGGGTGTCATGGTTGCCCAAGGGCCTTTTAATGCTTGTTGCGCAGCGGCGACGGCATTATCCACATCAGCCTTATTTGCATTGGCGATACGCGCGATAACCTTGCCCGTAGCAGGGTCACAAGTTTCCATATACTGACCACTTTGGGGAGCGCAATACTCACCGTTAATGAACAGTTGTTTGTCAGGTGTTGCTGCAAGCAAATCGCGTACGGCTTGGGTTTGTGGTTCTGGGATCACGCCGTCGTTTAATATTGCATTAGTCATAAAAGGCTCCTTATTGGATGTCAGTGTGACTTATATTTGGCCAGGAATATGATGTGCTTGCTGATGCTCTAAGTACCAATCAGCAATCTCTTCACGGGTTGTCCACCACACATCAGGTAAGGTTTTTGCGTATTCAATAAATTCACGAATCGCTCTAATCCGATAGGCTCGTCCAGTAACATGGGGATGCAAACCAACGTTCATAATACGCGCCTGAGTTTCACCTTCTTTGTACAGCACATTCAATTCTTCAATCAAAATATCACGGTACTCATCAGTCGTGTGGCCACGTCGGGTGATAATAGTGAAATCGTTGATTTCATTTGAATAAGGGACAGACACTATGGGGCCATTATCAGTGCGGATCATAAAGGGCTGATCATCATTCATAATGTCGCAGTAAAACTTGTAACCTTCTTTGGCAAGAATCGCTGGTGTATTAAGGGTACCGCGCAACGATGATGACAACCATCCTACTGGACGACGGCCAACATATTCTTCGAACATATTGATTGAACGGGAAATAACTTCTTGTTCTTTTTCTGGTTCGTGGGCGAAGTTAGTAAGTAATTCACCTTGTTCGTAGTTGTGGGTAATCAATTCCCACCCGCGATCAAGACAGGCTTGTACCATGGCACCACGACGTTCGAAGGTGACCGCATTAGTGGTACAACTGGCTTTCACTTTAAGCTCATCAAATAACTCGTATAAACGCCAAATACCTACACGCTGACCGTATTCGCGCCAAGTATAGTTAGGGAAGTCCGGTGTATTTCCCGGAAGTGTGTCCGGTAATACCGCAGGGCCACCAGCATAATAAGGTTCGTCGGTGTCTTTGGTCAGATCCCAAGTTTCAAGATTGAACGTAAGAATTAACGCTACTTTTTTGCCATCGGGCCACTTTAATTGGCCACGTTCGCTAATGGGGACGTAATCATATTCCATTTTAAAATTCCTCTAACAATCGACCAAAACCACTGACTTTATCTGTGATTCCGTAGGTACGTAATGCGTGCCAATAAGTCGCCGTATTAATTGCGATGACAGGTTTGCCCAGCTCTAGCTCTAATTTCGGAGCAAGGCTTGCCATACATAGGTTAGTTCCTACCTGTACGATGGCATCAACGTCGTCACCATTTAATTTAGCTACAGTTTCGCGGGTCAATGAAAAAGGCGTTTCCGCAATACTTAACCAACTTGGTCTTTCTAATGGAATATCACGCACAGTTTCAAATCCGTGGTCACTTAAATAGTGGGCAACTTCTGCATTTGCTACCGGAAAGTAAGGTGATAAGAAGGCAACTTTTTTAATGCCACCTATGGCGTTCATGGCAGCAACCACTGACTCTGACCCCATTGATATTCTTAGGCCAGAAAATGATTCGATACGATTTTTCCAGGCTTCCGCACCTTTAGCTCCACCGTAAAAAGTTACCGCTGACATACCCATCACTAGGTAGTCTGGCGCACAAGTAAGCACGCCTCTAACGGCTTCTTCTGTACCTTGGTCAATCAAGTTGGTACCGGCCATAAAACTTTCATTGGAAACCGCATTGGCGTTTTCGATTACGATACGGCTGTAATGATTGGTCACCCCAGCTGGGCGCATATCATCAAATTCAGGTTGTACTATGGTGTTTGTTGAGGGACCTAACACACCAAATTTAGCTCGATATCCGAGTGCGTCTTTCATAATTTTTCCTATTTGATTTTGTTAGCTTCTTCAAGGCTAGTAAACATGGCTTGTCGTCTAAGAAACGCTAAACGTTTTTCGTCATCATTACAGATATCGTGCATTTCTTGTAAACGCATGGCGTGGTTTTCTTCTGGGCTATGCTCTAACAGTTTCTTGTTCTGCATGGTTTGCGCCTGAATAAAACTATGAGTAACTGGACGACGTTGGGCGTCATACAGCTCAAAGTTTGCATCATCATGACCTTCGGTAAGGTTTAGCTTGATTTTATCCGCTAAATTCCAGCCGTCATGGATCCCGCTGTTCATGCCAAAACCACCTAGGGGGTTGTTCATATGACATGCATCTCCCACTAAACAGACTCGACCATGGTTAAACTTCTTAGCAACGCGCTGGTGAACCCGATAAATAGTTCTGTGTTCAGTTTCCACGTCTTCACGACCTATCAGATCACGGAATACTTGGTTTTTCTTCTCATCGGATAGCAGATAATCGTCAGGTTGATCTTCACTAGCAGGCACCAAAATACGCCATACACTTGGCACTCGAAGCAGTACCATCCATTCTTTGGGATCAGATACATAACTCACGTAAGCAAGGTTGTCGATGTAGTCTTTTAGCTCAACTTTGGTTGATAAGGTTAAGAATTTTTCAGGATAGGTAAAACCTTCAAATTCAACACCTAACCATTTACGAATAATGGAGTTACCACCGTCTGCTGCGACCAAATATTTGGCTTTCACTTTTTCGATAGCAAAAGGGCCTTCAAGGGCAACTTCAACGCCATCTTCGGTCTGTTCAAAATGAACCACTCGGTGACTAAATTTCACTTCTGCTTTTGGATGATTATTTAACTTTTCGGCAACCATGCTAGCTAATACATGCTGTTCACATTGTAAGCGATAGGGAAATTTCTCTTTGCCCTCTAGTTCCGATAGATCAAACTCAACAACTTCACCAGTTGCACGTTCGCGGAAATGATATATCGGCGCTTTTAAGCCTCGTTCAATTAATTCATCAGCCATGCCTAATTCATCTAGCATTTCTAATGTGGGTGGATGAAACGTTGAAGCACGCAAATCAACTGCGCAATTTGGACCTGCTTCACATAACATGACATCAAACCCCATACTCGCAAGTCGATAAGCAGTAACGGTTCCCACTGGTCCTGCACCTGCCACAATGATTTGTGTTGATTTCATAGTAACTTAACCTTATTTAATAAGTGAGTATTCACTTTCTTTTATTAGTTGCTTACCAGTTAACAATCGTTGTTTAACTCTAAGCAAAAAACCTCATTATTTTCAGTTCATATCTGACTCATAATGATTGATAGGAATCTGAAGATTGTCCTATCACTTCCCATTCAAACTTCCATATAGCATTCAATCTTGCCCCTTCGACGCTGATGCACGGCCTTACATTTCATAAGATAAGCTAAGGCGCCAAGTCATTGGATCAGCCATAAAACGCGGCTGAATCAAGCTAAAACCAAAACCGGTAAATGCTTGCTTTTCGTTACCTAGGTTTTTACCTGACAAAGTGACTTTCCAGCGTTCATAGGCATAAGAGGCGTAAGCATCAATTAATGTCACAGGCTCGATATGACCAATATCAGAGTTGTCAGCGGTCGAATAGAAATCATCGCGATGATTCAGGTTGGTACCCAAACTTAGGGTTCCGTCACCAATATCTCTGGTGTAATCCAAACCAGCAGCATATTGAAACTCAAAGACGTTGGTCATTCTATTGCCGACTAAACCACCATTAGACGCAACGCCATTGACGTTGACCGAGGTATATTCACTATCTTGTGAAACACCGTTAGCCCAGAAATTTAAATTGGCGGTTAAACGCACATATAGTTCGACTTCGATACCTTTATGCTCGGCATCGTAGTTTTCAGTAATAAATGATCCCAATTCGTCAACAGACTGTTGTTGCAGACTTGAATATTCATTGAAAAATCCAGCGACATTAATTCGCAAGCGGTTATTTAACCATTCACTTTTCATACCTGCTTCATAGGCGTCCATCACTTGCATATCAAAAGGAGTATCTAGTCCTTCAGCAGTGGCAGCCAAGCTGTTATACCCCCCAGCTTTAAAACCTTCGGTAAAGCTTGTGTATAAAAGTAAATCGTCATTAGCCTGATAGTTGAAAGCAACTTTGGGGGTGAACTTTTTAAATGAGTCTTGACGCGCTACTGGTGTTGTCTCAAGGGTGGCATCGAGTTCTTTATCGTCGCGAGTGTAACGGGCCCCTAGGGTTAAACCCAACTTGTCAGTAAGACCAATGGTGACCTGTCCGAAGGCTGCATAGCTCTTAGTATCAATGTTAAAATTACCATATGAAGGTGCAAAAAATATTTCGGAGTTGACGGTTTGCTCCCCCGACTCATTAAAGTAATACAAACCAGCGATATAGCTAACCTTGTTATCAAAAGCTTCACCTTGCAATTGTACTTCTTGGCTAACACTATCTTGGTCACTTGTAGAGTTGCGGCTAAACAGTTCTGCATAGCCGTCAATTGGAATACCTAATAGAGAATAAGCTACACCACCACTAAAACCAGTTGCCCAGTCATTTTTCAATTTCGACCAGGAGGTAATCGAAAACAGTCTCATGGAGTCATTGATTTCTTTGGTTAAGTGTAAGCTAGTGCCGTATTGCTTATCGTCGGTATAAGATTCGAAAGGTGACAACACAGTATCAAATTCACCCGAGGTAAAGGTTAGCTGATCATATTCGTTATCTGATTGAAGGGGATCAAGTGCCGATGCATGCAAGCCATCACTTTCATAATCAGTATAAAATAATTTCCAGCGGGCAGTAAAAGTATCACCTTCATAATACAAATCACTTTGGAAACCTGCATAATCTTCCTCGCCAACGTCTTTGTCTAAACTGGCGTTATACTGACGACCACCATCCCGTTTACGGATCATGCCAGTAATGCCGCCTCGCAGACGTTCATCATCATTCAAGGGACCACTTACCGTAAACTTATCGTATCTTTCATTCCAACTACCTATTCCAACTTCATTTTTAAAGCGAAATAAATCATCGGGTACACGAGAAATAATTTTCAACGCCCCTGCGGAGCTATTTCGGCCGTACAAGGTTCCTTGGGGACCGCGTAGAACTTCAATGCGTTCTAGATCTAATGACTCAATAAAAGAGGCTGCAGAACGAGGCTGATAAACGTCATCAACATAGATGCCAACTTCGGGTTCAGAGGTAATAAGTGCACCATCAGTTACTCCACCACCTCGAATAAATGGCGTGATCCCAGCGCTGCCTCCTGTGACGGGTTTAATCATCACATTTGGCATCACTTGGCTGAGGTCTTTAGTATTATCAATCTGCATTTTTTCAATATCTTCTGGACCAAGTGCAGAAATGGAAACCGGAGAATTTTGTATGCTTTCCGCTTTTCGTTGAGCGGTAACGGTTATCTTCTCAATGGCTAAGTCATCTGAAGTTGTTTGTTGAGCAAATGTTGAACCTGCTGTAACTAGCAAAGAACCTGCTGCTAAACTTGCGTAAAATTTTTTCTCAGTTTTTTTCATACTTATTTCTCCGACCTGTTTTTTATAATTCGCCATTTAAGAGTGTTAGCTTTTAATTTGGTTGGTTGAAAATCTTGTCTAACTGTTGTTTAAGCGCTCCCCTCATCTCAGTATTTCTGCAGATTGTAAGCGCCTGTTTTTGTGTGTTTTCTAAAATGATTGAAGCAAAAATTAGTCAACTATCACTGATTCAATCTATCTGCATCTAACAAACTTCACTATGACATTTGTCAATATCTGCTCACTAAATTAATGAATATTTAGCGCTCAAAATCGCAATTCAACTACGCTGTTAACAGCAGATAACTATTGTGTAATCGTGATAAAAATAATTAAGGGAATAAAAATAGGCTTGAAGACTGTCGTAAGCTCGAAGTCATATTTAGACGTACCGACTAAGTAACCTTAGTAGACAGAATTGCTAAAACTTCCTTGGGAAAAGTAATTTTGAGGATCAAACTTATGTAGCAGCAGTTTTTTTCGAAGTTGCTCTAAGCAACGTTCAGGTCCACAAGCGTACACCTGCACTTTGGTGAGGTCAGGGTACCTATTTAAAATAATATCCTGAACTCCCCCCAACTGCCCAGATAAAAGAGAACCACTATTGGGTAGGGTTTGAATAAACTCAAACTCATCTATAGCGGTTATTATGTTTTGGTAAAAATCTGCCTCCGTTCGACCTTGCCAGATCAACGTGACGCTGGCGGCTTGCATGTCTTTGGGCAATGCTTCTAGGGTGTCTAACATGGATTGTACAGCTGGGATTTCGCGCTCATAAACTACAATAATTACATGGCGCTGGCTCACATCTCGCAAGAAAAAAGTGCCTTTAGGCCCCTCTAATGTGAGCAGGTCTGCAACCTTCGCCTGTGTAAACCAATACTGATTCATGGGATCATGCTTATCAGCTAATACGTGTAATTCTATTTTTTGCGGCTGGTTTTTATCTTTCAATTTAGTTAAATAATATCGACCTGAACTACCACCAGCCTGGGTTAAATCGACATATTGGCCGGCCAGGAAGGTAAACCTAACAATTAACGGTAACTGCAATGTTACTTTGAGTACAGCTGGGCTGATGAATTCCAGAGCATCGATAGCGCAAGGAATGGAACAGACTTTTGGCACTGTCACTTGTTGCAGAGAGCCCGCATCAATTTGAATATCACTAACCGCCGTATGACAACAAGTTAATATCCAATTGTCGTCTATTTCTTGTTGTGACAACTGCTGAGAACGATAAGCGTGAGACTTTCCTGATTGTAATTTCACTTTACAAAAACCACAGCGGCCAGAACGGCAGCTATGGTTGATGGGGTAACCAGCTTCAATACTGGCATCAAGGATGGTTTGACCGCTTTTTTGCTGAAAGATAATTCCGTTTTGAGTGCTAATTTTCATGCTTAAAATTGCCCTTAAAACAGGACTTCGCAATTACGTAGTTTGCGACGTCGCCATTTCAAAACCTTTTGGTAAACCTGCATCTGGGGTGAACCCGTATAATTCAACTTCAATAGGTAAACTGTCACGAAGGATCTGCCTAGCTAATAACAAACGTTGGTAGTTAACCCCAGTTTTCAGCCCCATACCTTCCAGTAAAAAGACCAAGTCTTCGGTAATGATATTGCCTGAAGCGCCCGGTGCAAATGGACAGCCACCAATACCAGCCATTGAAGAATCAATTGTTTTTAAACCAACTTCAAGGGCAGTCATCACATTAGCTAGGCCTTGCCCACGGGTATTATGGAGATGTATTCCGGTAAGTTTATCTTTTCCAACGATATCCCAAATTCCCAAAGTTAGACGTTTAACTTGAGTGGGAGTACCAAAACCAGTGGTATCTGAAAGGCCAACTTCATCGCAGCCAGCTTCAACTAACTTTTCTGCCATTTCAAATACTTTGGACTCAGGTACATTTCCCTCTAAAGTACAGCCAAAAGCAGTAGATAAACCACCTTCCAAAATAATTTTATGGGAGTTATCAGACTGATCAATAAGCTCACGTATTTTTACCACTTCGTCAATAACTTGAGCGTGAGTACGACGCACATTTTTCAAGCTGTGAGTCTCTGAGACGGAAAGAGGAATTGTGATCTTATGAGCACCAGCTTTTACCGCGTTCTGTGCACCACGAAAATTAGGTACTAAAACCGCTACATTTAAATTAGGAATTGTGCGAGCGTGTTCAACTATCTCGGCAGTATCTGCTAATTGCGGAAGTACGCTGGCAGGTACAAATGAACCCACCTCAATTTCAGGAAGCCCAGCTGCAGCTAACGCGCTGATCCAACGTTTTTTGTCAGCCGTGGACATAATCGGCTTAATACTTTGCAATCCATCTCGTGGGCCAACTTCACTAATTTCGACATCAATCTCTGTCTTCATATACTGCCACCGTAAAAATAAAGATATAAATATATAACATTCGATCTTTTACTTCAACAGTGACGAAGCTGTATCAATAAGCGAATAACACTGAACTATGCTCCACAATCCATACCTAAGCCATGATCCAAGGTAAACTCACTTTCTTTTCTGGGAATAACTTCAGGACATATTGCATCAATGTTATAATAATAGTACATTATAAAATATTAGAGTAATTCGGGACGTCTGAAATAGTGCATATTTGCGAACCGAAACCAGCTTCAATCGCTGCAGTTTAAGTGTAGCCAATAAGATTTATGGAGTGTGTGTGAATACTAAAAGTGATGCATCAATTGTTTTAGAAACGTTGGCCACCATAGTCGGCCAAGAATATGTATTAACAGATGCTGATTCGTGCAGTCTATATGCACAAGATGTCTTTACCAAAGACAAACCGGCACTCGCCGTTGTGCAACCAAGTTCAACTCTCGAACTATCTGAAGTTGTAAAAACGGCCACTGCTCACAAGTATATTACGATACCTCGTGGTGGCGGTATGTCATACACCAGTGGATATGTGCCGCAACAAGACAACTCGATCATAATTGACATGAGCAGAATGTCGAAAATAGTTGAAATTAATGAACAAGATATGTACGTCACTGTGGAATGTGGCTGCTCTTGGAAGTCTCTGTACGAAGCCCTTAAAGACACCGGATTACGCACTCCATGTTGGGGCACGTTATCAGGAATTTATGCCACTATCGGTGGTGGTTTATCGCAAAACGGTATGTTTTGGGGCTCTGGACAATTCGGCGCAATCGCGGACTCTGTTATCAGTGTGGAAGTAGTTCTAGCAGATGGTTCTATTTTAGAAACTGGCTCTGCTGCACAAATTAATGGCACACCGTTTTTCCGTCATTTCGGACCAGATTTAACTGGTGTTTTCATTGGCGATACTGGCTCACTAGGCTTTAAAGCCCGCGCGACCCTAAGATTAATGCCAGAGTTGACTGCCAGAGAATATATCTCCATGGACTTCAAAACCTCTGATGATGCATTAAATACCATGAGCGAAATTTCCCGTCGCGGATTAGCCATGGAGTGTTTCGGTTTTGATCCCTTCTTACAAGCTCAGCGCAAACAACGTGAAAGCCTAGCATCTGATGCCAAAGCCTTAGTCGGTTTTATGAAATCAGCGGGTTCCATCGGTCAAGCCATTAAACAAGGCTCAAAGATTGCCTTTGCTGGCCGTGGTTTTATGGATGATGTTGATTTCTCGATTCATGCATTTATAGAGGAACGTTCTGCCCATGGAGCTAAACAGTGTCTTGAAGATATTCGTGCCATTGTTAAAAAGAACAAGGGCAAAGAAATCGAGAACACTATTCCCAAAATTCTACGTGCGAATCCTTTTGGGCCTGTCAACAATATGGTTGGCCCCAACGGAGAACGTTGGGTACCAGTTCACGGTCAATTCCCCCATTCAAAGGTTATCCCAGCTTTTAATGCCACCGAAGCCATATTTAACAGCCACCGAGACGTTATGGAGCGCATGCAAATTGGAGTGGGATATTTGTTTGCAGTAATTTCAACCAATGCATTTGTGATTGAGCCTGTGTTCTTTTGGCAGGATTGTCTGAATGAGTTGCATGAAAAGAGTGTAGAGTCAGGACACTTTAGTAAATTGAAAAAATTCGATGAAAACCTCGAAGCCAGAGAAACCGTCACCAAAATTAAAAATGAAGTAGCTGCGAAGTTTAGTGAGATGGGCGGCGTACACTTCCAGATTGGTAAAAATTATGCGTACAAAGATGGTATTAAACCCCCAGCATTAGAACTCATTGAACGTATTAAGGAGTGTGTTGATCCTAATCGACTTGTGAACCCTGGCTCCTTAGGATTATAAAGGTCCTATTTATTAGCGTATACGCTTCATCACCTCAAAGGCAGTAATTATGACAAATAGCATTAAAATGTTGGATGGCAATAGCATCCCCAAATTAGGTTTAGGGGTTTGGCAAGCAAGCAACGAACAAGTTGTTGAAGCGATTTCTACTGCCCTTGATGCTGGATATCGCTTAATAGATACAGCCTCTGTTTACGCAAATGAATCTGGCGTAGGTGAAGCACTGAGAGTAAATAAAGTAGCTAGGGAAGACATTTTTGTTACTAGCAAACTTTGGAATAGTGATCAGAATAACGTTCAACAAGCATTAGAAGATAGTTTATCTCGACTGCAATTGGATTATTTAGATTGTTATTTGATTCATTGGCCGGTGCCATCTTTAGGACAATATAGCAAAGCTTGGGAAGAGTTAATTAAAGCGCAGCAAAACGGCTTAGTGAAATCCATCGGCGTTAGTAATTTTTTACCAGAACATATTGAAACATTGATTCAACAAACGGGTGTTACACCAGTTATAAACCAGATTGAAAAACATCCGTTATTTCAGCAAAAAACATTGTCAGATTGGTGTGCTAAACACAATATTTTAGTTCAGGCTTGGAGTCCTTTAGCCCAAGGTGGCCAGGGTATTTTCGAACAACAACAAGTCACGAGCATTGCTAACAAATACCAAAAATCTCCAGCTCAAGTGGTCTTACGCTGGCATCTGCAACGAAACACATTAGTGATCCCCAAATCAATTACAGCAAGTCGAATTATTGAAAATATTCAAGTGTTCGACTTTGAATTAACTGCAGCAGAATTGAAAACCATAGATGATTTAAATAAAGACCAACGACTCGGTCCAGATCCATTGGATTTCGTCGGATTAGATTAAATAACTAAAACACAATGACTAACATTGGAAATATTATGAACAAACATTACCCTTGGATTATCGCTTTTATTGCTTGTATTGCGTTGCTGGTCAGTAACGGCATGAGTATTTCTGGTTTATCAGTTTTTGATGAATCACTACTCGATGAATTTGGCTGGTCACGAGGCTCTCTAAAGTTTAGAGATATGATCACCTTTGCTACTAGTGCACTACTTGCACCTTTTGGTGGCATTATTCTCGATAAAATCGGGGTTAAACGCTCTCTATTATTTGGTTGGTCATTACTGGCAGTGGCTTACACTCTGTATAGTCAAATTGAATCACTGCAAGGTTTATATGTTGTACATGCAATGTTAGGCCTAGTACTCATATTTTGTGGCCTGAACCCTGCTGTTATTCTGGTATCCAATTGGTTTACGAAAAAACGCGGCGCGGCAATAGGAATCGCCTTAGTGGGTACTAGTCTAGGAGGCGTATTATTCCCTCAATATGGGTTATACATGAACGAGCTTTATGGATGGCGTACGGCAATGCAATGGGCCACTCTATTCCCACTTGCGATGCTTTTAATTGTGTTAATTTTTGTTTCAGACAACCCGTCTAAGCGCAACAAAAGTGCCAGCGCCAGTGCGCAACCGGAAACTGTTAGTGCCCCTACTGGTATGGATTATTTTGATGCCATTCGCACCCGCACCTTTTGGGCATTAACCTTAGTGGCGATGACAACTTTTTATACTGTTTTAGGGGTTCAAGCCCACTTATTCCTTTATATGCGTGATCTTGGATTTGAAGCAAGTACCGCCGCCAACGGTATTAGTTTGTTTTTCACTTGTGCGCTTATTGGTAAATTTGTATTTGGCTTTTTAGCTGACCACATTCACTTTAAGAAAGTGTTCTTAGGTAATATCTTAGTGATGCTTAGCGGTTCCCTTTTGCTAGCACTAATGAATAAATCTGTTTTATGGGAAGCAATTATTTTGTTCGGCTTAGGCTGGGGTGGTGTTTACACGACGATTCAATTATCTGCTGTAAACTGTTTTGGTTTAAAGTCGGCAGGTAAAATTCTGGGCACTATCACGGTGTTAGATTGCTTAGGTGGTGGCTTAGGTATCTGGCTTACTGGCGTGTTCTATGGAATGAACTCAAGTTACGATTTAGCTTTTTGGGTATTCTTCGGACTCATTGTCTTAGCCATTCCTTGTATTACTCAAGTTAGAGAAACAGCGTTCACCAAATTAAATAAAAACCCAACCTAGGGTCTAAATACTGCTGAGGCTCTAATCACATAGAGCCTCAAGCACTATTTAACCATTCATAAATAGCAGTTCCGCTTAAACAATATTCTGCCTGTACTTTATACATCTCACCCTTGTTTGGTAAGGCAAATTTCTCTTTCTAGGTCACATTGTTCTATCAATGGGTAACTAATATCCCGCTGAAATTCAGCAAACTGCATACTCCCAATTATTTAGTCAAAAAATAAGCGAATTCCCAATGATTTTTGACATTTGTTAAGGCGGCTAAATTTTATGCTGCTTATGCTGAATAACACATAAGCACATTGTTTGCGAGTGTAGGTTAACCATTAAATGTTACAGAATATTAATAAAAACAATAAATTGGTTTAATTTTTAGCAAAAGTTAATCGCAGTCAAAAAATAGAAACGCATCACATAAAAGGAAAAATCATGAGCAACTCTAAATTACGCAAATACGTGTATATTGCAGGAACTGCATTCGCTTTATCCCCTATAGCCACAACACTAGTCCACGCTCAAGATGCTAACGCAGCAACGGAAGTTAATAATAACTCTCTTGAAAGAATTACTGTTAGTGCGCGTAAAACAGATGAGTCCATTATTGAAGTTCCACTTTCAATTCAGGCATTTACCAGTGCTGACTTGAAAGAAAAAGGCATATCTGACTTAGAAATCCTTGCTAACTTCGCACCTAATTTAGACTTCCAAAATGTGGGTAACTCCCAGCCAGGTCGATTTAACCCTGGTATTCGATTTAGAGGAATGGATATCGCCATTACCACGCCAACCACGCAAACCGGTGGTTTTTTAGTTGATGGAATAGCCATGCTTGGGGGCTCAAGCTCAGTTTCATTCAGCGACATATCTCAAGTGGAAGTAATACGTGGACCCCAACCGGTATACTTTGGCCGAGGTACCTTTGGTGGCGCAATTAACTACACTACAGTTACTCCAACCAGTGACTTCAGCGGTGGTGTTTCCGCTTCCTACAGCCCCACTTTTGGTAGCCAAGAGTTGGAAGGTTATGTGGAAGGTGAAATTGTTGAAAACATCAATGCCAGACTGACTGCTTTTACACGTACTCAAGGTGCTCCTTTCACCGCGAATGACGGCGGTGAGTTAGGTGAAGAAAACACCACTGGGGTTTCGTTAATTGTTTCTTTCACACCGACTGAAGATCTCAGTATTAAAACCCGTTTTGCTTATTCAGAAGACGACGATGGTGCGACAAGTTCAACATTTATACCTTTCACTACCTATAACAATGTGTCTGCAGGTGATGGGATCACTATTCCAACTAACAACGGTACGCAGGATGTGACATTTACTCAGCCTTGGCTTATTGGATCATTACCTACCATAGATATTAGCAACAACGCGACCTTTTATGATGTTGCTGTTAGTGGACAAGACATCATTGCTGATGGCACATATAGCACGGAACAATTATTAAACCTACGACCCGATTCGGGTGACACACCTAGTTTGAATAAAATTGGATTAGCCGGAGAGCTAGTGTCTTTTTCAATGGAAGCTGAATACGTGGTATCCGACGACTATACCTTGTCAGTTTTGGCGGGCTACAACAAAAGAGATACTACGCAAATTCGCGACAGTGACCAAACAGACAGTAAAGCTTGGATTACTGCGACTTGGTTAGAGTTAGAGTCTTGGTCCGCAGAAGCACGTTACACCTTTGATGATGCAGGAAAGTTACGCTGGATGGTTGGCGTAAGCACCTCTGAAATTGATCAAATGGGTGACGTAGATGGCGGCTGGAGTGTATTTGACGGTATATTTGGTGGTCTACAACTTGGTTATGGCACTAGCTCAATTGATGCAGCTAACGTTGCATCAACAGGAATATTTGGCGCTATAGAATATGACTTTTCTGACCAATTCACGGCTGTTTTTGAAGGGCGCTATCAAGAAGATACCACTATCACTCGTGGTGGATTTACTGAAGCGACATTGACGGATCCTGTAGAACAAGACTATGACGCATTTTTACCGCGTGTGAGCTTACAATACAAACCTAATGCAGATACCAATCTATTCTTAACATACTCAGAGGCGCTCCTTCCTGGTTCATACAATGCTCAGCTTGATGCTATTGATCAAGATGATGCTGCAGCTTTCTTAGCACAAAATCCCAATGTGCAAAAAACCACTGGCGAAGAGAGTCTTAACAGCTATGAACTTGGTTTGAAACAATCTGTTTTTGACGGTAGCGTTTGGTACTCATTGGTTGCATTTTATCAAGAATGGGAAGCTATGAAATCCTCTGGTTTATATGCATTCTTTGGTGAAAGTACAGGCACACCTTATTTCTTGAACCCGACAATGGAAGGATCAAGTATACAGCAGGGTATTGAAGCTGAAGGTCGCTGGCAAATTAACCAAAATCTAAATATGCAATTCGCCTATGGTTATACAGAGTCTGAGTATGATAGATACGACAGCAACTCGTTCCGCACAGTATTAGGCTTGCCATACGGAACATTTTTAGCGGCTGATGGCAATACCCTACCTCGTTCACCAAAACACAGTGGTGCTATTGGCATGAGTTGGAAAGATACATTAAACAGCGAATGGGATTATTCCGCACGTGCAGATCTAACCTACAGAGGCAAAACCTACACTGATGAGCTTAACCTAACCACAATCGATTCATATTCGTTATTGAGCCTTAGTTTGGGTTTCCAACATGAAAGCGGAATCGATGTAGAGTTGTACTGTAGAAACTGTACTGACGAAGATGGTTGGGCTACTGGGCGTCGTAACACTGACTTTAGTGCTATACCAAACTTTTTTGCATCACAAGGTGCGGTAGTTGACCCGATTATGCCAAGAGAATTTGGTGTAAAAGTCGCTTACGCGTTTTAACTAGCACAAAACAAATGAAAGGCGCCTATGGGGCGCCTTTTTTATTGCTGTATTCAACACACTAATTGGACTAATTATGATATTAAATTTAATTCGACTATTGCCCCTAAATTTACCTTTGAAAAACTCAACTAACAGTTTTTTTGGACTTTCCATTTCTGCATTACTGCCATGTTTAGTCATCGCTATAACCTCAACTTCAAGCGTTGCAGAAAACTTAAAATCGGTGCCATTTTGGGCAGCGCAACAAGGTCATTGGCTTAGCGAAAATACCTATATGGATGGTCAATACAATAGCAAAATAGCCCATTACGGCACGCTATTCTCAATTGATGTAGGGCAAAACAAGGCCATAATAACGGAACGTAAATTTTATCCTCCGGGTCATTTTCCAGCCAGCGCTGTAGGGCTTGAAATACCAGACTCAATGGGTGTTCAACTCATTCAAGTTAGCAAAGCGCAATCTGAAAATAGCCAACAGCATCCAGGTAGTGTGATCTTTGCTCCATTAAACGCTTATATGGCAACTACAGAAGATAAATTACAACCTGTTACTGAAAGTAGTGCACTTTATACCTCCATAAATAAGGAGTCCAAACAGCCAACTTACCAAATGCTCATCACTCTACCGAATCCCAATACACGCATTGTGGTTAATTTAGGCTTGAACAAAGCAGAAGATGTTTATGAGTTAGGGCCATTGCGAGGTGTTTCAGTATTTTCAGCCGTGCGCATCCAAGCTACTGAGATTGAAAAGCAGCAGCAGGTGCTGCGTGAGCGCTACAATACTGGGGTGGTTGTAACAACAGATGAGAAGGGCAAGTTTATGACTAAGTGGCTGTAGACTCCACAATCAATTGAAATATCCTAAGACTACAACCCCAAATAAAAAAGGCTTTAACCGTTACAGTTAAAGCCTTTTAGAATGTAGATTAAATCATCTAGAAAGGTTTGGTCGCTCCAATGAAGCCCACTCCAGCAATAATTATCCAGTAAAAATAAGCTAGGTAACGTGAGATACGAATGGAACTTTCTAGTTCAGCTTCTAACGCATCATCTTGTTTTTCAGCCAACTTTCTAAAAATAGCTGTCCATTGACGCATAACGAATCTTAAGTACAGACCAATACAAAGCAATACCGAGAACATTAGAATTTTCACTGAGAACCAACGCATACCTTCTACACCTAGAAACGGACCGTAACCAAGTAGGGTAGAAATGGCGCATATGGCAATTACGGGGATCAATATATAACGTAACTTCTCATCTACTTTTGTCAACATGACACCACGATCGGTCTCGCGGAAGTAAAATGCAGTCCAACATAGAATTAACCAACCAATAAAGATTGCCCAAACTGCGACTAACCACCCGCCACCATAGGGTTGTACACCCCAAATATTTCCCATGTGGAAACCAAGAGGAAATAGTAACAAAATACCTGTTCTAGCAAGTATATCAATACGATAAGCAGTTTCTAAATGTCGTTTTCTTTCATCCATAGATAAATTTCTATTGACGACATTAAACGAGATTTGGAATACACCCCACTCACCGCCTAACCAGTAAACCATGGCAATTATATGTGCCCATTTTAGAACCGAAAGTTCTACAATACCCATTTGTTAACTCCTTCATGTAAGCTGAGTTTACAATACAGTCTGAAAAATTACCGTCCTTAACAAAAATCAAAAAATAGTTAACTAACTTTAAACTCTTGTTAACTCTCATTGTGAACCAGTGGATCTAATTACCAATTTATTTACCTTAAGCGTATCAGCCAAATTAACCGAAAAATCCAGATGTAGCAGCTTTTAAGAACCCCCCTTGGTTATGACAAATATCAAAGTACATTTACCCCAAAGCCTTTACACTAGACTAAATTTGCTTAGCGATTAATTAGAGAAGAAAAAACATGCTTAATACCATTGTGCAGTTAAAACAAACCCCAGTAGGTGTGCCAGAGCCAAAGGATTTTCAATTGGCTACCGCCGAAGTCGATTCTTTGCAAGACGGTGAAGTACTTTGCCAAGTCATGTATTTGTCTTTAGACCCATATATGCGAAGTCAGATTTCAGGACTACATATTTCCGGTTCAGTTTTACCCGGCTCAATGATGAACGGGGAAACCATCGCCCGTGTAGTGGAAAGCCGTTCAGATGACTTCCAAGTCGGTGATATCGTTCGCGGTTTTGGTGGATGGCAGCAATATGCAAAACTACCGGCACAAGCGTTAACTAAATTACCTGCCGATGCATCTAATTATTCTGCTTATTTATCAGCTTTAGGTTCAACAGGTTTAACCGCCTATGCTGCTTTAATTCTTAAAGGCGCACCTAAACAAGGTGACACTGTTGTCATTCCTGCAGCGACCGGTGGCGTAGGTTCAACCGCTGCGCAACTCGCGAAAATATATGGCTGCAAGGTAATTGGTATTGCCGGTGGCGAAGAGAAGTGTCGTGTTGCTGTAGAGCAATTAGGATATGACGCCTGCATTGATCGCAAAAGCGATGATATTGCAGAAAAATTAAAAGAATTGTGTCCCGATGGTGTAGATATCTATTTAGATTTAGTAGGTGGAGAAACCCTTAATATTGTTTCGAGCCAATTAGCCATAGGCGCACGCGTTATCCTCTGTGGCATTATGTCTGAAGTTAATAAAACTGAGCGTTCTGGTGGCCCGATGCCAGCCATGTGGATCAAAAGTCGTGCAACAGTTTACGGTTTTGTAGTTTATGACTTTGAAGAGCAACGAGCAGACTTCATCAAAGAGTGTCAGACTTATATTGATGAAAAACGTTTAGCTCCCTTTGAAGAAGTGACTCAGGGGATTGAAAGTGCTCCAGAAGCGTTTTGTCGCTTAATGAACGGTAAGAATATCGGTAAAGTTCTCATTAAAGTTTCAGATTAAAAATAGGTCCGGTGGTTATGAAAAAACACTATATTGATTTACCCAGCGGTCAAATTCATTATGTTGTCGCTGGACAAGGTCAGCCGGTTTTTTTATTGCATCAATCACCAATGAGCATCGCTGAGTGGGATGACATCATCCCACTGCTGGCCGATGACTTTATGGTCATTGCTCCGGATATGCCGGGACATGGTCAGTCTTACGATCCCGACTACGCCATGCAAGTTGAAGATTTTGCAAAAGTAACCCTACAATTAATTGAAAGTCTGGGATTCGACAAGGTTATGTTAGTCGGAAATCACTCCGGCGCGGCATTGGCAACCTGCATTGCGACCCAATCTCCAGAAAAAGTCTCTAAATTAATTATATCTTGCGAAATGTTAGCCTCTCAGTCGCGCATCTACGAGATTATGGAAGCCTTTAAGAAAAAGCCTATATCTCGAGAAATCCCTATGGATGATGAGGGGCAGTTTATTGCGGATGCCTGGAAACGCTTCGAGATGCTAGCGCCAACAAGTCCATTAGAAGTCCGTTATAAACCCTTTATTATAGGACAAGCTGGCAGACTACGACCCTATGATATCCATCACTGTGTATTGGAGTGGATGGCTAAAGCGGATTGGGTCAGCCTTATTGAGTGCCCTACCCTAGTATTTGCTGCTGAGCACGACTTATTTTATTCTAAGGACGAATTAACCCGTGCATTAAGTCGCATAAAACGCTGTGAAGTGACTACTATCGCAAATGCTGGCGCGTTAAATACCTTTGAGAAACCGCAAGAAATTGGTGAAAAATTCCATGCTTTTTTAAGCAAAGAATTATAGCTTCAAGTGAATAAGCTTATTCAAGTCAACAACACTGCTTTATCTAGATAATTCCAATTCAGTTTTTACAGTGATTTAAGTAACGTTATTTAAGACATAAAAAAACCTCAGAGTACTGACTAAAGTACTACTGAGGTTTTAAGCTTGCTATCGACCTAGTAGATAGCAGGCATTAGGTTACTCACAGCTTAGGTGTAGTAAGGGTCTTTCATAGGACCAACGGATTTAGAACGCACTGGCTGTAGAGGCACAGGATCTTGAGTGCCTGGATAAGCCGGTCCCCAATTCACTGGGTCACCATGCATTTCCATTTTTGCATTGTCAGTATACCAATCCACTAAACGACCATCACAACGTAATAACCAAGTAGTGCCTTCTGGACCCGCTTTGAAGTCGCCATGACGAATCAACGGTGGACGGAAGAAATACACACCAGGCCACTGTTCACCAAAGTTAAACTCGAATGAACCTTCCAATGTATAAGCTTCTTCATAACAAGGGTGGTGAGCAAGAGGATGTTCAACCCAACCTGGCTTGGCTTTAATTAAGCGCGTGTAAAATTCGGTTTTTTCATCGCGGAACAATAGTTTAATGAACAAACCAGGAACTGGCGTACCACCAGCAGAAAAGTCCATAGGGCTACCGAGTTCAACCGGTACCCACTCCATTAAGTTACTGTGTTTAACCACTAATTTTTGGTCTTCACGAACACCTGGTTTGTCTTCACTGGCCTCTTCAAATTCCCAAGTACCAAATTCACGGAAATATAAAATTTCGGTCCCTGGCTTCACTTCAATTGCAGGGCAAAGTACACCTGGAGGTGTACACCAGTAACCGCCTTCAATAAGCACTTCGTCACCGATTTTCACTTCACCACTAAGTAAGTACCATTCAGTTTGTGCTTTGTGAACACCAGCAGGTCTTTTCCAAGTGGTTTCAAATAAGATTTTTGCAGAGACAGAACCATCTTCTTCATCGTAAGATAAATTACGTTGTTTAGCGCTACCTTCAGTTGCACCAACTAATTCTGAAGGGTGCCAAATTAGGTCCTTCTCATCGATCATTTCTACATGAGGTCTCATGATTTCTCCAATCAATTATATTAAGAATGGTTAAAATTATTTTTCAAGGCGCAACCAACAACCCATTGTCCTTGTTAAGGTTACCTGACCCACTCATTCTAAAAATAAGCCAAGCAACACTTGTCTAAATTGGTTAACTAAAAGTCGACGATTTTAATACCGCAGCTTCTGCCATCAAACATAGCTTGCAGCGCATCAGGTGCAGACTCTAAACCTTTGAAAACATCTTCTGTAGGCTTAAGTTGACCTGATTTATACCAATCGATCAGTTCTTTTTCTGCGGCTGGGAATTGATTAAAATAATCCCAAACAAAGAAGCCCTCAATACGTGCACGTTTATAGATAACATTGTAGTAATAACGTGGTCCTGGCATAGGCGGCTCTTGATATTCAGTAGAAATCATTCCACAGATAACTGCGCGTCCCCGTAAGGCAATATTTTTTAATGCAAGGTCAAGAATATCGCCACCAACATTATCAAAATAAACATCAATGCCATTTGGACAATACTCATTAAATTTGGCTTCGATATCATCATTTTTATAGTCGATGGTTTCATCAACACCAACAAAATCTTCAAGCCACTTACACTTGTCTTTGCCACCAGCGATACCGACTACTTTACAGCCTTTAATTTTAGCAATTTGGCAGACAATGGAACCCACGCCACCGGCAGCTGAAGAGACAACAACAGTTTCACCTTTTTGCGGTTTACCTATATCTAATAAACCAAAATAAGCGGAAAATGCAGAAGAACCAAGAATGCCTAAGTGTAGGTACAAAGGATCTTGAGGATTATCGACTTTTTGCAATGTTTTAACTAACAAGTCGCCTTGGTCACCACTTTGTACTGAGTAATCTTGCCAACCCGTTGAACAAGCAACGATATCGCCAACTTTATATTCATCATTTTTTGATACTAAAATTTCACCAACACCGCGGCCACGCATAATGTCACCGATTTCAACAGGAGTATGAAAGCGACTTTCTTCACCCATCAAATAAGCACGTTGAGCAGGAGAAAAGCCTAGTGCACTGGTTTTTACTAAAAACTCACCTTCACCCGGCTCAGGAATGGGTGTTTCTTTCATTTCAAATAGTTCAGAGGTGACTGCTTCACCCTGACGAATATTTCGACTCAAACACAGCTGTCTATTCGTTGTCATTGATTCGTCCTCAAATAGTATATTTGGAGAACCGTTATTTTATATCGATTTATTCAAGCAACCGCTCAATATCGAATTAACCGTTCTGTTGATTAGTTGTAGTTTGGTTGGTTTATTGTATTTAACACAACTAAACCGAAGAGGTTGTTAACACCCAAAAAGCCGAATCATATTTCAGCGGCAAACTACCTATACGGACCGTTAATTTTAAGATGCTCGTTCACTGCACATTTATGGAAAACAATATTTAATATGGGATTCTCTACGATCACGTTCAAATAATACGTTTCTTACTACGGCCAACGAAATGATAATTGTCAATAAAACATACAATACCAATAAAAATACAAACAAGATGGGAAGTGGGTGGTAAGCTTGACTAACAAAACCGACAAAATAAGAATTTTTTATACTAAAGCTAGTGAAACCTTTGATTGTTTAATATGCAACGGCGTCATGAAAAGGTATAATGACTTGCGAATAATTCTTTTGTGAGATCTATATCGTTTAAAATACACGACGACTTGAAGGAAAAAAATTTGTCTAAGTTAACTATTATAAAATCACTTAAACAGTATAGCCAACACATTGGCTTAGAATGGAATGGACCCACTCCCCTGTATCACAAGTTGTACAGCTTATTAAAAGACCAAATAATCGACGGCACCATCAGTTATGGTGCGCAATTACCCACAGAGCAAGAGTTGGGTGAAGCCTTTAAGTTATCTAGAATAACGGTAAAGCGAGCGATGGATGAACTAGCAGCAGAGAAATTGGTAGAACGTCGTCGTGGACGTGGCACTTCGGTTACTTATAAATACAAACCAAAACCAGCCAAATCGCCGTTAGTTGGATTACTCGAAAATATCGAAACTATGGGTCGACATACCTTATCGAGAACCATAGAAATTGCACAAACAGTGCCTCCCGCTGACGTTCGCGAAGCCCTTGATATGAAAGATGGTGAAACGGCCTGTCGTCTACTCCGTGTTCGTTTAACTGAAGATGAAAAAATCCCTTACGCCTATTACATCAGTTGGACCTTAACTCCTGCGGATACGTTCAATGCAGAAGCATTAGATAACCACACCCGCATTGAGCTACTAAGACAAACAGGTATCAATATTTCTCGTATCGACCAGATAATAAGTGCTGAAGTAGCTAGCTCAGAGGTTGCCAGAGAACTCGACATACGTGAAGGAAGCCCATTATTGGTGCTTGAACGCCGCTCTTACGATAGTAATGATAAACTTATTGATATTCTTTACTGCCGTTACAATCCGTCAATTTTCCAGTATCAAATGACAATGGATTTAGATAGCTATAAAGAGAGTGTGCAGTAATTCGTTATTATCTTTGCAAGAAAAGCTAGTTCTTATAATTGAGCCTTGTATTTTACAAGGCTCAATTATTTAAAACGCCAAAAACTATATTGGCGCTAACTATTTTTAAGACTTTTTAACTGGGGCAGGAGTTTGTTCGTTGGCATAATGCTCTAAACTAGACCAACTAGGTTCAACCCATTCAGTAGGGGCTTCAAAGTATTTAGGATAATGTTTTTTGGCATAGGCCAAAACCTTTGGAGACATCATATCCATATTATCGTAACAGCCCATAATACAATTATAGTAAGCGTGCCCTTCTGCTTGCCCCATCAACATCCAGGGTAACCAAGGTGTAATACGATTCCAGCTACCTGAAAACATTAAACCAGTAACCTTAGGGTCAGCCAAATCTTCTTTGTCAAAAACATAAGTAAACATTTCTGAAACGCGGTTCATTTCACCTGATGATTCACGAGGCCATTTGTCTGGTTGCAAAGCATTTTTGTAGTATAGATGAGTGTTACTTTGTAACATCACCTTGTCATCACCCACTTCAGTCCAAGGCAAAATCATTGGAATATCGGGCATTTCTACTTTTTTATTTAAACCACCGTATGAAGGAGGCTTAGGAAAAAACGGGCCAATTTTGAAGTTAAATGGGTCATTGGCAATATGCACGACTTTAACGGTTTCATTAGTGTATGGGTTGTCCCATTCTTCTAACACTTCGCCAGTTTTCAGATCTGTATAAAAGCCTACTTCTCTAAGCAGCTTTTCGTAAACACCGTTACCAGCATCTTTCAGCCTAGCGAAAGAAAAGCCTTCAAAGCCGCATAACTCGCGATTTTTTTCACCTTTTTTAACACCGATAACAGTACCGCGATACCAGCCAAACTTCTGTTTCCCTAGTTCTAAATCGCCCATAATCCGTGCTAACGCATCACGATTCCAATAGTTATCGTTGTACTTTAAGGTTCCAGCATTTTTAGGTAAGTTATGGCTTCCGGACTCTATTGTCATCGCATGTGCTTGACCGATCCCCATACCTATACCTGCGCCTGCAACACCAGCACCAATTAGACTCTTCGCTGTTTTAGTTAAAAACTCTCGACGACCATTGTCTTGCTTTAGGTCACTGTTCTTATCATCATTTTGCATCTAAAACACTCCGTTTAATTAATCAATTTTGCCGCTAGCAATATCATCGATCACTTGGTCAAATCGGCTTTTATTATCCCGCGCCTTCAATTCAGCTGACTCTTGACTCATTACACTGAAAAGATTACCCAAGAATTGTTGGCGTCTAGCCTCACGTTGCTCAAGGGTATCTTGGTCTGGGGTATAGTTTTCAACATCATCAGGTCCAATCTGATTATTCTGTATTGCTAATTTTTCTAGCGTATCTAGACGGTCTCTGGTGGCGGAAAGTTCTTGCGCCAACACCATAACCATGTGCATTAAGTAATCAGACTCTGGGGCATCGTAAAAACTTGGACGTTTGCCTTTAATAATTTTATTTTGATTCATTTCTTCACCTTTATAATTTTGAAATTGGGTTGGTTACCGATTAAAGTTAGATAGCTTTTTGCGCTATCAATACTTCCCATCCCCCTCCAGGTGCGTACTCTCCAGCAGTAAACTCGCGGTCGGTCAGCTCTTGAGCTTTTTCTTCTGAATAAGATTCACTTTGCGCAATCAACTCCATAATGGCCATTGGCGCTGTATCAAATTTAATGTCTTCACGTTTGAAACCCGCTTCCACAGCAGTTTCAATTTGGTCGGTGTTACGCATTGCCGTCCAAAATGGTTCGTTGTTGTACCAGGTTTCGTTATCTAAAATAAGTTGCGTATACGCATCCATATTATCAAAAGGAGGTAAATCAGCGTGGATCATGATTCCACCGGGCTTTAATAAACGCATGCATTCTTTAAATATTTTAGGCATGGCATTTTTAGACGTTTCATGGAGCAATATATGGGAAACAATTAAGTCAAAACTTTCATCTGGATAATCAGTTTTTTCAGCGTTTGCTAGTTTAAAGTGAACAGGTAATCCAAGCCCTTCAGCCCGATAATGACCATAGGTAACACAGGATTCAGAAACATCGATAGCATGAACTTCAGACTCTGGAAATAATTCAGCAAAAGGCAAGGTTGAATGACCGACTGTACATCCCATATCTAAAATAGCGGTTGGCTTGAAGTCTGGGTAGTTGCGGGTGATGTAGTTACATACGGAACGCCCCATATCGTCATTATTTGGCCCCATATACCCTAACGCATACAAATACACGCCTCTGTCGTAAAGCGCCCCAGCGTGGATTTTACTCGCGCCTTGAGGGCCACAATAACCGCCAGGCATACAGTGAATATCTAGCTCAGAAATATATTTAGGAACCACAAAGTCTTCATCGACTGTTAAGGAACCACCGGCTTTTGGTAAGTTTTTCGCTTTTTCTTCTAGCTCGGCAATTTGCGGTTCCATACCATCAATGACCGAAAACCACTGCAGCTCTTGGCTCGAGCGATTAATACTTAAATAAGTTTTGAAGATAGGATCATCGGCAAAAGCTTCCCGAGCTTCTCGGTAATCTTCAGGGTCATGTTTGTGGCTTTTTTTGAATTTGCTAACAGCTCGTGTTTGATAGGTATTTTGCACTAAAGGTAAAATATCTTGCTGAATGTAAGCCTTCAAGCTTTTTACAAATTCTTGGCGTGCGCGGTCATCAGCATCGCCGACGGGCAACATAGGATGTTCGTTTTGTTGAAACGTATTAAGTAAACTCGATGTCATAATAGTTTTTCCAATTTGCTAATTTCTAAATTGCGGTGTCCACACAGTTGTTCAACTACAGATACAATCAATGGATTAAAGTGACGCATAATAGGATGCTAAATCCGTTATTTCTTTATCCGCTAATGGCGTAGCATATAACTTCATCATCGGATCTTTACGTTCACCGCTTCTAAATAGTTTTAGTTGAGATTCAATATAAGGTGCCTTTTGACCGGCTAAATTAGGCCACAGAGGACCATAACTAATTCCGGAACTACCATGGCAACCAACGCAACCATGTTGCACAGTTAGTTTCTTGCCTACTTCAGCATCACCAGCTAGCGCATAAGTTGCCGGTATAACTGCCAGTAACACTGCTAATATTGTTTTTATTTTAAAGCGCATTTCTAACTCCAAATCTTTACTCTTTGAGTCGTAAACTCAGTCTAATTTGCCTCACCCTATGCGAGATAGAATTTCGCTGGCGACACGCTCACCTGATTCCAATGCCCCTTCCATTCCTGAGGACCATTGCGCCGTATGTTCTCCAGCAAAGTGCAAACGACCAGAAGGTTTCGCCATAGACTCGCTATAACGACTGATTTGACCTGGTTGCCAAACGGCAAAAGAGCCTTTAGACATAGGTTGTTGTTGCCAAGAGTTCACTTTTACAAAGCGTACTGAGCCTTTCGCTTCGGGCAGCGCTTTATAAAACTCTTTTTGGATTAAAGCTGAGGCATCGGCTTGGGTCATTTTATCTAACGCTTCGACTGTTATGCCGTTTATCCATACAGTTAAATTAGTGATGCGGCCTGTATTACCTGGATCAACAGCCATCACCCGCTCTATTACGGAGTCAGACCAAACATTGGGTAACATACCTGAGCCTTCCCAAAAGGGTTTTTCAACCTCAAAGTACGCTTGATACACCTGACTATACACAAGCTTATTAACTGCTTCGGCTTGCAGAGTTGGTAGACCAGGCTCGATGGATACATCACGTAAGGTAGAAAAGGGTAAAGAACTGATCACATAACTAGCTTGGTGTTGTGAACCATCAGCACAAGTTACGTTGACCTTGTTGCCCTTTTGTACAATGGAGGTAACCACTTTATTTAATTGCACAGAAGCTTTTAAACTTTTTGCCATCGCCTCGGGTAAACGTTGATTACCATTGGCAACCATTCTCACACCACCGGGAGTCTGCATAGATTGAAATAACAACGCATTGGTACGATGTTGAAATAACAATGAGGTATCTTGCAGTGTACGTCCGTAATTGTTGCTAACCCCTAACATATCGATAGCTTCTGCTGAAAAGCCCTTTTTAGATAGCAATTCTGCGACGGGGATATCTAAACCAAAATTAGATTTTTTATGCCAGTCATCTGGTGAGCTCAAAGGTGGACGCCCTAATGCCGTTAAAAGTAGACGGTCTGGCGGTACACTGCGATATTGCTCAGGGAAGGGATTGTGTTTTGAAGTCGCCCAATCAGCAGGTAATATGCGCTGGCCTTGAGTGAAGAATGTCTGTCTTATTGGCTCGTCACCCAACATAAAGTCGACTTGATCCAATGGCACACCTAAACGTTGAGCAGTGTAGATGGTTCGTCCGTAGTTCGAACCTATAGTCTGCCCGCCAGCTTCTGGTTTACCCGGCACATCATCCATAGTGAACAGGCGACCACCTATGCGGTCTCGGCCTTCTAACACAGTTACGGACAAACCCGCTTGCTCTAACAAGTGAGCCGAATTTAAACCTGATAACCCTGCACCAATAATTAACACATCAGTCTTACCGCTTCCCCAAGTTAAAGGTGGGAACAAAGCGGCTCCAGCTAAGGTCGCGCTGGATTGGAGAAATCGTCTTCGGTTTAATTTCATTTCAAAATTCCTGCACATTTATTAGGTTCGTGAATGAGTAGATTCTCCAACGTATTAGTATCGACGTTAGCATGGGGGGCAATTTGAGCATTGATATTTGTCAATATACGAAGAAAAATATTGAATAGAGTGATCTAGCGGATATTTGACGCTTTTAACGAAATCAAGGGCGCGTCCTTGCCCTATTTAAATCAGTGTTAAATTAACATTCAGCCAATTCACTCACAGCAGATAAGTTTAGTATTTGTAAATGGTTTAACTTCGGAAAAGCAACTAACTCATCCGCTTTTAATTTTGCTAAACAACGGCTAACCGTTTCTATGGTCAAACCTAAATAGTCCGCCATATCTTGACGAGACATATAGAGTTCAATTCGATCAGCTCGTGCTCCTGGCAGCCTTTCTAACAATTGCATGAACAAAAAGCATAATCGCTCTAGGGCTTTTTTCTGACCTAAAACATAAAGCTGTTCCATCACTCTGGAAAATATCCGTGATTTGATCTGCTCCATATTCTGTTTTAGATGCCCAACTTCTTCACTTAACGTATTTAAGCGTTTGCGGCTGAATTTATAAACTTCAACTTTAGTTAGGCAACGTACAGCACAGTCATAGTTTTTAGAGTGGGTTAAGCCAATGAAGTCACCGGGAAATAAAAAACCGATAATTTGGCGTCTGCCGTTACTGAAAATACGTTCGATTGCCACTGTCCCTGAAATCACATTATAGACAAAGTCGGCTGGTGTATCTTGACGAAACAGATACTCTCCGTCGTCGCATTTAGACAGTTCAGCATAGTCTTCTAATCGATCCAATTCATTGGGCGTTAGGTTGTGAAACAACAGACAATCATCGAACACATTATTAGAGTAAGTAGGATGTATATGTTTAGGTATAAATATTGTTGACATATCATTATTCCTTTTTAACAAAAGAATTACATAAATTTACATTTGTAGCAAGCACTTAAGGGCCGACAAACCGCTTAATTTTACAAAGCAAACAGCATACCAAAACCCTATTTTTTGATATTTATCAATATTTTCAAATACTTATTAATTACTTTTAGCTCACTAAATGAACAAATGATATATCAATAGTATTTAAAATAGTTCAATTGAATCCTTTTGGTGCATCATTTCGTCGCAGATTTCCCTGTTTTTCGTCAATTTTTGATGGTGTTTTTATTCTGCTCCCCCCCTTTGTTGACTAGCTTAGAGAGATAATTTACCCAACCTGAGCGCATAAAGGGTGACCACATTAATTAGTGTCCATTTAAAGACCTAATAAACTCAATTAAACCAATCAAAACAGTGGAGGCTGAAACAAATTCTCAGTCAATCAGTTCGATTACATTGTTTTGTGATCATGACTGATGATTTGTTTGACATTTGTCATAGCCAAATTGGTGTAAAAGTGCAGACTAGAGAAAGGGTATAAACTAAGTAAATTTCTTTAACTGCGGTTGTGCTCTCAGTAGCAAATGTACGTTGAACGTTTCAAATATTCTGGATTCGCATGGGCCTACTGTTAATTTATGTTTGCTTAAAAACAGCATTGTATGAACACCAGATAGCGCAGCTTTATAAATAGGCGTTAGAAAGCCGTGCTTTGCATTTCAGTGACAAAGGAGTCGCCCATGAGCACCGTTGAGTTCACCACCGCGAATAAAGTTATTTGTAAGATAGGAGCGGTTGAAGAAATTGCGGAACACTGTCGCCAGTTAGGCATTTCTCGTCCCGTGATAGTGACAGATCCCGGGCTAGTTAAAGCCGGATTAATAGAACAGGTCACCCAGCCTCTGAATAAAGATGGCATTACCGCGGTAATTTATAGCGATATACAAGCCGATCCGCCAGAAGCACTAGTTTTGTCTGCAACTGAGTTTGCCCAACAATTAGAAGTGGACGGAGTAATTGGCTTTGGCGGCGGTAGCAGTTTAGATGTAGCAAAATTAATAGCCGTGTTAGCAACATCCAATCAAACATTGAAGAGCATGTATGGTATTGGTCAGGTCAAAGGTAAACGTCTGCCGTTAATTTTATTACCAACTACTGCAGGAACTGGCTCAGAAGTTACGCCAATTTCCATTATCACCACAGGTGAAACCACCAAATCGGGTGTTGTTTCTCCAACTTTACTGCCAGATATTGCAATCTTAGATGCCACACTAACCGTTGGCTTACCGCCTGCAATTACCGCAGCAACGGGTATCGATGCCATGGTGCATGCAATCGAGGCCTTTACAGGAAAGATTAAAAAGAACCCCTATTCTGACATGTTAGCAAAAGAAGCATTGCGATTAATGTCGCAAAATCTTCTAGAAGTAGTAGAGAACGGCGCTAACTTACAAGCTCGTTCCGACATGTTATTGGGAGCCTTAATGGCCGGCCAAGCTTTCGCTAACTCACCCGTTGGCGCAGTTCATGCCTTAGCTTACCCATTGGGCGGGAACTATCATATCCCCCATGGATTGAGCAACTCCTTGGTATTGCCCCATGTTTTGCGCTTTAACGCTCCGATAGCGGCAGACTTATATGCGGCATTACTACCTAGCATATCAGCAGGGAAAATAACGGACTTAGGCAGCAAAGGATGTAACCTCTTTATCGAATTCATGGACGATTTGATCACTGATGTGGGCTTACCTAAAAATTTACAAGCAATGAACATTCCTCAAGAAGATCTTGGGAAGTTAGCAGACGAAGCGATGCTGCAACAAAGGTTATTAGTAAATAACCCCCGCGAGGTAACTCGTGAAGATGCCCTCGATATATATAAATCAGCGTACTGAAAATTCACTCATAAGCTGCTTCATATGCATCGGGATTTTAATGAATAAGATAGTAAAGAGTTAACAAATGGCTAATCCAATACTTAAAGAAAAATTAGAAAAAGGCGAATTTATATTTGCCCCTGGAATTCAAGACATGATCACAGCTGTGATTGCTAACAAGGTTGGATTTGATGTTGTTTACGGAACGGGTTACTGGTTAACCGCGTCTGCGTACGGTATTGCTGATGCGGGAATTGTAACTTACACGCAAATGGTAGATCGCATGCGCACTCTAGTACAAACTAGTGATGCAGCGGTAATTGCTGATGCAGATACAGGTTATGGTGGGCTGCTAAATGTTCACCATACTGTGCGTGGTTATCAAGAAGCTGGAGTCACTGCAATACAGATTGAAGACCAAGAGTTTCCTAAAAAATGCGGTCATACTCCCAATCGAAAAGTGATACCCGTTGAAGACATGGTTGAAAAAATTAAAGTGGCAGTAGATGCGCGTACTGATGAAAATATGTTAATAATAGCGCGCACCGATTCACGACAAGCCGAAGGATTAGATGCTGCAATTGCACGGGCGCAAGCTTATTATAAAGCGGGTGCCGATATTTTATTTGTTGAAGCCTTAGAGTCAAAAGATGAAATGCGCAAAGCATGCACAGAGGTAGAAGGCCCTATGTTTGCTAACATGTCTAACGGTGGTTCAACTCCAATGTTATCTGTAGAAGAGATGAAAGAAGTGGGATACGCCATCGCTATCGCTCCTTCATTGACCAGTTTAGCTGCGGCTAACGCCATGGAAAAAGCATTAGTTGCCATGAAAGAACAAGGTAGTCCGTTACCTGACGGTGTACCTATTAATGATTTCAATGAATTTTGTTCGTTAATTGGTTTCGAAGACGTTTGGGAATTTGAAAAAAAGTGGGCTAAGTAACAAGTATTAAAGAGAAGTATATGACTATTAGTGAAAATATCGATCAAAACTATGCAAACGTTTATAACAATAAAGTCGGTTATGGCAAAAAACCAGCCCTATTACTGATAGATTTTGTTGAAGCTTATTATGACAAATCATGCGAGCTTTATGCCGATGTAGAAGATGCTTTAGCTTCGGCTCAACGAGTACTCGAAGCGGCACGAAAAGCGGGAATTCTAGTTATTTACACCAATGTTGTTTACCATAAATCTGGTATTAATGGCGGAGCATTCTTCAAAAAAGCGAAACCCTTACGCTATTTAACTGAAGGTTCACCAATGGGCGCATGGGCAGGCACACTCAGCCCCACTGAAGATGAGTTGGTGATCTCCAAGCAATACCCCAGCGCATTTTTTGGTACTTCATTGAGTTCAACTCTGGCAGCACATGGCGTTGATAGCGTAATACTAACCGGTTTGACTACCAGTGGTTGCGTTCGAGCCAGTTGTGTTGATGCCTGTTCCCATGGATTCATCCCAATAATTGTTGAAGAAGCTTGTGGTGATCGCCATGAAGCACCTCACAATGCCAATCTATTTGATATGAATGCCAAATATGGCGATGTTATCACTGAAAGCGATGTCATCACCTATTTGCAATCATTAACTGCTTAAAAACGCCAGCCAATAAAAAAGTCAATCAACTCAGGTTGATTGACTTTTTATATCTAGATGTAAGGTTTAGATAATCTAGGGTTTTAACTTATCTAATTTTGTAAATACAACCAATCATGTTGCTGACGAAGCTGCCTTTCAAATGCAGCGATTTCTTTTTCGTGTTGCAAAGTGACTCCGATGCTGTCTAACCCCTTTAACAGCATTTCTTTGCTGCCAGTCTCAATATCAAATTCAAAAACTTCACCCTTGGGACTTTCAACTTTTTGCTCTTGTAAGTCGATTTTAAGAGTTAAACGCTGTGGATCTTGCTGAATCTCTTCGGCTAATTGAGTGACAGCTTCATTACTTAAAACAACCGGTAATATGCCGTTACGCATACAGTTTTGATAAAAAATAGCACCAAAACTTGGAGCAATAATGGCACGAATACCATACTCGGCCAATGCCCAAACCGCATGCTCCCGAGATGAGCCACAACCAAAGTTGTTCCCTGCAAGCAGTATTGTGGTATTGGCGAATGCCGGTTTATTTAATATAAAATCTGGATTGAGTTCCCGAGAGTCAGGCAAAACATAGCGCCAGGAAGCAAATAGTCCTTCACCTAAGCCTTTTTTAGAGACTCGACGCATTTCCCTACTAGGAATAATGGCATCCGTATCGATATTAATTCTTAACAGTGGTGCGGCTATTCCACAATGGGTCGTAAATGCTTTCATTTGTGTTTCCTTTGCGCCGTGCGTGGATCGGTAATACAACCTTTTATTGCACTGGCTGCCACAGTTTCCGGACTGGCTAAATGGGTGCGAGTTTCAGGACCTTGTCGAGACTCAAAATTACGATTGCTTGTGGACAACACTCTTTGCTGTTTGCCGAAGTGTTCACCGCCAGCATAAAAACACATTGAGCAGCCACTTTCTCGCCACTCAAAACCGGCATCTAAAAAGACCTGATGTAAACCTTCACGCTCCGCAGCGGCTTTTACTTGCTGAGAGCCGGGAACACAAATGGCCTTTACGTGATCCGCCACTTTTTTACCATCTAATATAGCCGCCGCTTTACGCAAATCTTCAATTCGCGAATTAGTACATGAACCAATAAATGCACAATCAATCTTCAGACCAAGTAATTTATCCCCTGATTTTAAGTCTTGATACGCTAAAGCTCGTGTTGCCGCTGTGCGCGCATCGTCAGACGGTAATGAATCTAATTCAGGAATGGCTTGGGTAATTCCGCCAGCATGCTGAGGACTCGTCCCCCAAGTAATAGTAGGTTCGATATCGGCCACATCTATTTTGATTTCAGTGTCAAAAAGCGCGTATTCATCGGTACGTAAACTATGCCAATAAACCACTGCACTCTCCCACTGCTCACCTTTAGGTGCATAGGGACGTCCTTGCAGATAGTCGATAGTTTTCTGGTCTGGGGCAACCAATCCCGTAAAGGCAGCAAATTCTACCGCCATGTTACATAGGGTCATGCGCGCTTCAATGGACAAGGCTTCAACGGCTGGTCCGGCAAATTCGATTGCGTGACCAGCACCACCATGAGCGCCAAACTTACTGATAAGATGCAGGATCATATCCTTAGCAGTCACACTAGTATTGAGCTCTCCTTCAAACCAAACCCGCATTAATTTAGGTTTATTGATCCGCAAGGTTTGAGTGGCCATGGCATGCTCTGCCTCTGAAGAACCAATTCCCCAGGCAGCTGCACCTAAGGCACCTTGGGTACAAGTGTGGCTATCTGGGCAAACTAAGGTCAATCCCGGTTGGACAATGCCAAGCTCGGGGCTGATAACATGGGCAATGCCTTGCTGTTCATCACCAATATCGAACAAAGTGATGCCTGCAGATTTTGCTTCTTTGCGGGTTGCTTGAATAAAGTCTTTTCCAGAGGGCATGACGGTTTCATCACCACGACCAGGGAAAGTATCAACGATATGATCCATAGTACAAAAGACTTGCTCAGGATGACGGACCTTACGTCCTGCTTCAGCCAAACTCTGCAGTGCAATTGATCCTGTTCTTTCGTGTAAAAAAACTCGGTCGATGTAAACTAAATAAGTGCCATCGGGTAATTTTTTAACTTGATGGGCATCCCATATTTTCTGAAAAAGTGTTTTGGACATTATTATCTCTTGTCTCAAGAATGCAGCGGGTTTTAACGCCCACTCACATTACTGCTGTGCTTTCCAGCTCTGATGAATATCCCTTGCACTGGCGCTCCAAATTCCATCTTTGCTGCTGATGTACTCAAGAACCTTCTCAAAACAGGCAATACGATGGGGCTGTCCCAACATCCATGGGTGAATATTCAATGCTAATAAACGTCCACCTTGTGTTTGTGCTTCACTGAGTAACAAATCACAGGCATCTTCAATTTGCTCCGCATAGCTATCTTCACTGTGTAGATTATTTTGCAGAATAAAAAAGTCATCTAATTCATTAGACAAAGGCATGGCGGTCAACTCACCGATTTCGGTTCTAAAGGCATAGGGCAACTCATCGTTTACCCAATCACACATATAGTCGATACCATTTTGTTGAAGTAACTTAGGGGTATTTTCAGATTGCAAACGACCCGGACTTAACCAACCGGTTACTGGTTGTTGAAAACGTTCACGCAAAGTTTCCACGCTTTTGTCAATCCAACTTGCTTCATCTTCTGGCGACACATCACCGTGATGTAACATGTCCATTTGCCAACCATGGGCAATAACTTCATTACCTCGCTCTTTGATCACATCCATCAAATAAGGAGCGCGTTCTACCATTGCGCCATTAACAGCTATGGTCGGTTTAATATTGAATTTATCGAGGGCTTTGAACAGTCTAAATATACCTACGCGATTACCGTAATCACGTAAACTAAAATGACGTAAATCTGGGTAAGGCATTTTCATCCCACCGGGCACGGGTACGGGATTATCACGCTGATTCAAAGGGAAAAACTGGACGTTAATATTTACCCAAAGAGCTAATTTGTTTTGCTTCGGCCAAACAACAGGTTTACGTTGTGAAAGCATCGACCAATCGTACAAGTCATGGTCCATACCGTAACGTCGTTTGGGATATTGAAGATAAGAATCATCTAAACTCATAATGATTTCCCTCCTTGCTTGGCGGCTATGTCAGCAACACTCTGCTCGTAGCAGTTTTGCATGTAATAACTCGCTATTTCGCGACCAGTGGTAATCCAGACATCACTGTGTCCGGTGATATACTCCAAGGCTTCTTCATAGGCTTTTAGCCGGTGGGGACAGCTCACTTGGTAGTTATGAGTAGGGATACACATGATAGTCCCACTCTCTTCACCTTCTTGGTACAAACGGTCAAAGTTAGCTTTTAGCATTTTGCCATATTGTCGGGGTGTGACTTTATTGGAAACATAGGCAATGGTGTCGTTCATCTCTAACGAATAAGGAATAGACACGAATTTTTTACCTGAACGAGTATGAATAGGCGTTGGCTGATCATCATGGAATAAATCACAGGTGTAGAAGCCCGCTTCATCACCGAATAACTCTGTTCCTGCTTCAGCAAACAAATCTACAGTATGGTCACTGTGAGACAGAGCCGGCGCTAAATATCCAGCGCATTTTTGGCCAGTATGTTTGTAAATGCTTTCAATTGAGTCGCGGATCATTTCCCGCTCCTGCTTCACACTCATTCCATAGGTATAACGGGTGTTATAAATACCGTGACTGAAAAATTCCCAGTCTCTTTCCTGACAAAGACGAATAATCTCCGGATGGTGGTCGCATAACGCAGTAGACAGAGAGATCGAGCCGCGCACACCGTATTTTTCCAATAGCTGCATTTGACGCATGTGACCCACGCGATTACCGTAATCACGAATACCGTAACCAGCAATGGCAGGATAAGGTTGAGGCCACGCTTTACGGGATGGGTTAGGCGGCGGGTCTAACTCATAAAATTCAATATTAGGAGCTACCCAAAATGCAACTTTAGCTCCGTTCGGCCAAGTAATTTTAGGGCGTTTATCATAGGGCCAATAATCGTAGTATCCAGGATCGGTTTGCATTAATAACTCCTTTTACTATTTCTCTAACCAGTCAAATACTTCCTGTACGGCAAGTACATCAGCATATTTCAATGACAAATCGGTTAGGTTCGCGAAGTGATAGCTTTCATGTTTATCAGCGACACATTCTATTGGCACTATGGTGCGGTAGCCACGAGATAAACTGTCTACTGCAGCAGCTCGAATACAGCCAGAAGTGGAGCCACCGGTTAAGATTACGGTATCTACCTGATGCCACACACATAAGCTTTGTAGTTGTGTTTCGAAAAAAGGAGAAGGCATTTTTTTGCAATAGAAAACGTCTTTTTTACGATCAACTTGCAGACGGTCGTCAAGTTCTGAACGCTCACTATCAAACTTGATATTTTGCAAACTATCTGGAGTATCTGTGCGGGTCCCCCAAATACCGGCATCTTCGCCAGAGTCCATGTAGGCCACATTGGTCCAGACGACAGGCCAGTCAAGTGCGCGGAATTTTTCCGCTAGGGTATTCACATATTCGAGTTGGCGCGGGTCAGTCTCGTAGGCAGTTTTGTAGAGATCTGTTCTTGTGTAGGCCTTTTGCAAATCAATATTGACCAAAATAGCCTTATTTCCAAAGCCAAAACGCTTTCTTGCTGGGTTAGCTTGAACTTCCGCAAAAATCTGACGGGCGGTTTTTTCAGATAATTCCATAGTCGCTCCTATTTGCCTAAATGTGATAATTTTTATTATTGTAAGGATGTGAAACTAATAAGCTTACAGCCAAATGATATATCATCATATCTTTTATACTTAAGAAATAAAACTGTTATGTACTTTTAAGCCCCGTTTGCGTTTAAATAAGTTGAAATTTAAACAATCTAACTAGATGTCAGTTAACATTTAGCCAATAAAAAAAGTAAAAAAAAGGGCTAAAACGCCCTTTAAAAAACAACCTAATTTCGGAGAAGGTTGGAAACTTTTTTAGTCAGTAGTAAGGGCCTTTACTACCTTTAATTCAATCAATTCAGCTATTTGCTTTTCACTGTAACCGGCGTCTCTGAGTACTTGAACAGTATCTTCGCCTTCCTTTGGTAAATCATGGTGTAGCTGTGTACGTTTGCCATCGAGTTCAATTGGCAAAGAAGGCAAATTAGCAACACCTTGAGGTGTGCTCACAGGCAATAATCCACCGCTGTTGAGTTGCGGATCATTAAATAAGTCAGAGGGAGTATTGATAGGTGCAAACGGAATTCCTGCACGCTCTAAACGATCCATTAAAGTTTGTTTATCTAATTCACTGAAGAGTGCTTTGATCACAGGGATAATTCTGTCTTTCTGTTTTACCCGATCATTGTTTTTATCTAAGCTAGTGTCCGCGGCAAATTCAGTTAATTCAAACTCTTTGCAGAAATGCTTCCACAAGGTATCACTCACTACCCCGACAAAAACTCGCTCGTCATTTTTGCATTGAAAAATTTCATAAATTGACCATGCACTTCTGCGCACAGACATAGGCGGTGGAGCTTCGCCTAAAACCACCTCTTGGGCCATATGTTGACCAACAAAATACGCCGTAGTCTCAAACAAGGAACTGGTAACATGGCGGCCTATACCCGTGCTATGACGTTCGTGCAGAGCCGATAAAACACCAATGACACCAAACATCCCGCCGGTAATATCAATTACCGATGAACCTGCGCGCATAGGTCGGTCGGGTAAACCTGTCATGTAGGCTAAACCACCCATCATTTGAGTAACTTCGTCTAAGGCAGTACGATTTTCATAAGGGCCGGTTAAAAAGCCTTTTAATGAACAGTAAATTAAACCTGGATTCAACTCGCTCATAGCAGCATAACCAAAACCAAGTTTTTCCATGGCACCCGGTCTAAAGTTTTCAATTAAAACATCGGCTTCACGAATTAAATTCAATGCAACTTCTTTACCTTCGGCAGATTTTAAATCAATACAAACACTGCGCTTATTGCGGTTGTACATTGGAAAATAACCAGCACCTGAGCCCTTTAAGCGACGAGTTTTGTCACCATCAATAGGTTCTATTTTTGTCACGACAGCACCTAGATCGGCAAGTACCACACCGGTAGCAGGCCCCATAACCATATGTGTAAACTCAACGACTTTGAGGTCTTCAAGTGGATATGATCTTGCTGTCGACATAAATAATAATCCTGTAAATTAAAAGATAGCTAAAATGCTCTATTGAAATTATGTTATAGCTTTATACCATTTATATCAAGAGATTCTACTTCATTCCACAAAATTATCGTGAAAGTGAGCTAATGAGATTGCAAAAATCTTAATATTTTCAGGTAAGTTTCACTGCTTCGTGAAGATTATGAAGCCAATAAAAGGCATTATTTCAAAGAGGCGTAATAAGCTGCTAAAGCTTTTATATCGCTATCGCTTAGGGGTTTAGCCATTGCCGACATAGTGGGTTCTTTACGACTTCCATCTCGGAATGCTATGAGTTGTTTTTCTAAGTAACCTGATTTTTGACCAGCCAAGTTAGGCCAAATAGGACTTTGACTAATTCCAGCGCTACCATGACAACTGGCGCAAATCATAGATTTTGTTTTACCCATGCTGATTAATTTATCTGCTGCCTGAGTTTGAGTTGCAAAAACCATGGCTGTCATCGTTATCAAAAAACTACGTAGTTTCACCATTTTTAAATGTTCCTATTTCAATAAAACAGAATTTCGTGATTGATTCTAAAAAATGCTATTTTTTGGTGAGCTAAGATGAAGAGACAAGTATCAAAGTAACCTCAAGCAATGTGGTCAATATACTTGGTATATTTCACTCCAACATTGACTAAAATCAAAACTAAACCTGACTGATTGACTCGACAAAATGATCGGTTTTCTAAGATAACAGGGATTCGGCAACTATTGCCCCAATAGCCATTGAAGCCGTTAATCCAGGGGATTCAATACCGTACAAGTTCACCAGTCCTGCAACACCATGCTCTGATTCAGTCTGGATCATAAAGTCCTTCGCAGGATGGCCTTGGGCGTGGAGTTTAGGTCGAATTCCTGCATAGGAAGGGGTTAATGAACCATCTTTTAGATTGGGCCAGTACTTTCTAATCTGCCCATAAAAATCATTAGCACGTGCGGGATCTACTGAATAATTCAGTTCATTTACCCATTCAACATCAGGACCGAACCGGACTGAATTGCCTAAATCTAAGGTTGAATGAACTCCCAAACCCGCTTCCTCGGGAATTGGATAAATAAGATGTTTAAAAGGAGAGGAACCAGATAAAGCGTAATAGTTTCCTTTAGCATAATGAATTTCAGGAATTGTGCTTCGCGGTAAACCTTGGAATAGTCTAGCGATAGATTGAGCATGTAACCCTGCGCAATTAATGACATATTTAGCACGAATTTGAACTTCTTGCTCACCGGCAATGGTTAACAATATTGTATTTTTAGCACATTCGCCTGAATGCACTTTAGAACCGAATGCAACAACACCCCCAGCATGTTCTAAATCGCCTTGTAAATTAAGCATCAGAGCATGACTGTCGATGATGCCCGTAGAGGGTGAAAACAGGGCTCCATAACAAGCAAGTTCGGGCTCTAGCTTTGCCGCTTGTTGTTTACTGATAAACTCCAGATCTAAGGCTTTGTTGGCCTTCGCATTTTTTTGAATTTCAGGCAGTTTTTGCAATTGCGACTCAGATGTTGCCACTATGAGTTTACCGCATCGCTTATGGTTAATGTTTCGTTGCTGACAATACTCATACAGCAACTTATTCCCCTGCACACACAGTTTCCCTTTAAGCGAGTTAGGTGGATAATAAATTCCAGCATGAATCACTTCACTATTACGCGAACTTATCCCTGTGCCAATCTGTGATTGACTCTCAACTACAATGGTTTCTATCCCCTTTAAGGCCATTTCTCGAGCCACGGCTAAACCGACAACACCGGCTCCAATCACAATGCACTCTACAGACTCGATCATTTAATCACTCATAGTAGTTAGCAAAACTTAACCAAGAAGGTCAACATTATCGAAACTCCCCCGCCACAGCCACTAAATAACAACTGAAAGCCCTTACATCCATTGAATTTAATGAATAATTATAACTTATCGCTTTTTTTTTTAATTGAGTGGCATCTAAGTCTAGTTTTTCCCTTTGAGACCCTTTAGTGTTAGGGAGTCTAACTTTAATAACAAAGTTAGTTTAAAAACAAAAATAATAATAAAAATATAAAACCCTACGGAAGATAGTTCATGAAGACTGAAAAACTAACCAAATATTTAGACAAGAACGGCATTCTGAATGCCACGGAAATCATTCATAATCCATCCTATGAGTTTCTGTTTGAAGAAGAGACAAAAAGTGATTTAGTTGGTTATGAAAAAGGTGTTGAAACAGAACTCGGTGCGGTGTCAGTAGACACAGGTATTTTCACTGGACGTTCACCAAAAGATAAATACATTGTTCGCGATGACACCACCAGAGATACAGTATGGTGGTCTGATCAAGGAACAAATGACAACAAACCGATTAACACTGAAGTTTGGGATCATTTAAAACAAACGGTTACTCAACAGTTAAGTAGTAAACGTCTATTTGTAGTCGATACTTTTTGTGGTGCGAATGCAGATACCCGCTTAAAAGTGCGCTTTGTGACTGAAGTTGCTTGGCAAGCCCACTTTGTGAAGAACATGTTTATCCGTCCAACGGAAGAAGAGCTTGAAGACTTTGAACCAGACTTTTTGGTTTTAAACGGCTCGAAAACGGTTAACGACAAATGGCAGGAGCAAGGTTTAAATTCTGAAAACTTTGTGGCTTTCAACCTTACTGAAAAAGTACAAGTAATTGGCGGTACTTGGTACGGCGGCGAAATGAAAAAAGGTATGTTCTCGATGATGAACTACTTTTTACCATTAAAAGGCATTGCCTCAATGCATTGCAGCGCCAACGTGGGTAAAGATGATGATGTGGCTATTTTCTTCGGTCTATCTGGTACTGGAAAAACCACCCTTTCCACCGATCCACACCGAAAACTCATCGGCGATGACGAGCACGGTTGGGATGACAATGGTATCTTCAATTTCGAAGGCGGTTGTTATGCAAAAACCATCAACTTAAGCAAAGAGCAAGAGCCAGAAATTTATGCTGCCATACGTCGTAACGCGTTGTTAGAAAACGTTACCGTTGACAGCAAGGGTAAGATCGATTTTGACGACAACTCAAAAACCGAAAACACTCGAGTTTCTTATCCTATCGATCACATCGAAAACATTGTTCTGCCTATCTCTAAAGCCGGCCACGCCACTAAAGTTATCTTCTTAACGGCTGATGCGTTTGGTGTACTTCCACCGGTTGCCAAGTTAACTCCTCAGCAAGCTGAATATTACTTTCTATCCGGTTTTACTGCCAAGTTAGCTGGTACAGAGCGAGGCATTACCGAACCTACACCAACCTTTTCAAGTTGTTTTGGTGCGGCATTCTTGAGTTTGCACCCAACCAAATACGCAGCGGTTTTACGCAAACGTATGCATGCTGTAGGCGCAGAAGCTTATTTGGTAAATACAGGTTGGAATGGCACCGGCAAACGTATTTCCATTAAAGCGACACGTGCAATTATTGACGCCATCTTAGATGGTTCCATTAATCAAGCGGAAATGGACGAGCTTCCTATTTTCAATTTGTCGATTCCTAAACATTTACATGATGTTGAAGACAAGATTCTAGATCCTCGTGACACATACGAAGAAGCTGGAGAGTGGACCGAAAAGGCGACTAATTTAGCGACTTTGTTCACTGAAAACTTTGTGAAGTTTACTGACAACGACGAAGGAAAGGAAATTTCAAACTCTGGACCTAAGCTATAAACTGAGCTCTTTGCTCATGCCATTGTTTTGAAATTGCCAACTTTAGAGTTGGCAAACTTAAAGTAAATAAAAAAGCAGCAAGATGATTAAATCATCTTGCTGCTTTATTTTTGGTTACCTCAAATTGCGTCGAAGAAATAATAAAAGGAGGAACTTTTAAGCTTTTTTAATCACTGATAAACGCTCAATGAGTTTAGGCTCGAATACTCTCTGAATGTCTTGGTCAGACTCTTTATACACATATTTTAATACCCATTGGGCTGCCATTCTGCCCATTTCTAAAACTGGGTTATCAATAGTGGTTAATTTGGGAAACATATGTTTGGCAAATAACACGTCATCAAAACCAATTACCGATAGATCTTCAGGCAAGGTTAAACCATGCTCTCTGGCACAACTCATGGCTCCTGATGCCATCTCATCATTAGAACATGCTAATGCACTAAAACGTTGTCCTGAGCTAAGCAGATAATTCATCCCTGCAATACCACCGGTTTCTAAATAATCTCCCACATAATGAAGCTTCTCGTTAAAGGCAACACCATATTCTTCTAACGCTCGTTTATGGCCAATTAAACGTTGTTTAGTATCGTCCTTGTAAGTTGGGCCGCTAATATAAGCTATGTCTCTATGACCATGTTTCAGAAGGGTTTTAGCGGCCATATAACCACCAGCTTGGTTGTTGACGATGAAACACTGCTCTTGCATGCTTTCAACAACACGATTCATTATTAAAATGGGGAGTTTGGTTTTATTTAGCTCTATTAAATATTCGTCAGAAATGGCTTCGGAATGAACGATCAATGCGTCGCATTGCCGACTAATAAGAAAATCTATACCGTCTTTTTCTTCTGCTTCTTCATCATGGCCGGCTGAAATAATCACGTGCTTACCAGCCGCTCTTAATTCAGTTTCCACACCACTCATCATTTGTCCAAAGAAGGAACTATGCAGATTAGACACTAACAGGCCAATACTATTTGCTTTATTTGATGCCAGTGAACGAGCAAAGTTATTAGGCACATATCCAAGCTCTTTCATTGCACTCATGACTTTGTCGCTAGTACTTTTTCGTACTTTCACATTGCCATTCATGACTCTGGAAACTGTTGCTAAAGACACGCCAGCATGTTTTGCCACTTCGTAAATCGTTGCCATAAATTTTGCTATTTTTCGCCCACAGACTAGAGGATAGCTAGCCTACTATACAATCGCCACCTTGTAATGGTTATTTGTTTGGCATTTCTAAACATCCGATGTGTGTTGTGAAAAGGCTAGTGTCAGTGATATTAGCTAACAAACAACGGCCTAAACCAACGCTCTTTGTCCCTTGAGCTCTAAAGTGATTCGTTGCTGTTGTTTATCAGTAATAGGATAAAACAACATCAAAATTGCCGCTGCGACACCAAAAAACGCAGGTATCCAGCTCATTAGCAGTTTAATGCCAGGTAGACTATCTGCCACAGTGCTGGGGTTCATGCCATCATAACCATAGCTAGACAGCACAACCAATACTAACGCGCCAGCAAAACCGCCTCCGGTTTTTTGTACAAAGGTGCCTGCTGAATAGACTAAGCCCGTTGCTCTTCGCCCATTTTTCCATTCTGAATAATCTGCAGAATCGCCTAACATTGAAAAAAACAATGTTGGGAAAATAGCAGCACAAAACTCGGCACAACAACCTAATACAAACACTAAGGTGACATTGCCCTCGGGGATCCAGTAAAAACAGGCAGTAAATCCGCTACCAATGAGTAAAGAACCAATAAATAACAGTCGACGACCAAAAATTCGCGCTAAATAAGATGTACTCAATGCCCCAAAAATGGATACCACCAGCAAGGCAACAAAAAATTGCCCAGTCATTAACTCATCACCGATTACGTACTTAAAGTAATAGGCAATCACACCATATTTAATGCCGTTAAACATCATGGTTAAAAACCCCATACCTAATAAAATTAACCATGGTTTATTGGTTATCAAATCAATCATATCTTGTTGAGTCGAGCTGATTTGCTCTCGGGGCTTAGCCAAAAAGCGTTTAATCAGCAGCCAAGTACCAAGCATTACAACGGCAAAACATATTCCTGTGATTAGATTACGGTAGTAGAAAAACGCTGTTATGCTCATTAAAGGAAATAAAATGAAGGGCAGATTTTTGCTCAGATCCCAAAGTTCAGTTTTCAAACCCGTGCTGTTATTGATAACAGGTTTCACCCGCTCTTTGGTGGATAAAAAGGTAAAAACCATGAGCCCGACTAATAACCCTGCAAACAGATACATTGTGGATTGATAGCCTTGCACATCATTACCTTGGCCAAATAAGTCAACAAAATAGGGTAAAAACCCCATCACTAATAGACCGCCAAGAAATGCCCCAGCAAACCGATATGCAGAGAGACTGGTGCGTTCGACATCACATTCAGTCATCACCCCCATTAACGCTGAATAAGGGACATTATTAAGGGTGTAACAAAGGGTTAAACCAATGTAAGTCACATAGGCGTAGATTAACTTGTTGCTTGCCGACCAATCTGGAGTGGTAAAACATAAGACCATGAAAAGGCCCAATAAGGGTGTGGAGAATAAAATCCATGGTCTAAATTTGCCCCAACGGGATTCTGTTCGGTCGGCAATCATTCCCATAATGATATCGGTGATACCATCGGATAACCTCACCACTAAAAATAACATTGCGGCCGCAGCAGCAGTCAAACCAAAAGTATCAGTATAAAAGACCGCCAAATATGCAAGCGCGCCACGCCAAACTAAATTGGCGGCAGCGTCTCCCATGGCATAACCGACCTTTTCAATTATCGGCAACTTGCTTACTTGGCTTTGCATAATTTACGACCTACTTGTGATTAGTTGCTTGTATGCCAACCCACTGTTTTTAATAGTGCGACTTTGAGTAAGGTAATCAACATATACAATCCCAAACCGCTTCTCGTAGCCTTCTGCCCACTCAAAGTTATCCATTAAACTCCAGGCAAAGTAGCCAGCAATATCCACTCCTTGCTCATTGGCATAGTCAACTGCGTTAAGGTGGGACTGAAAGTAATCTATTCTGTCTTGATCATTCACTTTGTCTTGTTTTATTTCATCCTGCATAGCCGCACCATTTTCAGTAATGTAAATAGGTGGCAACGTATAACGCTGATGCAGTGATATTAATAATTCAGAAAGTGCTTTTGGATAGATTTCCCAGCCCATATCAGTGGTAGGCACACCTTTTGGTTGTAACTCTTCATACCAACCTTTGCCATCACTACGATATTTTAAACGGGTATAAAAGTTAACCCCTAAGAAGTCTAATCGTTGACTAATTAAATCCATATCACCAGGAAAGATATCTGGGCGATTTTGTGGCTCGATGAGATCTATCACATCAGGATATAGACCTTCCATTACAGGACGCATATACCACTGATTAATATACTCATCGGCTAATTTGGTGGCCTCGGTATCGGCCTGAGTCTCAGGATAACAAGGGGTGAAGTTAAGTACGATACCCGCCAAAGTGTCAGGGCAGTTGCGACGCAAGGCTCGCATGCCTAAACCGTGGGCGAGTAATAAATGATGTGCTGATTTTCTGCCGTTTCCTTGACCGCTTTTGCCCGGCGCATGCTCTCCACTCTCGTAACCTAAATAAGCTGAACAGAAAGGTTCGTTTAAAGTGGCATAAGCATAAACACGATCGCCTAGGGCTTTTGACACTAGGTTCACGTAGTGTTCGAAATGAAAGGCAGTTTCACGATTTAACCAACCACCCTGCTCTTCTAGGTGTTGAGGTAAATCCCAATGATATAAAGTGACAAAAGGTTTAATCTTGCGCTTAAGCAACTCGTCCACTAAATCAATATAAAACTGCATACCTTTTTCGTTTAACGTACCGTCTTTTTTAACCACCCGAGGCCAAGAAATAGAGAATCGATAAGCATCAACACCCAAAGACGCGATCAACTCCACATCTTCCTGCCAAAACTTTATATGTTCACAGGCTACCAAGCCATTAGAACCATCTGAAATTTTTCCTGGCGTGGCGCAAAACGTATCCCAAATGGATTCTAATCGGCTATCCGCAGCCCCTTCAATTTGAAATGAAGAGGTAGCAACACCGAACACGAAGTCTTGGTTCAGTAATTTTGATGACGATGGTAAGGAAAGCTTATTCATGATTTGATATTTACTAATTTTAGTTAATGGTTAATCGGTTTCTATTTACAGGTTTAGCATTGATAAAGCGCTTAAAAACTTTGTCGTAACTGCTTAAAGTTTTGGCTAAACTGACAAATGAAAGCGCTTTCATTTAGGTTAGTTGGATCAGCTTCAAAAAGCAATGCTTAAGGTTAAAAAAATGTAAATCGCTAAGTTAAAGAGTCATAAACATCTAATTTAATTGATTTTATTGCCAACTACACATGGCTACTTGTTTTGTTGGCTATACTGTTGAATAAAGTCTTGATGACTAGGAAGCTGAGCAACGCCGTTGGCTATTGATTGTTCCATCGACGCTAAGAATTTTTCCAACTCTTTCACTGGCATTGCGGTAACACTAGGATGATATTGTTTGGGCTCAATTCCCTGACCAAGCATTACTTGGGTCCAAGAATCCACCCTAAACAATTCACCATCAGCTTGAAAAGCGTGGGCGTGATCAGCAAACAACCTGATTCGATGGGCTAAACTCTCTGGTACTTCCATGTTTTTACAATGTCGCCAAAATTCGCTGTCTTGGCGCTGCGTGACATGATAGTGCAACACGATAAAGTCGCGAATTTTTTCGATTTCATCGGTAGCTTGTTGATTGTATTCGTTGACTACCGAATCAGATATTTCTCCACAGGGGAAAAGCCTAAGTAAGCGAATAATACCCATCATGATCAAATGGATACTGGTTGATTCAAGAGGCTCAACAAAACCACTGGCTAAACCCAGAGCTAAACAGTTTTTATTCCAATGTTTTCGACGTCGACCCGTTCGGTATTTAATTACTCTTGGTTGGGTAATCGCTTGCCCTTCGATATTTGCAAGAAGATATGCTTTCGCCTCTTCATCGCTCATGAATTTACTGCAATAAACTATGCCATTGCCAACTCTGTGCTGTAATGGGATTCGCCACTGCCAGCCACTTTGATGGGCAATAGACCGAGTAATAGGGGCGACTTCCCCGGTTGATTCAGTTTGTACCGCAATTGCGCTGTCACAGGGCAACCAATGAGACCAATCCTCATATCCTGTATGCAAAGCTTGCTCAATTAACAAACCTCTGAAGCCAGTACAATCGATAAAGAAGTCACCTTCAATCAGCTGTCCAGAGTCCAATTTCAAGCTAGAAATGAATCCATTTTTCGGGTTCTTATTTACCTCTGCAATTTTACCTTCAACACGCTTCACCCCGCGAGATTCGCTAAACTTACGTAAGAATGCGGCGTATTTACTCGAATCTAAATGGTATGCATAGTTGATGGATAATTTGTCCGATAGGGCAAACTTATTAGCCCTAGCAGCTTCTAGTTCAAAACAGTACTTGCCAAAGTCCTTAGCAACTCCCTGCTCTTTCCCATACAACCAAAAATGATGAAATGGCGCGATAAAACTTTCTTTTCCTGTCATACCAAACGAATGTATGTAGCTATCCCCTTGCTTCCCCCAATTATCAAACTGTATGCCTAATTTAAAGGTGGCTGAGGTTTCCCTCATAAACTGTGACTCATCAATGCCTAAAAGTTTATTGAACACACGCATAGGAGGAATGGTTGCTTCCCCAACGCCAACTGTGCCAATTTCCTCTGATTCTACCAAAGTCACATTTATCACTGACGGCATCTGTTTAGCCAAGGCCGCTGCGGCTATCCAACCTGCCGTTCCGCCTCCTGCGATGACCACATTCTTAATTTTTCTGTTCACGTTTAAAGGTCCATTTATCGATTTAGTTTATTGATTAACATGGCGCGAAGCTGACGAGACATCATTTCATCCATAGGCGCTAAGAAGCCCTGTGCTTCGGGCGGTAAATGTTCGGTTGGTTGCTCCCCCTCGCCAAAAATATAGTAATCAAATATGTGCTTCCAACCCGCTTTTTCATGTGCCGGTTTATCGCGAAGACTTAACATTGCGTGATACAGCACATTCATCGCTGCGCCCATATATTTTTCTGCATCACTCCACCAATAGTTCACTAAAATATTGTAGGAACTTAGTGCTTCGACTTGATGCCACCACATACTAGGGATATAGATACCATCGCCAGGCTCTAACTCTGCCACTTGTCCCACAGCTAAAGCATGTTTAACCTTTGGGTATTTTTCGAAGTCTGGATTGTGTAAGTCGACCATTGTAATGACAGGTCCCCCAGGGGTAGGCGCTAAGGGTCCTGGATATAAATTAGCAATTTGATCCGGTGGGAAAGTGATAAAACGGCGCTTTCCTGAAACCACGCAGGCAATATTGTCGGACGCATCATAATGACATCGGGCAATGGATCTATTGCCAATCCAGATACTGGCTACCGGTGATTCCGTGGCGGATGATTTTGAGGTGACAGGAATATGCAAATTATTTTCATCACCTAGCCCCGGAAAGTTAGCATCAATAACGTTTGAGGCAATGTAATAACTAGGTGGTTGTTGGTCATAAAGGTGTTCAATTATTAGTTCTAAAACCTCATCTACTCGTGCTTTTTTAGACTCATAATTTAGTTCAGTCGCATTTTCGTTATAGGCATACTTCCCATCTATTGCGGGCTCTCCGAAATAAGCAAATACCGGCTTTCCATTGTAGAACGATTTTAAATAATCAACGCTTTTTTGCGGAGATTGCAAGCCAACCTCAACCAGCTTCCAATGTTTAACCAAGCCTTTAAGTACCACAGGATGTTGATACTGATGAATATCATTGGGTATTTCACCTGGCTGGCAATGGATAATAGCTTCAGTTTGTTTGCTGATACTTAACATCTGAATTCTAAGCTCGACTTATTAGGCGATTAAGGCACTGCTTATGGAAGCCAGATATCTTATGAAAGCTTGGCATTTTTGCGCTCAATCAACTTTCTAACATTAGTGACAGATGCCACAACTGCGTATGCCAACTGCAAAGCCCCAGATTGATTGAGTTCAAATAGTTGATCTGCTGATAGGGCAGCTAATTTCTCCTCATTAATGGTGAAATTCCCAGTTAGTTTGCACTTTTCGCCATTGTTTAAATCAAACTCAATGTTAACCGGTTCAATCAAATCGCAAGACGTGAAGCCAGTAAACATCTTATCTTGAATAGCCATTCCTTCATGGATGGACTGTAAACGCGTTGCAACATGGTTCAAATAAGGACTGTTGCCACCGTGTTCTAGAAACAAGGGTTGCCCTTTATCATTGGACACTTTGGGATGTTGCATATCAATGTGAATAACCGGAGAGGGGTCAGAAAGAGGATCTTGTTGCTGAAAACCGATAAGAAAGGGCCCACGTTCCATCATCGCTGGTATGTAATCCGCGTCCCAACCTGAGGGCGTGGTGTTACTTAGAAAAAGGTTTTCATCTTTTTGCAAACCAAGCATAACAACACACTGGTATTTTTTCGTTTGTTGGTCTAGTTGAAAGAATATTGGATACTCTTTTTGTAACTCGACAAATTCCGGTGGAAAAACCAATACGCTGGCAACATCATCGGCAAATTCCTTAGCATAATGAGCAAGAACCCTAGTGTCTTTGTGATGCACATTATTCAAAAGCACATGTTTAGCCATTATCTTCCCTCGATTAATTTTTACTTATTTGCTATTTCGAATCAGCAAACTAAAAATCAAATTATTCATACCGAAGCCTATAAAATATAAAAACCAGTTTGCAGCATCTTCATATCCTATTCCATTATCCTTAAAAACCGCAATAGTTTGCGGCTAGAGATAAAGGCAACAACACTTGCTGTGTTGTTGCCAAGGTTGGGTATGATTAAAACTTATAACGAGCGCCCATTTGATAACGAGCACCTAAATCGGTGGCGTACCATAATTGGGTTTCGTTTCGAGCATGTTCACGAATGTCTTCTTCGGTAATATTTAAACCTTCAAAGAATACCGTGAAATGATCGTTAATATCATAGCTAACATTCACATCAAGTTGAGTATAAGACTCTACATAACGTGGGTTATTCGAACTGCCTTTATTCACCTCAGCCAGGTATTTATCACGCCAGTTGAGAGCAAGACGGGCTTGGAAGCCATCTTTCTCATACATAGCCACTAAGTTAGCTGTGTCACTCAAACCAACTAAAGCAAATTGCGACTGATTGGGATCAGCTTCATTATCAAACCCAACATCACCGCGCACGACCGTATAATTTGCCTGTACACCAAAACCACTATCACCGAAGAAATGTTGTACCGCAAATTCAGCACCATAAATTTTTGCAGCGCGATTATTGTCTGGAGTGTTGGTACGGAAAATAACTTCAGGATCATCCTCATTGGCGACCAAATCCCAACCATCAGTTTCTGCTAATTGTTGAATTTGTTCAGGCGTACCAGTGTAATCGTCAGCGCCTCCAGGGAAAGCTTCGGGTTGACTGAGTAAGACCATCATCGCGTAAAGGGAAGTATCATCTAACGCAATATCCCTATCAGCTAACGCTTGGGCTGCCGCCTCGGCGCGAGGGCCTCCAGTTACGTCTCGAATCCCCAATAGTGGTTGATCAACTTGACGACTACCTAGGAAGTTAACCACATTTTTTTGAAACAAGCCGGCTGACACATAACTGGTTTCATCGTAGTACCATTCCAAGGATAAATCGACGTTAGACGACTCTAAAGGCAATAACGCTGGATTTGATGCATCCGCTGTAGGCTGTGCTCCCAATAATGTTGAACCACCACCGCCCGCAAAGTTTGAGGCTGAAACACCTAAGCTACCAAATCCTGCGCGCGCGATAGTTTTGCTATACGAGAAGCGTCCAATCAAATCATCTTGAATTTCCAGTTTTAAATCCAGACTGGGTAGCAAAAAGTCATAGTCGCTATCTGCTGAAACATAGCTTGTTTCAGAACCATCAACGTAAGCCACCACGTCATTATTATCTTCCCATTGGAAATAGTTACGACTAATGAGTGAAGTTGAAGTCACATCCGTCGTTTCATAACGAATACCGGTTAAGATGCTAAATGGCATTTTGCCAATCTCACCTTCCAAGGAGACTTGCACATAAGCAGCAAGGGTATCTTCTTGGATCGTATCATCAAATGACAACGCATCTTCAACGCCACTTGGAATACCTGGGTATAGTGTTTCAGCTGCCGTATATAAATCAGGCGCATTAGCAATAAAACCATAACCACCTGGGTTGGTCGAAAAGTCATCGAACTCGCCCGGCAAATCAAATGGTTGAATCAAATCACCGAACTCTCCGGGATTAGCAACCCCCCAGTTACCCAAGGCAATATTGTTACCTGCGGTTTGAAATGAACGAGACTCCATTTCACGCGCTTCAACACCAAAGTCGAAATGTCCGCTATCAAGGAAGTAAGTTGCATCCAGCTTGTATTGAGTAATGCTAGACTTTTGACTAGCGTTTCTTATTCGAGCAATTGATGAACCAACATCACCAGGATCCACTTGGCCATTGTTATTTGCGCCTCGGATACTGTCATCATATACATTGCTATAAGTGGGCAAATCGCCATCCCAGAACCATTCTCTAGAAGTGACTATTGGTGCCCCTAAACCTACCGCCAGTTCACCAGAACCTCTAGGACCTGTGCCGCGACTGTGCATCGTTGAATCGTGAGCATCAAACATGATTTTAAAATCATCATTCACATTGTATTCAAAGTTTACGCCCACTGAGTCTAGTGTATTAGTCTGTTCACGCCATTGTTGCTCGTAACCCTCGTCAACGCCGCCAGCATAACTTTCGGTTATGTAGATAGGTGTTTTTACTGCCGAGTTATCAAACTCAACGGTGCCCGTATTAGTTCCAATTTGTAACCAGTTACCTATTTCACCTCGCTGTTCTACTATTTCATTTTCTGCGAAGGTGTAATCAAGTGATGCTTTAAAATCATCGGTGGGTGCAAACTGCAAGGTTAATTGCATGTTGTCACGAGTTCTCTGAGTATTAGAAAAAGCATAGCGGATATCATTTGGGCGAGCGTAAAGCTGCCCTTGTTCTGGCGCATTAATATAATTGGCGTCAGCGTTGTTCCACATTCTGTCTGGATCAGCAATATCATCCCAATAGTCAATATTCCAGTTATTTACCGTTGCCCCGGTATAACCTGAGTCGCGTTCTTGGTGAACAGCAGACAAACTAACTCCAAAAGTCTTTTCGTCATTGGCGTAACTCATAATCGCAGAAAGCTCTGGGGTTAAATCGTCGCCTGTACGATTAGTAGTGTCATGCACTGCTTTTGCACCAACGGTTGCAACAAAGCCCTTTTGATCGAGAGGCTTGCCAGTAATAATATTAATAGTTGCACCAATGCCGCCGGTGGCTATATTGGCCTTCCCTGTTTTGTAGACTTCAACAGCTCTAATACTCTCTGAGGCTAAGTTTGCAAAATCAAATGACCGAGTGTTTCCACTTTGAGTTGTGCCATCGGCCCCTGAGCCCGCACCATAGGTTATCGCTGCCGGCATGGTTCTACCATTTAAGGTAATCATGTTGTTTCCGCCGCCGAAACCCCGAACCGTCACTTCAGAACCTTCGCCATTAGAACGACTAATGGAAACACCGGTTATTCGTTGTAACGACTCAGCGAGGTTTGTATCTGGAAATTTGCCTATATCTTCAGCGGAAATAGCATCAACAACCCCCGCAGACGAACGTTTAATTGCAGCAGCTTCCTGTAAACTGCCACGTAATCCCGTAACTTGAATAACCTCGACATCTTCGACCTCTTGCGCGGCAAGCGGTGCGCACAGCGAAGCTCCTAAAACGAGCGACAGACTCTTTGCTAGATGGGTTTTTGCAAACCGTATTTTAGTCATGTTGTTTTCTCCCAAAAAACTAACTTGATTGTACTCATTACCACACTTTTACTTGCGCACTTCCTGCTCTTGCCACCCAAAAGTTGTAAAGTTATTGTAATAACAAGCTAAATGTAAGCGCTTTCATTAGAATAGAGTACGAAAATCAGACCGTCAACTCATAATCATCAAAACTGACAAAGTTATTAACTAATAATTTACAAAAACCGCAACTAAAACACTCAACAACACAAACCTAAACTATTGAATTAGCTCAGCTTTATCATATTCGGGGTGATTAATAGTCTATGAATCAGGTGGGGGAATTAAATTTTTAGTCATCCATAAATAAGCGATTATTAACTAATAATTAACAACAAACAGTGATTTTTTGTTGTTTGAAGCACACTTTTTTAAAGTTCTCATTGTTAATTATTTGTTTGTGATGGAGCACTAAATAACACCGTTAAAATAAACCTCAAAAGACAATAAGATTAATTCTAATCAGAATATTTACGTTTCCACTGACCCAGATCAATATGATTTAACTACTAACTGATTAAATACTAAACAAGGTTTTAGAATAAGGGAGTCCCCTCCATGACAAACTCAAGGGTCATGACTTTACTTAAAGTGGTGATGTTTTCAGGTCTATGTTTAATCACCCTTGGCATTTATTTACACCTTTTTAATCAGACCATTGACGAAATGGGAGTACAAGGAATCATTATTAGTGCAGCCTGTGTAGCAGTAGGCATGGTTATGTCACTGCCGACGAAAATGATAATCACCTTTATATTAGTTAAACGAGAATCTGAGCATACGGATCGGGTTTTAAACAACAGAACATAGAGAAGCCTGCAACTTTATTGATAATTAATTGAGCGATTTATTGACTAAATTTCATTCGATTGTATACTGTATAAAAACACAGTTAAATTATTGAGAGGACGTTATGACAAATGAATTAGTTAACTTGCACGATTCAATATGCGAATCCACTCGCTGTGAAATACAGCAACAAAGGATCAATCAAAAAAATAAAGACAGAGCTGCTCGTGATAAACAATTTGATAATTTAATCAATCGTTTAGATAACTTGAGAATGTTAGCAAAATCGAGAAATAGACAACCTAGTGCCCAAGGCAGAGTACAAACCAGTTTTGCTTTTTAGATTATTTTTGAAACAACTAGTGCTCGTTTATTATTGAAGCTTAGTAAATATATTAAGCTTTAAAAAACCTAGCAGAGCTGGTTTAGCCAGCTCTAAGGTTTTCAATACGCTTTTCCAATGGAGGGTGGCTTGAAAATAACTTTTGTATTTTACCTGCGTTGATTGCAAAAGCAGCCATTTCATCAGGCATATCAGGAGTACCCTGAAAGCTCTTCAATTTTGCCAAAGCAGCAATCATGTTTGCCTTACCTGCGAGTTTTGCGCCACCTTCATCGGCTCTAAACTCCCGATATCGTGAAAACCACATAACCAAGGTCATAGCTAAAAAGCCAAGAATAATTTCAGCAATGATAGAGACTATCCAGAAAGCCGGTCCATGACCTCTTTCAACCTTGAAAACAACTCGGTCAACAATGTGTCCAATAACCCGAGATAGGAAAACCACAAAAGTATTTACGACTCCCTGAATTAACGTCATGGTCACCATATCACCGTTAGCTACGTGACTTACTTCGTGAGCTAGAACCGCTTCAACTTCATTCTTATTCATGTGGGCTAGCAACCCTGTGCTAACCGCGACTAACGCATTGTTGCGATTCCATCCGGTAGCAAAGGCATTGGGCGACTGACTATTGAATAAACCCACCTCTGGCATACCAATACCGGCCATTTCAGCTTGTCGACGAACAGTATCAACAAGCCAGCGCTGTGTTGTGTCCGTTGGTTGTTCAATAACGTGCACGCCCATAGACCGTTTAGCCATAAATTTTGATAGGAACAAAGAAATGAACGCACCGCTAAAGCCTATAACACCTGAATAAATCATCAATGCGGTTAAATCTAAATCAACCCCATTTTCCGCTAGAAGCCCTTGAAAACCCAAAAGGCTAAATGTCAGACTTAGCAATGCAATAATCGCTATATTGGTGCCTAGAAATAGAAATATTCTTAACATTCATTACTCCTTTTTATCGTGATAAATGCTCACGGAATGTAGATGCTGAAATTAACTGTTAGGTGAATTGGCAAAAGTAAACCCAATTGTCTCAATTAATATGGGTCTTTACTAAAGTTGTGCAATACATATTTATACTATTTCTTAAAATTTTTAGATGTTTTTTCGTGTAAACTTAGGCGAAATGTTAATTAGGGTTTGGGTCAAACAAACTAACAAACCTAAAAATATGAAAAATTTGTCATTTTTTAAGGCTAAATTAACACTTATTGTTGGTTAGAAGACGCCAAAAAGAGTTAAACTCTGTGGATTAGCCAAATTAGAGTGAAGATAAATAGCAATTTCAAAGTAAATTGTTGTTCAGTATCAATAACTCGCTATAATTTGTTATTCTTTAGTGAACGTTAGAATTTAAATTTAGATCGTTGGAGATTATTGTGAAATTAAAAGCGTTGTTGAGCGTGTTAGTTGGAAGTTTTTTGATGTTTGCCGTACAAGCGCAAAACATGTCTGATGAAGATATCAAGTCCCGCATCGAACCTGTTGGTTCAGTACATGTTGCTGGTGCTAAAGCTGACTCAGCTGCCGCTTCTGGTCCTCGCTCTGGTGAAGACATTTATAATACCGCTTGTTTCGCTTGCCATGCATCAGGTGTATTAAACGCTCCTAAGCTTCACGATGCAGCCGATTGGTCACCACGATTGGAAAAAGGAATCGATGAAGTTTTGCATAACGCACTAAACGGAATTGGCTCTATGCCTCCAAGAGGAACCTGTGGCGATTGCTCTGATGATGATATTAAAGCAGCAATAGAATTTATGATTGAAGGTGTCTAATTTTAGCGGCTTTCGCCAGTGCATGGTTCTTTGTAATTAATCTATTTTCGGATTAAGTATATTGACTGAAGACTTTGATACAGGCCAATTAACTGTTGAAGAATTAAGGGAAATAATCCCGCAGCTACAACAGTTAACAGAGAAATATAAGCGCTCTGAACATATTCAAAGAGCGCTTTTTGACATCTCTGAATTAGCTGGTTCTATCAGCGAATTATCACGCCTGTACGCTGCAATTCATGAGATTATCGGGCAATTTATGAATGCCCAGAACTTTTTCGTAGCCCTTTATGAAAAAGACGACGAATTTGTCGAATTCCCCTACTTCGTCGATCAATTCGATGAAAATGTTATTAAACAAATCCCTGCAAAAGATTTACTAGGTGGTATCGCCGGTTATATTCTCAAATCTGGTCAGCACTTAGTCTTAAGCGAAGAAAACTTCGAATCAGAATCTAAAAAACGCAACTTCAAAGCCATCGGCAAAACCCCTGTGGATCTCATTGGCGTACCACTAAAGCGCGGTAATAAAGTGATTGGCGCTATGGTCGTGCAAAGTTACGATAAAGCAGTTCGATACGTTGAAGACGAGTTAGATTTGCTGTTATTTGTTTCTCAACATATTGTGAACGCCTTGGATAGGGTCAAAAGTAGGGAATTAACTGAACAAACAATTCGCGAAAGAACTAAACAGCTTCGTGAAATTAACGATGAGCTTCAGGACGAAATATTAGAACGTCAAAAAGTGGAGTCTTTACAACAAGCACTTTTTGAAATATCAGAAATAGCCGCTTCTGTGGAAGGGGAAATGTCGGATTTCTACGCTAGTTTGCATGATATTCTAGCCCGATTACTAAGTGCACCTAACTGTTATGTAGCAATAATTAACGAGAAAAGTAACTCCTTAGAATTTCCATATTACAGCGATGAATTAAGTGACGTTGTCAAATCAAGGCCACTCAGTAATGGACTCACTGAGTTCGTATTGCGTTCAGGTAAAGCTGAATTAATCGATACGGATCGTTTTAATGATTTAACGGTTAAAGAGCAATTAGATCAAACCACCATAAATAACATGATCAAACACAATAACTCATGGATAGGGTCTCCTCTGTATGTAGATGGTGTTATTTCCGGAGTTATCGCGGTTCAAACCTATGGTAAAGATTCAAAATACACTCTCAAGGATCTGGAGTTATTAAAATTTGTCTCCCACCATATTGCTGTTGCCATAGAACGCAAACAATCTGCTGAAGCTATTCAGAAATATAATTTACAGCTGAGTCGTAAAGTCCGAGAAAGGACCGATGAGCTGCACCAAACCAATTTATACTTAAAAAAACAAATTGAAGAACGTAAAGAGATTGAGTTAAAACTTATTCATGATGCCCATCACGATGCCCTCACAGATCTCCCAAATAGAGTCATGTTTAATAGTCGATTGGAGTTAGCTGTCGCTAATAAAAATCGATACCCTGAACACCAATTTGCAGTTTTATTTATAGATTTAGATAGATTTAAACAAATAAATGACAGTTTAGGCCACCACACTGGTGACCAATTCTTGATTGAAGTTTCCAAACGAATCTCTAAATGTATACGAGCTCACGACCTGCTGGCTAGGTTAGGCGGTGACGAATTCGTAATTCTATTAGATAGTTTTGACGATTTCAGTGATGTAGAGGAAGTGGCTAATCGCATTATTCAGACCCTCGCTATTCCCTTTACCTTTGATAATAAAGAAATGTTTTCTGGGGCCAGTATTGGTATCGCCAGTATTGAGCAAGGCTACGAGTCAGCTGACGAACTGATCCGTGATGCAGATGCGGCTATGTACCAAGCTAAGGCGCTGGGTCGCGGGCGCTTCGTTTTATTCGACACTAGCATGCGTCAAAAGTTATTAGAGGAATTAGAATTAGAGAACGAATTCAGAAAAACACTGAACGAAGAAAATTTCGACTCTCAAATTCAAGCTATCGTAAACTTTCAAACCAACTCTGTTTTATATCATGAGTTTTTTGTACGCTGGATCCATCCCACAATCGGAAAAATAAAGCGGGAAAAGTTTTGGAAAGTCGCACAAGGTAGTGGTCTCACAGTAGAAATCGATAACTTTATGTTAGACCAAGCAGTGAAAGTTTTGCAGCATTGGAAAAAATTAGGTGATAACGATTCAAGCCGAAAAATCGCTATTAATTTATCAATCAATCACTTATCGCAAAGCCGTTTAGTGAATCAGATAATCGAAAGAGTAAAAGCAGCTAACATTAATCCATCCAATTTAGTATTTGAGTTTGATGAAAACGAGCTCAACCTAAGATCACAATTTATGCTTCCAGCGATTAAAAAGCTAAAACGTTCAGGGGTAATATTGGTTTTAGATAACTTTGGAAGCGGCCTTGCGTCGTTAAGCTATTTATATAGCTACCCATTTGACTACGTTAAAATTGATAATAAGTTCGTCAAATCAATTACTCGCTCAAAACGTAATTACAATCTAATTCGTTCAGTATTAGCTATCTCCAGTCAGCTGTCTTTTAAATTGATTGCTGAGGGTATAGAAAATGAAGAACAGTATAATAAGCTTGTTGATGCTGGTTGCACCTTAGGCCAAGGGCACTTTATACAGTCACCAATCAATATGACGACTGTATTAGAACAGAACTCATTTCCCACTAGATAGAATATTTCTTAAATTCGCTATTCCAGTTTTCCCCTTTTGCTGGCGAACCTCTGGACTATCTTTTACCTTTTTATGCTCCCAAATAATATCGTCTTGGGGTAACTCGTACAGAAAACGACTGGGCTCTGGTTGAATTACTTCGCCAAATTGACGACGCTCTTTACTTAAAGTAAAAAACAGTTCTTTCTGTGCTCGGGTAATACCTACATAAGTAAGTCGGCGTTCCTCTTCAATATTATTTTCATCAATACTACTTTGATGGGGCAATAAACCCTCTTCCATTCCAACCATGAAGACATAAGGGAACTCTAGTCCTTTGGATGCATGTAAGGTCATAAGCTGTACTTGATCTGACTCCTCAGCATCCTCATTACGTTCCATCATATCCCGCAGAATTAGTCGATTTACTACCTCAGATAAGCTCATCGGCGGATCCAACTCATTTCCTTCGAGCATATCGCTTATCCAGCCAAAAAGGGTACTGATATTCGCCATTGCCATTTCAGCCGCTTTGGGGCTAGTACTAGATTCATATAGCCATTCTTCATACTGCATGGCCTTAATCATCTCTCGAATAGCGGCAATACCGTCACCACGGACTGCGTTATCAGCGGCCTCGACAATCCACCGACTAAAAGACTCGATACTTTGCAGAGCTTTTCCGCTCAACACACTATGTAATTGGGGGTGGCAAGCAGCCTCAAAAATCGAACAACCCAACTGATTAGCAAAACTACCTAGTTTTTCTAAAGAAACACGACCTATTCCACGGGTAGGAGTATTGATAACTCTAAGCAGTGCGTTATCATCATCTTGATTTACCAATAATCGCAGGTAAGCCATCAAATCTTTTACTTCTGTACGCCCAAAAAATGACATACCCCCATTGATTTTATAAGGGATGCGGTTACTCATCAGTATTTTTTCAAATAGGCGAGACTGGTGATTTCCCCGGTACAAAATCGCGTAATCCTTGAACTGGGTGTTTTTCATAAACTTATGGGCAAGTAATTCAGCCACCACACGTTCAGCCTCATGCTCTTCATTCTTAGCAATAAGCACTTTGAGGGGCTCACCGTAGCCTAATTCTGAGAACAGTCTTTTTTCAAATACATGGGGGTTATTTTGAATAAGGATATTAGCAGTATGCAGAATTCGCTCTGAGGAACGATAATTTTGCTCGAGTTTTACCAGCTTTAGGCTAGGAAAATCTTGTTGTAAAAGTGCCAGGTTTTGTGGCCTAGCGCCACGCCAGGAATAAATAGACTGATCATCATCACCCACAACTGTAAATCGAGCACGCTCGCCGACTAACAGTCTCACCAACTCATACTGACTGGTATTGGTATCTTGGTATTCATCGACTAATAGGTATTTGATTTTGTTTTGCCATTTTTGCCGTACCTCTTGATTGTTTTGTAACAACAAGGTTGGCATCAATATCAAATCATCAAAATCCAGTGCATTGTAGGCTTTAAGGTGGGTCTGATACTCATGGTAAACTTTCGCAAACTCAACCTCTCCCGGCGACAAAGCTCGTTTTTGCAGTTGCTCTGGCATGATTAAGTCATTTTTCCAATTAGAAATACACGACTGCAACAGACTTAACTGCTCTTTATCACCATCAATGGTGTCTTCTGTTAAGTCTTTTAAGAGCGCCATGGTGTCTTTATCATCGAATAGAGAAAAGCCGGGTTTAATACCTAAGCTACGAAACTCAGACTTGATGATATTCAGCCCCATGGTGTGGAAGGTAGAAACCTTAAGGCCGCGAGCGTCTTTTTTACCCATGGTTTGAGAAACTCGCTCTTTCATTTCTCTAGCTGCTTTGTTGGTAAAAGTAACCGCTGCTATTTGACGGGCAGGAATACCACACTCTTGAACCAAGTAAGCAATTTTATTGGTAATCACTCGAGTTTTACCGCTACCAGCGCCTGCGAGCACTAAGCACGGGCCAGAGATAAATTTAACTGCTTGATTTTGACCGTCGTTGAGTTTCATGAATGCATCTTTAAAAAATGGCCGGGAATTGTAAAAAATTAACGATGGAATTGCTAGCTCCGTTGCCTCGAATCAGGAGTTTTACTACAAATGCAGCAACTTCAACATAGCTCTGATACAATTATGCTTTTAGACGGAGACTCTACCCATGTTGGACCCGAAAAAGCTGGAAGATATTGCAAAGCAAATTACAGACTCTATTCCCCCCGGTGTGAAAACCATGGCTGAGGGTGCTGAAGCGAAAGTAAAACAAGTTCTTCAATCACAATTGAGTCGACTTGAATTCGTTAGCAGAGAAGAATTTGATGTGCAAAGCCAAGTTCTGATCCGCACTCGGGAAAAACTTGAAGCCTTAGAAGCTCGACTGGACAAGCTAGAAAACCCGACGCCATCAACTGACGATAACTAAAGGTTTATTTAGTCAGCAGCTATAGCCAATAGTGGCAAAGCATACCAATTGCGACAATCATTCCAGCATAGTGATTGTTTAGAAATGCTTGAAAGCAATTGGCTCTAACACGATCTTTTATTAAATATTGCTGATAAATAAAAAGTCCGCCCATGGCCAACAGCGATAAATACACCGGCCACGTCATATTTAAAAAATAGGCGACAAAGCTAAGTAATAGCAAAGTGATTAGCTGCGTAATACCGATGGCTAATTTGTCAGCTTGAGCAAACAATACAGCTGTAGACTTGATACCAATTTGTAAATCATCATCGCGATCTACCATGGCATATTCAGTGTCATAACCCACTGTCCAAATCACATTAATAACGAAAAGCACCCAGCCGACCCAGTGAATTTGTTCATTGACGGCCATGAAGGCCATGGGAATAGCCCAACTAAATGCAGCTCCTAACACCACTTGAGGTAAGTTAGTAAAACGCTTCATAAAAGGATAAATCGTTGCTAGCGCCAAAGCACCGAAAGACAACAGTATGGTTTGATAATTGAGGGTCAATACCAATAAAAACGAAATAAAAACTAAAGCGGAAAAAAATAATAATGCTTCTTTCTCGGTCACCTCACCACTGACTAACGGTCGTGATTTAGTGCGCTCAACTTTGCCATCCACATGTCGGTCTGCGTAATCATTGATTACGCACCCTGCGCTGCGCATGGCAAATACACCGGCCACGAACACTATCACGATCTCGATGGGCGGATTGCCCTGCCCCGCAATTAATAGCGCCCATAAGGTAGGCCATAACAACAAATAACTGCCGATGGGTTTATCCATTCGAGCTAACCTAACAAAGGCGTTAAGCTTACTTTTTGTCATATCAAACTCTGCTTGGAATAGGCCGGACATTCCGGAAGAAATATTTCAGCAACCATCAGTTGCAACTGTTGAAAATCAAAAACCGAGCGACGCCCCCACAAAGGTTGTTGATCAGTTGTATTTATGAAATTGGCGAAGTGCAGAGTATTAGGCAATTTTAATAATTGAAAGGGACTACGAACAAACCGATTATCATTAAAAATAATTTTGCCCAAAGGTTTGTTACCTAATTCCGCTAGATCCATTTCACACAACTGTTGCGGCAAAACCGAACGAGCAAATACCCATGGCTGACCACTACCATACAAAACCACTTCTCTAACTTGCCATTGCATATCATCTGCGTGGGGGCTATTTAAAGTTAGTTGGGTCAGTTCCTCGTCGTCAGGCGACATCTGTCTCTGGCCGACTAATTCAACCCTAAAATCTGCACAATGTGACTGCAATCGTTCGGTAAGCGATCCTGTATCCAAAAGCCAGTTTTTCAAATAAGGATCTGCCACAGACAAATCCTCTGCAGACTTCCAATTTGCAGGAATTGAAACGGGAAAGTGTGTTTGTTGAATCAAAATTGCGCTAAGTCCATGAAAATATGACGCTATCATACCAATAGCTGCTACCATACTGAAGATATTAGGTTGAGAAGATCTAGTATCGCAGTGTAAAGATTATAATATTCACTTTGCAACGAACAATTGCGTTAGATTAATTCTCTACACTTGGTAAACTAACGTTATCTGAGTTGGCTGCATCTGTCGCCAATTAATTCGGTAAATATAAAACTCGAGACAACAATATGAAATCTGTGTTTTTTGCGTGCATTCTAGCGATTACTTCAAGTCAATTTATCGGTGCTGCCCAAGCTCAGTCAAATTTCGCTTATTACGGGTTAGAGCCGGATATTGTCACCAATTTCTTAGGTTCAAATGCGACTAATTTAGGGTTCGTTCGCACCACCATAGAGTTGATGTTGGAAGACGCAGATTATATTGAAGCCATTGAACACCATTCGCCACTGTTACGCGCGACAGTCATTGATATACTTGGCAGACAACCTAAAGATAAGGTTAAGTCTCTTACTGGTAGAGAAGACTTCCGCAGAACTAGCCTAGAGCAGCTCAGAGAGCTGATGGAAAAAGAGACAGGTAAGCCGATGATAAAAGACATCATCATTACTAAGTTTATTGTGCAAGGCGGCTAGCTCTTATATTTCGGAAAGTTATTCCCTTGGGTGTTTGTTTTGGGGCTTTTGAGTAAAAAATACATAACACCAAGCAATGGCACAGCCACAGACTAACCCTAGGGTGTGAGCAGTATTTGCCACCGAGACCCACAACAGATCAACATACCCCAGTACCAGCCAAATGAGCGAAAAGCCAATAATGTAGTTGGGAAGCGTGAGCCCCCACTGAGGTCTTAGCCAACCGCACCACCAGACAAAACCGATAATTCCGTAGACAACACCAGACAAACCACCAAAATCAGGGCCTGACATTAACAGTTGGCCAATATTGGGAACTATTGCGGTGACTAAGAAAATTAAAAGTAAAGTACTAGAGCCGAATTTCTGCTCAATGCCTTTGCCAGCAAGCCACCACCAAAGCAAATTAAATATAATGTGCATTTCATCGAAGTGAATAAATGCTGGGGTAATTGTGCGCCACCATTGTCCAGTCTCAACCAATAAAGACCAGGGTAACAACATCATGTTTTCCCTTACCCATATAAAACCACCAGCAATTGAGCCTAGATAAACCAGTATACAAATAGCCATTATTAACCACATAAATGGCGTTTGCTTAAACATACTCCAACTCAGCTTCGGTTTAGCTGCCTGTCGTCGCTCTCGAAAAATTTGCTGTTCTGTTTCCCAAGCACGTTTTTGATACTTAGGGTCTGTTGGATTATCAACAAACTCTTTAACGATAAACGCAGCTTCTTGAAGAAATGAGGGGTCATCAAGTAGAACTTGGTGATTAAGATCACCTTCTGCATAAGCATAGCTAGCTGGAATATTCTGACTAATTAAATAGGTAACCAACAACAATGCAGGGCTTTCATGGCCGAAGCTAACTAGTTCAAGTGATTTGCTCAAAACTTTAGTCTACATCCCCAGTTACGAAAGGCATGCTGCCTCTCCAAGCTTCAAAACCACCATCCATGCTATACACTTGTTCAAAACCCTGATGAATTAAAAATTGTGCCGCTTGCTGACTGCTAATACCGTGATAACAGCAAACGATTACGGGGGTTTCAAATTCAGTTTCTGACATAAACTGCTGCAAACTGCCATTGGTTAAATGCACTGCGCCTTCTACATGACCAGCAGCAAATGATTGCTCGTCACGAATATCCACTAATCGTGCTTTATTGTCTGTTAAAAGCTCTTGAGTTTGCTCCACGGAAATATGTTCGAACTGCTCCAAATCGCCCCCTTATTGACTAAGTTTTAGTTAATGCTTACCAGTTTAAAATCACTTTACCAGATTTTCCTGACTCCATGGCATCAAAGCCTTGCTGGAAGTCATCGATATCAAATTGATGGGTTATAATAGGATCTAAATTCAAGCCAGACTGTAATAGACTTGCCATCTTATACCAAGTTTCAAACATTTCTCGGCCATAAACACCTTTTATGATTAGACCTTTAAAAATCACCTGGTTCCAATCAATCGCCACATCTTTAGGTGGAATTCCTAGCATGGCAACTTTACCACCATTATTCATTTTAGCCAGCATATCTCTTAAGGCTGAAGGCACTCCGGACATTTCTAGACCAACATCAAAGCCTTCAGACATGCCTAACTCTTGCATCACATCCTCTAAACTTTGTTTTGCTACATTAACGGTGCGTGTTGCCCCCATCTTATTCGCTAAATCTAAACGGTAGTCATTGATGTCGGTTATAACTACATGTCGGGCTCCCACATGTTTTGCCACAGCAGCAGCCATAATACCAATGGGACCGGCCCCAGTAATCAGCACGTCTTCACCCACTAAATCAAAGGACAAAGCCGTGTGAACGGCGTTGCCAAACGGGTCAAAGATAGACGCTAATTCATCACTAATGTTGTCGGGAATCTTGAATGCGTTAAAAGCTGGGATCACTAGGTATTCAGCAAAAGCGCCAGGTCGGTTTACACCGACACCCTCAGTATTACGACAAAGGTGGCGTCTACCCGCGCGACAGTTTCGACAATGGCCGCAAGTTATATGGCCTTCACCAGAGACTCGGTCGCCAGGTTCAAAACCTCTGACTTCTTGCCCCATTTCAACAACGACACCGACATATTCATGACCAACAATCATAGGCACAGGAATAGTATTTTGTGACCACTCGTCCCATTGATAAATATGCATGTCTGTACCGCAAATTGCAGTTTTAGTGATTTTAATTAAAAGATCATTATGCCCGACCTCTGGTACCGGCGCATCGTTCATCCAAATCCCTTTTTCAGGATATAGTTTCGCTAATGACTTCATTGGATCACCTTTAATTCTCGGCCTACATCGATGAAGGCATCAATTGCTCTATCAACTTGTTCAATAGTATGAGCTGCAGACATTTGAGTACGAATTCTAGCTTGTCCTTTTGGCACAACAGGAAATGAAAAACCAACCACATATATGCCACGTTCTAACATTTTATCAGCCATCTCACTGGCTAACTTAGCATCTCCTAACATCACAGGAATGATTGCATGATCTTTACCTGACAAGGTGAATCCAGCACTTTCCATACGATTTCGAAAATGTTTCGCATTTCGATTAAGTTGCTGACGTAACTCATGACCCTGTTCAAGCATCGAAAATACTTTGAGTGATGCAGCCACGATGGGAGGCGCAACAGAATTAGAGAAAAGGTAAGGACGCGAGCGTTGACGTAACCAATCAACCACTTCTTTTTTACCTGATGTGTAGCCACCTGAAGCGCCGCCAAGGGCTTTTCCAAGGGTTCCGGTAATAATGTCTACGCGTCCCATAACATCGTTGTATTCATGGCTGCCTCGTCCATTTTCACCGACAAAACCTGTAGCATGACAATCATCGACCATCACCATTGCATCGTATTTATCAGCTAAATCACAAATACTGTGTAAATCAGCAATCACACCATCCATGGAAAATACGCCATCGGTGGCTATGAGTTTGAAACGAGCACCATCTTTATCGGCTTGAACCAATTGCGCTTCCAACGCTTGCATGTCGTTGTTTGCATAGCGATAGCGTTTAGCTTTACACAAGCGCACACCATCAATAATACTGGCATGGTTTAACGCATCTGAAATAATCGCGTCTTCTGGCCCCATAATGGTCTCAAACAAACCACCATTGGCATCAAAACACGATGGGTACAAGATGGTGTCTTGCATTCCCAAAAAGTCACTGATTTTCTGTTCTAATTGCTTATGAATATCTTGAGTTCCACAAATAAAACGCACTGAGGCCATGCCAAAACCATGTTCATCTAAACCCACTTTAGCTGCGTCAATTAAAGACTCATGATTAGCCAAGCCAAGATAATTATTTGCACAAAAATTAAGTACATGTTTACCACTTTGCACGACAATATCAGCCTTCTGAGCTGAGGTGATAACACGTTCGGATTTGTACAAACCATCTTGTTTAACTTGTTCGATTTGCTGACTTAGATGTTGATAGAATGATTGGCTCATATTGCCCCCAATGAATTAGATGGCGCTATATTAAAAGAAATTTTACTTAGGTAATACGGTTCGCTACTGCTTTGGCACTAATTATAGGCCATACCCAAGTGTAAGGTTTTAATTACATAGGGAATAAAGGGGGGGGGGGGATAGAAACAGATTGTGCAAAGAAATACCATTGAATTCCAAACAAGGACTATTCAGATTCGCCATATTGCCAGATTCCATCTCTACAGTATTTTTGTAACTCCTCAAACAGTAAATCTTCAGGAATAGGTTTAGCAATATAAAAACCCTGGGCCATATTGCAATCAAACTGTTTAAGTAAATCTATTTGCAACTGCTCCTCAATTCCTTCAGCAATCACTTTCATTTTTAAGTTTTGCACCATGGAAACCGTAGAAGAAACAATTTGTCTATCTGAATCATTGGTAAGCATACCATCAATAAATGCGCGATCTATTTTAATGAAATTGGCGGGCATTGTTTTTAAGTAACTTAACGATGAATACCCCGTACCGAAGTCATCAATAGATATTAAGAAGCCTTTATCAATTAGGGTTTGCATAATGTCGGTAGTACGTTGAATGTCAGCAACCAATGTTCTTTCGGTCAATTCCAATTCAATTAAGCTAGGTTTGAGGCCAGTACTTTTAATCTTTTCTTCCAAATAAGGAACCAGATCTGGGTCAAGAAATTGAATACCAGCTAAATTAATGGCTATTTTGAGTTCAGGGTAACCGTTTTGCCTAAATTCTTGGAGTAGGTCAAACGCATTTTCAATGCACCAATACCCTAGCGTGAGCATAAACTCGGTATTTTCCAAAATAGGAATAAAGTAACCCGGTGAAACCGGTCCTCGGTCGGGGTGATTCCATCGCAACAACGCCTCGAACCCCATTAGTCGTCCGGTTTTTAATTCTATTTGCGGTTGCAAAGAAAAACTAAAATTGTCGTTAATTAAGGCAGTTCTAGCCTCATCCTCTAAGGCAACTTTATCGATAGCATTTTTTGACATAGATTCAATATACAATTTGACGCAATTTCCACCATCATTTTTAGCATGGTACATCGCAATGTCAGCACAACGAATCAGCTCATTTACATTGGTTTCAGCTGAAGATGTGTGGGCAAAACCGACACTGGTCGACACGTAAAAGCGCAACTGGGCCACATTAATGGGAGCCCTAAACCGGTCGAGTAATTTCTCGGCAACCTTAATCGCGCTTGTAATATCTTCTACGTTTCTCAATAAAATGGCGAATTCGTCTCCACCAAGACGGCAAACAATACCATCATCATCGAGCACACTTTGAAAACGGCTTGCCGCCTCCCTTAACAATTCATCGCCAATTGTATGCCCGTAACTATCATTTACTTTTTTAAAGTCATCTAAGTCGAACATCATTAAAACCACAAACTTTTCGCTCTCGACTAATTTTGCTAAAGCTTCTTTGGTTTTAATGACCAACATATTTCGGTTTGGTAAATTTGTTAATTGATCATACATAGCCATTTTTTCGAGTTCATTGGTTTTAGTGAACACTTCTTCATCAAGTTGCTCGAGTCGCTCGGCTAATTTATTAGCGGATTCATTTAGGGTATCAAGCTCATCTTCAAGATAATGTTCATCAACTCGGCTTTTTTGTTTAAATTGTTGATACTCCCGTAATGCTAGCAACGGCAGACGTTCGGTAAAATCAACTAAGCGCTTACGCACACTGTTACTCAGTAAATAAAATAGCAACATGGCTAAAACAAAAACGATGGATGCAGTAATTATTATGGTTTGTTTATAGGCACGGTGAGCCACCATCATTGGCGTAATATCATAAGCAGCCAAAATATAGTCATCATCGGCATTCATAGTCGACATTGGGATTACTACTACAAAATAGTGATGATTGTTGAGGGTGAGTGGCGAACCTTCCACAAGCAGTTTGTTAATGGATAATTCCTGAGGAAATGCGTCGATCAATGGCTCAAATAGATCAAAGTGTTTCTTTGCCAATGGGCCTCTAATTTGAAAATCCTGCGCATTTTTAGCCTCACTTTGTCCAGGAACATAAACAAGGGCAAGGGTGGCATCAGTCGACTGATTAAGAAATGCCAAAGTATCCATCAAACTTAAACTCAGGGTTATCACCGCCAAACTTCCATCTCGTTGAAGTAAGGGAATAGATAGAACTTGAGAACAATGGGGAACACAAAAGGTACTTTCTTTAGAGTATTGGCTGGCGAAAACAGAATCGGTGTTTTCTTTAATATGTTCTGGTATGTCTGGCTCAGAGGAATAAATTAAGTTTTTTTGACTGTCAAAAAGCCAACCTTTCTCTACTTGCATGTTTAATTGCAAAAATTCGAATCGGGATGATAAGGTTTTACCTAATGCCTGAACTGGTTGAGTTTCGTTCTGATGCAATTGAATCAACATCTCGACCCAAGACTCAATGCGGTTACGAAACATTTTATTCAATAACAAGTATTGGCTTTGATTTTGATGCTTTATTTCTTGTTGTTTGATTAAAAAGTCTTGATTGGTTTTCTGCAACCACAGGTAAGACATTGAAATACCTAAAGCTAATAGAAAAATTAGCAATAAAAGTAGCATTTTGTTTGTTAGGCTAAGAAACGGTTTCATATTAGAACCAGTGGGCGAATTGTACACCCCAAATATTCCAATATTTGCGGTCATTTTGCATTATATTAGGCATAAAAACAGGTGCTAGACGACCGGTACCTTTAACCCGATGAAACTCAGCTTGTAGCTGCCAATCTTCTGCAAATGTCCAACTTACCCCAAGGGTAAATTGATCTTGATAGCCAAAATATGCAGGGATCTGACCGCCTGATTGCGCTGAGCGAGCTTCTCCATTGCGGTCTTTTCTATCCAAATCAAAAATGTCTAACCTAGTTGTTAATGCTAAGTCTTTATTAATTAAATAGCGCCCTTGAACATAACCACCTTCAGATTGCGTGTTATTGATAAATCCATCAAAAATAAGATTATTATATATATTTCGCTCTCTAAACAATTCAAACGCTAATAACCAGTTTTGTGTCTCATAGGTTCCTTGCAGTATGATTCGTTGGACTTGGGCTTTACCATCAATGAAGAAGTCTTGGGCACCACTGACATATTCAAATTTAGAGTCCAGCAAACCTGCACTCAACTTCAAAACTTGATCATGCCAAACCAAGTTTCCTTGGTGCACGTATTCTTGTTCTATATTCCCCATAGAAGTAGGTGCAATTAAATTTTTAGTTTGTTCTTCACTTATGGGTGAATTTCCATAACTCCAATTGAATTCCCAATCCCCCCAAGAATTACTTGTGTTGGCAACCACTGCCACACCATCAACACCTAGAGCAACATCCCGAAAAGCGTCAAAATAGATAGATTGCGGCAGAATGATAGTAGGTCTTGTATGGGGAACATCTCGTGTGGACGAATATAACCAATGATAGTTTTTAACGCGACCTAAATGCACATTAACCTGCCAATCTAAATTAGTGATGGCTCGCCAATCAAAAAATAGATAATCGACTCGGAAACCTTCTGGATAACGGTTGCCACCGTTCAAATATACAACTTGTCCAGCCACTCTAAAGTTTGAGTTTTCAAATGTGTATGACCCGTTTAGCCCCACTTCCGTTAGCTTTAAGGTAACGTCGCCTTCATCATCAATGTAATTGGAATGTTCAGCTTGAATCACACCCTGGGCAACAAATCCTCGCCAATTAAAGTTGTCTGAGCTACTCGCATTAAACGAAAAAACAAAAAGGGTTAATCCCAGTAGAACTAGCAAATTTACCGATATTTTCATTTGCTATTCTCCATCACTCGTATTTTTTTAACGTTTTCAGCACTAGTTACATCCAGCAAATAGCCTATAGCGCCAGGAGTCGAGCTAATTTTTTTGAGCATTTCTTCCGCACTATCTAACTCAATAGGTTTATCCCCTAACCCGGAGTAAGCTAGCTTATTCCAAAGCCTTTCGATTTGATAAGGGAACATTTTAAGTACATTTTTACAAAGTGCTTGGTGAACTGGATTTTCGGTTTTTAACACAAACACAGAAATAGCCTGACCATCAGGCCAAACTGTTTGTCTCATCGAAAATATTTTGCGCAATTGAGCGGGAGTTAGTTGTTCGGTCTTTACATCAATGTTAACAATGACACTGACTGTCCTATCCTCTGCAAAAGCTGCTGTTGCTAACATTGTCATTAAAATAAAAGTGACGTTAGCTAGTCTACTTAACAATCCTTTCACCTTTCCTCTAAAAACAGGATTCCTCCTGAGAAATTAAGATTAGTTTATGTTTTTAGAACTTGCGCATGCTTTTTTAGGTTAATATTAGTTTTAACTACTTTTTTAGTCTTTTCGACTAAACAGCAACAACAAATAGTAAAATAACGACATTTTCTCAACATATTCTACTAGAGTATAATATTTACCAGCATGACTCAATCTCTGACGCCACAATCTACTAAGCAAAAAATTAGCCGCTGGCTCTACTCTTTAGCATTGTCCTGCGCTTTGCCCGTCTTATTTATACATTGGTTAGTTAAATTTGGTTTAGGTAAAAAAGATTTTAATTTACATCGTTTAAATCGCTTTTCTATTTACCCTGAAAAAATAAGCCAAAGCGATATTTTAATACACTGTGTTTCCGTGGGTGAAGTAACAGTAGCGGCCCGATTAATTAATACTTTAATAATGACGAACCCGAGCTTAAGTGTAACTGTCACTACTACCACTCCAACGGGTGCGGCCAACGTAGCAAACCTGTTAGGTGAAAAAGTTCAGCACCTCTATTTACCTTATGACTTGGGATGGATGATGAATCGACTTTTAAATAGAGTCCGCCCTAAACAGGTATTGGTAGTGGAAGTTGAGTTATGGCCGAATATGATACGGCAGTGCGCTAAAAAACACATCCCTGTTACCTTAGTCAACGGCAGAATGACCGACCGGTCCGCTCGTGGCTATCAAAAACTATCTCTTTTAATTGAACCAATGTTGCAATCCATCAAGCATGTTTGCGCGCAATCACAAAGGGATTATCAAAATTATCTCAACTTGGGTATTGTTGAAGATAAATTGACAATGACAGGTAATATTAAATTTGAACTAGAAAATACGGTTAGCGGTGTCGCCGAGCCCTTAGTGAGTAAGTTTAAGGGTGAAAACAGAAAAATCCTCATTGCTGGCAGCACCCACGATCCAGAAGAGCAGATTGTACTCGACGCAGCCAAATCACTTATTAGTCAGTATCCTGAACTATTGTTAATGATAGTTCCTCGCCATCCCCAGCGTTTTGATAAAGTCTATGAGCTACTAAAAGTATCGGGGTTAAATATTGCTAGAACATCACAAACAAACACTTCCTCAGCGAGTATTACAGAGCCCCATACGGATATTGTTTTAGTCGACCAAATGGGGGTATTAACGGATTTATACCACTATGCAGACTTCGCCTTCATCGGCGGAAGCATAGCAGAAAGAGGCGGACACAACCCCCTAGAAGCTGCCGTTGCAGCGATTCCGACCATGATGGGAAGCAGTACTCACAACAACCCTGTTATATATAACGCACTGAAAGCCAGTGGTAATCTATTTGCAGTGAATAATAGCCAAGATATAGTCAGCACAGTTAGTCATTGGTTAGCCGACGACGAGGCTCGTATTAGCGCCGGCCAGAAAGGTTATGATGTGATCGAAGGAAATAAGGGCGCGCTGCAAAAAACCATAGATTTAATTACTCTTCCTCAACCTTGAACGGACAATAACTTGTCAATTTGCGCGACTACCATGTCTACTTCAATGAGTTTCATCAAATCTTGACCTTTTGCACGAGTTCCCCAAGGTAGTTGCTGCCAGGTTTTCCCCGTTTGCTGCAAGATAACCTCGTCATATACAGACGCCACATATTGTAAACTCGAATATGGGCCCGTTCGGCGAGGGTTGCTATGTGCATACAAGCCAATTACGTCGGTTCCCACAGTAGTTGCCATATGGGCTGGCCCAGTATCAGGGGCAACAACCAAGCTCGCGTATTTTAATACTCCAAGCATTTGTTTCAGTGACGTTTTACCAATTAAGTTAGTCACTTTATGCTGGCAATGGGATTCAATTTGCTGACCTAAGTTTTTATCTAAATCAGCAGGCCCACCACACAACACAACTTGGAAACCTTTTTCTATTAGATAGTCAGCGATAGCCCCATAACGCTCTGGTAACCAATTTCTTTCCGCCTTGCTAGCAGCCGGGCTGATCACCACATAAGAATTTAGTTCTGCGAGTAGATCTTGAGCCAAAGCTTGCTCGTCATCGCTAATTGGAATGTTCCAACTTAATTCGTTCGTTGCAGGTACATTAATGCTATCGGCAAAACCCATAAACCCTTCTAACACATGGGCATGCTGTTGTGGGGCTATGCGTTGATTAGCAAACAACCAATGTAGCTCTTTACTGCGCGCCCAATCAAAGCCGATCTTGGTTTTAGCATTAATGAGTCTCGCTGCCCAATTCGCTCTAAAAGCGACTTGCATCAAGAACAAGGCATCAAAGCTTTCCCCGTTTAAATCCGCCTTTAATTTAACATAGGCTTCTTTGCCCAGTTTTTTATCAAAAATAATGAAACGGACATTCGGCATACCTTTCAATAACAAGTATTCCACCTTGCCAATGATCCAAGTAATTTGGATATCGGGAGCATGTTTAATAATACGGTCAACCATAGCTACCGCATGGCATACATCACCAATCGCGGATAGGCGCAATAGACAGAGTTTTTGGACATTCACAATAGTAGATTCGATTGCTGCTGTAATATGTGTGCAATTTCATTACAATTCATACCATTACACAAGGGCGAATCAGAATTTATATGGCAGATATGCAGCAAACTATCAAAAAAGGGGAAATAATCGGTTTTAACCCAGTGTTTTTACCCCATTGTCAGTCAGAACATTTCTCGCCCACATTCTGGCAACAAAATAATAGTGTTATTGGTTCTGCCGCTGGACGAGGCACCACCCACTTTATTCAAAGCGAACAACATAAGTTGGTGCTCAGGCATTATCGCCGAGGTGGTTTGATAGGCAAGATACTTAACGACCAATATTTATATTTGGGTTTACCCTCTACCCGCGCCTTTCAAGAGTATCTTTTATTAGAAAAAATGAAGGGGATGGGTTTACCCGCTCCCACACCTGTGGCCTATCGTGTTGTCAAAAAAGGGCTTTATTACCACGGGGATTTAATTACCCTCAAAATCCCTAACGCCCAAGATATTCATCATGTTTTACAAACGCGGCCGTTATCCGAACAAGAATGGCGTGATATTGGTAACACCATCGCCCTATTCCACCAGCAACAAATTTATCATCACGATTTGAATATTCATAACATCATGCTCGATGACGCAGGAAAAGTGTGGTTGATTGATTTTGATAAATGCGCTGAAAAAGACGGAGAGTCTTGGAAACAAAATAACTTGGATAGACTATTAAGGTCGTTAAATAAAGAATCAAATAAAATGGCTAACTACCATTTTGAGCATAAAAACTGGTCATTGTTAATCGATGGCTATAAAAACCATTAAGCCCTTCGACTCTTAACTATTTATTACTTCTGTTCTTTTCGACAAAATGCAGTTCGTGTAATTTAGCTTCTTTTAAGAACCCATACATTGCCGAAATATAGGCGTGGACTAGCCCTCTGCGACCGGAAAGAAACATGCGTTCAATAAAATACGCTTTCACAAACATCACAGGGAAAACCATAAACAACTTCAACCAAGAAGGCTTTTTCCCTTTATTAAACTTTTCTTGGGCTTTTAAAGAAGAATATTTGTTCTGCTTTTCCATTAACACTTCGGTACTTTGATAACCGTAATGAGTGACTAAACCCGGCATGCTCTGTTGGACCGCAGTTTTACTAACTTTGACGTTTTCATGCACTAAGCGGTCGGTTGGAAATTGCACCTTATTTTTATTGTAGAGCCTAACAATAGAGCGCTTTTTCGAATTAACTGACATGGGGAGTTGCCAAAAAATGTCCTCAAAATACAATCGATAAGCATCCGCTTTTTGCTTATCCACGGCTAACTGAATTGCAGCGACATAATCAGAACTTAAAATCTCATCACCATCAACATTTAACACCCAATCGTTTTTACATAAAGACATGGCATAGGACTTTTGCTTAGCAAACCCTAACCAATCTTGATGATAAACAGTTGCGCCATATTGTTTAGCTAACTCAACGGTTTTATCCGTACTGCCCGAATCAACCAGAATAATTTCATCAAAGTGACTTAGGTTTTCCAGCACCTGTTTCAGATATTTTTCTTCGTTGAGGGTAATAATAAAAACACTAATGGGTGTATGAGACATTGTTAATTATCTTCTTTGACTGAATCGGATTCTTGATTGATAGCCCACAATGCGGCGTATTTGTGAAACCCATATTGGCCAAGAATAATGGCCATCAAAAAACCACGTTTGCCATCTAAAAAGCCCAATCGAAAGATATATTGCTGTAAAAAATCCACAAAGAAGCGCAATACCGCAAAGCTCAATGAGGACTTTTTGTTTTTCTTAGCTTTATCCCCTGCCCCTAATACTGCATATTTCAGATGTTTTTCCTGAACATGGTAATAATCTCGCCAACTATAATGCAGTAATGGAGATTTCAATATTCGCACATTTTCAACGGGCATCTCTAAGGACTCATGAACACTGCGGTGTTTAAAATTTGCCCCCTCTTTTAGAAAGAGCTTACCTTGTGGCGAAGCATAACGGCCGTGTTTAAGAGTTTTGCCGAATAGAAAGGTATGCCAAGGAAATTTGATAAAAGTAGCGTCTAGATTAGGCTCACTTAGCACAGCATCAATTTCTTGTTTGAGTTCTTCAGTAATCACCTCATCGGCATCAATATTCAGCACCCAATCATGCTCACAATACGTTAGCGCTCGGTTGCGTTGAGCGCCAAACCCAGGCCAATCCGTTTGATAAACCGAGTCAGTGTATTTCTTGGCAAGCTCAAGGGTTCCGTCAGTGCTGCCCGAATCGAGTACGATGAGTTGGTCAACCCAACCCGCTAGGGGTGCTAAACTTGCGTCGATTCTGTCAGCTTCATTACAAACAATCATAAAGCAGGAAATTTTTCGTCTAGTCATTGGAGACTCTCAGTCATTCTATTTTTTATAGTTACAGGCTGTATTTTATTTCAGAAAAAACCGTAAAATCATTTTCGGTCCCTTGCTGATTCACTTTACTAGCGTCAATAACCGCCCCTAGTTTAACCTGCCAATGTCCCCACACAGTTTGGTAATATCCACTTAACTGGGTAATTTCTTCGGTTAGCCCTAGCAACTCTTGATCTTCACTGCCGTCATCAATTTTAATATAACGAATGGCGGCTTCAAAAACATCACCATCGGCAAAGTGTTTCAAAATTCCTAACGAGGTCATGCGTGCATCGGTATGGCGATCCTCCCCTAACTCTCGGGTGTAATAACGATAACCAGAGGAATAGGTACCACTTTCATAATAGCAGTGGGTTACATCTACAATAGCGTCATCACAAGACACGTTTGTATCACTATTTTCTAAATAGACTTTGGCATCCCACAGATAACTAGATATACCAAAACTGCGCGCTTGATTGCTGACGTTAAACTCGCTGGACTCACCTTCATCCACATATTGACCATAAATACTTACGGGGTGATCCATCAAACGAAATGTGTATTTGCCATCGATACCTGCCAAATGACTACCGATGTGGGTTTCCATTGAGGGGTCACATTCATCGGCACCATTTGCACAACGTTTTTGAAAACTAAGGACTCTGAAAAAGTCGTTCATCCGATCTGGTTGTCCATCACCTCCCCAGACAGCTAACCAAGATAGACCCACTTCTAGCCCTGGAATAGGACGGGCAGTAAAACGACTCGCCCATATTTTTGCATCGGGTACATCACGACTATCTTCTAACTGCCCTACCTGAGCGGTAACATACCAAGGGCCCAAAAACGACAACCACTTAGAGTCGGATTGGTTTGTGCGGGAACGGGATAACGCCAATGTAGGTATTGGGCGCGCATTATTTGACAGTATTAAACTGTTACCGTGGGATGGCCCCCACCATTGGTCGATAGAGCCTAAACGCAGATTCCAGTCACCTAGTTGGTAAGCCAAATAGCTTTGATCTAAGTTTTGTTCACCATTAGGTTCAAAATTAACCGATAGTTTACCGGCTAATCTTCCTACACGGGTCTCAGTATTGATATTGAGTCGTCCCTTTTCTCCTTGCTGACCATCAAAACTGGCGTATCGAGTACGATCAGTAGCGCCATATGCTGTGACTGAAGAAAAAGTATCTTTATGTTTTTGTAGTGTTAAATAATGTTTTAAGCGTTTAGCGGCTGTTGCGGCGGCGGGGTGCATAGTCGTGGTATCAAGCTGTGATAACTGCTCAGAGATGCCTTTCCACGGCATAGGGAAAGTTGTAGTCACACTATTTAAGTAGCCAAACTCGTTAAGAATTTGCACATCATAGTGAAGTTGAGGGTCGGTAGTGCCAATCCAAGGGGATGCGAAACTTTGACCAGAAAAAGCGAAAAACAACAAACAAAACTGAATGCACTTAGGCACTAAAAAACGCTCCATAATTACAGTTACCTTAACGCCAGTTAAGTACCTACAAAACACAAAAATGCAAAAACACCCGTATATTCTGTTAGTTGATGAATACTCATCATAAACTCTGATGATGAGTTAGGGCTATTCACCCTTGGATTTATGCTTAGGTCTATTATAAGCTGTGTGTTTTAATTATTGAACTTCATTGAGTTGTTAATATGAACACAAAAGCCATTTATCCAGGCACATTCGATCCTATCACTAATGGCCACGCTGACCTAATTGAAAGAGCAGCCCGGATGTTCACAACGGTGACAGTGGCTATTGCTGCAAATCCAAGTAAAGAACCTCTTTTTACACTAGAAGAACGAGTTAACTTGATAAAACAGGTTACCGCCCATTTAGATAACGTGAATGTTATAGGCTTTACTGGGTTGCTTGCCGATTTTGCAGATAGTTTAGATACATCTATCTTAATTCGAGGGTTGCGAGCGGTTTCAGATTTTGAATATGAATTCCAATTAGCGAATATGAATAGACGCTTAAATCCGAAATTAGAAAGTGTGTTTTTAACCCCAGCCGAAGAAAATTCGTTTATCTCATCAACTTTAGTCAAAGAAGTGGCTAAACATCGCGGTAAAGTGGATGGTTTTTGTCACCCTGTAGTACAAAGAGCCTTATCAGCAAAATTCCATACCCATGCACAATAAATTCTAGGCGGGTGCTTTAGCCCGCGCAAAGATTGCAACCTATCCATGGCCTGAAGGCCATGCTACAAGCGCTAAGCCTTGCCTGTAAGCGGGTGCTTTAGGCCGCGCAAAGATAAACAAACTCTCCATGGGCTGAAGCCCATGCTACACGAGATGAGCCTTACCTGTAGGCGGGTGCTTTAGGCCGCGCAAAGAAACAACCTATCCATGGCCTGAAGGCCATGCCACAAGAGCGGTACCTTGCCTATGGGTGGGTGCCTTAGGCCCGCGCAAAGATAACAATCTCTACATGGCCTAAAGGCCATGCTACAAGCGCTGAGCCTTGCCTGTGGGCGGGTGCTTTAGTCCGCGCAAAGATAACAAACTCTCCATGGCCTGAAGGCCATGCTACAAGCGCTGAGCCTTGACTGTAGGCGGGTGCTTTAGCCCCGCACAGAGTTACGGTTGGGGGAATTAACGCTGGCAGCTGGGGCAATAGAAGGTGTTACGTTGTCCAATCACCACCGATTTGACGGGTGTTTCACAACTCACACAGGGCTGTTTAGCCCGCCCATATACCCGTAATTCTTGGGCAAAGTATCCTGGGCTTCCGTCGGCTTGGGCAAAATCCTTTAATGTGGTTCCCCCTTGTTCGATGGCCTTGGCTAACACTTCTTTTATAATAGGGGTTAAGGCTAGATAACGCTTTTTGCTTACTTTTCCCGCCTGACGACGAGGATCAATTCCAGCCAAAAATAAGGATTCATTGGCGTAAATATTACCCACTCCAACAACAACCTTGTTGTCCATAATAAAGCTCTTTACCGGTACCTGTTTTCCCCGCGACATATCCACAAGTCGCTGGGCGTCAAAATCATCTGTTAACGGTTCAGGACCTAGGTTACGAAATAATGTATGGGACTCGTCATTTTTATCTAACCATAAACAAGCACCAAATCGGCGAGCATCATTAAGGCGTAAACACATGCCATTAGTTAGCTGAATATCCACATGATCATGCTTTTGCAATGGCGTATTAATAGGAACAACACGTAACCGGCCTGACATACCCAAATGCAAAATGATGCTGCCTGCCAGCGTATCAATTAACAGATACTTGGCGCGCCGCCGAATATTTTCAACAACTAATCCATGGGTAAGATGAACTTCATCGGGTATGGGCCAGCGCAGTTGTTTATGACGCACAACAACTTCACTAATGGTTTTGCCAATCATGTGCGGCGAGATACCTAGGCGGCTTACTTCAACTTCTGGTAATTCAGGCATTAATAGTTCTCTAATAACAACGTTTCTATTGGCATATCACGAATTTCGAATAGCTGTTGTTGGTGTAAAACCAAGGTATGGTCACCGTCTTCGTAAAGCTGGAATACACGACCACTATTTTCACCAGCCAACCAAGCAATGGCTATTTTTGGCATTTGCTCGGGAAGGTCACTGTTTGAGGGGGTCATTTTTGCCACTTCCCAATTTTTCGCAACAGCTAACATTTGAGCTTCAGTTATCTTTTCAGATGGTCTAGCTCGCCATCCTTGCCCAATACGCTCCATGGTAACTAAGGGCATTTGCAAGGTCATCAATCTAGAGCCGCTTGGAAGCATACTGGCTTGTAGTTCACCATCATCCCCACCGGTGAGAATATTATTAGTGGAGTTGAACAAAAAAATCATTAACACCATGCTGATGATAATGACATTATTCCAAGCTTTTCGTGATAATCGCATTTTTAATTTGGACTCGGGAAGTAGGAAATATCAATAAAGCATGAATTATAGCGATTATTCAAAAGGTTATTGAATAAATAGTTGAATAACGCAAAAAACCCGGCAAATACCGGGTTTTTCGGGAGACAAAAACAAGCAGGTTTACTTGATTTTGGCTTCCTTGAACATAACGTGTTGGCGAATTTTAGGATCAAACTTTTTGATCTCCATTTTGCCAGGCATGTTACGTTTATTTTTATCAGTGGTGTAGTAGTAACCAGTACCAGCTGAAGAAACTAATTTAATTTTATCACGCATGGTCGGGCTCCTTAAATTTTCTCGCCACGGGCACGGATATCAGTAAGAACTGAATCAATACCTTTTTTATCGATGATACGCATGCCTTTTGGCGTTAGGCGTAATTTAACGAAACGGTTTTCACTTTCAACCCAAAAACGGTGGGTTTGAAGATTTGGCAAAAAGCGACGACGGGTCGCGTTTTTCGCGTGAGAGCGGTTGTTTCCTACCGCTGGGCGCTTACCAGTTACTTGACATACTCTGGACATCGTATTTGTCTCCAAAACAACTTTTAACAATTAGCTTCGCTATATTAAAGAAAAGCAATAAATCAACACTAAACGCATAGCGGTAGTGACAAGAGGGCGCATTTTATACAGCATATACCATCTGCGATCAAGGTTTTTGTGTGAAAAAGATCTTATATTTACTCTCATACCGGCTCCATTTTTCCCTTAACTGGGTAAGATAATCACGGCTTTTACCTTTATTGGGGTTTATCATCTCCCATCATTAAGAGATCCATGTAAATTTTAGAGAGTACCTAGATGTCGCTCCCATCAACGTTAACCGCGCAAAATCTGGAGGTGTAATCGTGCTTCGGATATAAATATTCATAGCCATTGTAATCACAACAAAAGCTCTAGAGGCTAAACTTTCGATGCGAATAGCGATTATTTATTTAGGGATTATTGCAAAGGTTTATTAAACGGCCTAAACCTGGTGAATTGGTTACTATTTGTGAAATTGATGAATTGAACACCCCCAGCTACCTCCATGCAGTGTATAATTGCCGTTAAATATCGCAAAGTTACCCATGAGAGTTTCGATTACCCAGATATGATGGTTGAGTATTCTTAGAAACAAAAATTACGACATATTAAAAACCCCTTCGACCACATTTTGATACTATTGGTCAGGCGCTGAATCATCTTGATTTATTTAGGTTGTATTTTTATATAGGCTTCCCTGCAATAGAAACTAACGAGGCATGGGTTGTTTTAGGGTTTGTTCACCCTAATTATGTAGAAGAATTGGTCTGCGAGATACAATTATAAAAACACCTGTTTTTTAATGAATTCGTAAATCTAATCAAAGACAAAACAATTTTATATTGTTAGTTGCTGTAGACTTCGGCGTGATTCAAGTAATAAATGGTAATTAGGGAATGCTTGCAACTATCCCAAAATGGAAATTTTACTGATTTGGGTACAACCAAAATCAGGTAGTCAAACTTACCAAGCAAAAAGGATAAAGTCTCGAGTGACATAAGTCGTCAAGTACTTAGACGGATAATTACAAAAGTAATAACACCTAGGTTGTTAGTGTAATACCCAGCAGGTAAAACGAAAATATTTAGAAGGGTTCACACTATGTTTAAATTGGATAAGCTCTTTACTTCAGTGTTGTTAGCTGTGGTTGTGCTGCAAGTTGCTAGCACAGAGTTAATGGCAGAAGAGTTAACGTCAATTAATACAAACCAGACTAGTTCTGAATCTATCGAAGTCGTTTCAATCGTCGCTCAACGAGATATTGCCGGTTTCCTTGAAAATCAACCAAGTGGATTGCTATTTGGTTTTGAAAAATCCTTGTTAGACACTCCTCGATCAGCAACCTTTGTTAGCGATGAAACCTTAACCGCTTTTGGCGTAACCACTGTCGATGATCTTACCGCTGTCGCTCCTGGTACATTTACAGCGTCATTTTATGGTGTAGAAGGTGCCTTAAACGTAAGGGGAACCCTAGCAGAAACCTATTTTCATGGTTTTAAGCGCATAGAAAATCGCGGTACCTATCAAACTCCAATTGGTTCAACATCCAGAGTAGATATCCTTCGTGGTCCACCTACGGCCAACTTTGGCCCAGGTAAAATTGGCGGACTACTAAACCTTGAGCCAAAAACCGCCAGATTGAGCCAGGGTGGTGGTTACTTGCCTGAAACCGTCGGTGAAATGCAAGTAACACTAGGTTCATACGACAAAAAGAACCTCAGTTTTCAATTCGGATTACCCGTTAATATTGGCAAAGCTGAAGGTGGCATTTATACCTATGTTGAAGTGGAAGATTCTGGCAGCTATTACAATGGCATAGAGCCGGAACATCAAATGCTTCAAGTTACCGCAGACTTTGAGTTAGCCAATGACTGGAAATTGGTTGCTGGGGTGATGGCGTACAATGCTGAAGGTTATGTGCAAACGCCAGGGTGGAATCGAGTCACCCAAGAATTAATTGACGATGGCACTTATATTACTGGCCACGATACCGACCTAGTCGATAGCAACGGCAATGGACAAATGGAATGGGCTGAACTCTCAGCGCAAGATCCAACCTATTTTGCAAAGCTAACTTCATATCCTGACTATTATTTATACGCAGATCCAAACGTAGCGGCATTGGACACTAATATTGCTAGCACTCAACTGTCGCGCCATGATGTGTATACAAGTGATAGCGACTTTTCAGATACCGCTACTTTGACGGGATTCGTTGACCTGATTAAAACCTATGAGGACGATAGTCAGTTAAAACTCCAACTATTTGTTGATTACCTCGATAACCAACGCTTTGTAAGTTATGGTTTTCCTGCTGATTATTTAGCCAAAACAGCCGAGTTCCGCGTTTCCTATATTAGTGCTTTTGGTAACAGTAGTGATGCGCTGCAAGGTTTATATAATGTGGGGATGAGTAGTCGTTATTACGATGCTCGCCGGAAAGAATCGTATAACGGTGGACAAATTGCTATCAACCGCAGAGATATCTCCGTTGGTGCAATGCCAAATGACACCATAGGCTCTCCATTTAATTCTGACTTCTTTTGGGATTTAGATACTCAATCGAAGTGGAGTTATCACTCAGCATTTGCCATGGTAGATTTAACAGCAATGGATATTTGGAACCTGTCGCTCAGTGGTCGTTATGACTACTACGATGTGGAATCCACAGAAAACGGCGATCCAATTTATTCCTATGCTACGGAAACCTACGCTGAAGATACTGATGGTGAATTTACCTTCAGCGCAATGTTATTACTAGATTTAGAATCGGGCTTTAGACCATACGTGAGCTACGCCGAATCGTCAGCCATCGAATTTAGCCAAGCCGGTGATGTGTCTCCCGATTTAATTGCCAATGGTGAATGGTTGTCCGAAGGTGAGTTGCTTGAAGGTGGAATAAAACTTGAGCTATTTGACGGTGTTTTAACCGGCTCTATTTCGGGTTATAGGCAAGAAAGAACAGAGTTGAGCAACGTTGGCGGAAGCACTGTTAGCCGCACCAGAAGTGAAGGTGCTGAATTAGAACTGCGTATTCTTGCCAGTGAAAACTGGAGTTTTAGCATTACCAGTAATAAACAAAAAACCAAATACATCGATGGGTTTGCCGGTTACTACATCGTTAACCCAAGAGATATCGGTTTAAACGATATTGATAACTATGGCATATCAGTAGCTGCGTTGAGCTTTGCCAATAGCATGTATTCTGCCACAGGCAGCGATTACTACCTTGGTGAATTAGAAGACACTCGTATACCTGACGCTGTAACCAGTATTTATGCGATTTATGCCAGTGAAGCTGGCGTGTTTGATAGCATTGGCTCAACATGGGGGGTTCGTTATGTATCCGAAACCTCAGGGCTGGTAGAAGACTCAGTGAAATATCCAAGCTATTGGACGCTACAGGGGTCTTTGTTCGCCCATTATGGTAATTGGTCGTTAATGTTAAATATCGATAATGTATTAGACGAAACCTACTTTACATCGCTACAGGATTTGTACGGTGATGTTGCAGTATTACCTGGTAAGGGACGTGAATGGCGAGCAACGGTCAATTACGCTTTTTAAATAGAAACATCTGTATGCAGTTGAAAAATTATTTTATTCAGTCTGCATACCTTGAGGATCATTATGGGTAAGTTAAGCGCTGATAAACAAGCATGGTTTGTTTTGTGCACCTTCAGTTTAAGCTTTTTTGTTGTCACTGCCGCAACCTTCACTTCGCTGGGCGTTATCCTGCCCGCGATGGTAACGGAGTTAGGTTGGGATTGGACCACTGCAGGCCTTGGCTTCACATTGTTAGGTGTAGCATGCGGATTAAGTGGGTACTTACCAACCATAACAGTTAGACGCTGGGGAGTTGCTACAACCCTGATAATTGGCCTAATACTATTGGCAATCGGTTTTGTTGTGTTGTACTTGACTACGGCACCGATAACTTACTTTCTTGGATGTATCCTTACTGGTACTGGCTATACTTTTGTGGGTTCAGTACCCGGCACTTATATCATTACCCACTTTTTCAAACGACGTTCTACAGCTTTCGGTTTCTATTATACCGTAGGTGGTTTAGGGGGTGTTGTTGGGCCTATTGTGGTTTGGATGGCGACCAATTTGTTAGGTAACTGGCGTTTACACTGGTTAGTGATGCTAGCTGCTATTGTAGTCTCCGTAGGGTTAATGCTGCTATCGCTATTGTTCACTGATGCCAACCGCTTAAGAACGCCTCCCAAACAAGAGCTGGTAGATACCGAAAAACAAAGAGTGTATGAAACCGAACAAACCTGGACTTTTAAACAAGCGATTCGTACGCCACAATATATTTTGTTAATGATTGCTTATTCCACAGTGCTATTTGTGGGAATAACCGTAAATAGCTTTTCAGTTGCACATATGACTGAGGTTGGAATTACCTTCGCCTTAGCCAGCACATTATTATCTGCAGAGGCTTTTTGTAATGCCATATCTCGTGTAGTTGGTGGCTTTATCGGTGAATTCTTTGATCCGAAAGTAATGTTGCAGATTGCACTACTATTATTAGCCGGCGGCATGTTTGCCTTAAGTTTTGGACAATCTTTAATTATTTTAGGTTTTTTCGCCTTTGCCATAGGTTTTGGTTTTGGATTAACCTTCTTATCTTGCACCGTTTTATTAGTAAGATATTTTGGTACTGGGCCTTATTTACCATTGTTTTCATTAATGAATATTGGTGCAACCGTCGCATCGGCAGCACCTATACTTAGTGGTCGTATGCGCGATATATCTGGGACTTTTGTTCCCCCCTTCGTATTAATCGGGATTCTCCCCATGTTGGTATTAGTTGGAATTGCATTTATGCGTCCCCCTAGACTAAAGGAACAAAAAGTTTCCGAACCAACCCCATCAGACCCATCTATTAATAATATGCTTGCTGCTAAAGTAGCTAGTAAGTAGTTGTTCTCAGGAGCTTTTATTATGACGACCAGCAGTAAAGAATTTGGCGTATTTTTACCCATCGCAAATGGCGGGTGGATAGTTTCAGAAAATACTCCGACATTGGACGCTTCGTATCAGCAAAACAAAACCGCGGCGGTCATTGCAGACAGTTACAAAATGGATTTCATCATGTCCATGGCAAAATGGCGTGGTTATGGCGGTAAAACCGAACATTGGGGCACTTCTTTAGAGTCGATTACTATGATGGCGGGATTGGCAGAAGCCACCAGCCACGCCAAGATTATCGCAACAGTGCACACCCTAATGATGAATCCAGGGGCGGTGGCTAAAATGATGAGCACCTTAGACCAAATTTCAGGTGGTCGTGCAGGCTTAAATATTGTTTCCGGTTCGTTCCGAGATGAGCTTAACCAAATGGGCGCATGGCGAGATGATATCGACCACGACGAGCGTTATGTTTATGCCCAAGAATGGAGTGATTTACTCCACAAGCTCTGGCAAGAAGACCACGTAGACTATGAAGGTAAATACTTTAAATTTGAAGACTGCGTGTCACAACCTAAACCCCAGAATAAACCCTTCACTGTTTGTGCAGGTCAATCTGAGCGCGGCTTACGCTTTTCGGTGAAAAACACCGATGCTTGTTTTGTTGGTGGTAAAGATGATGAAGAAACCTTAAAAATCACACGAATGGCTCGCAAGATTGCCGAAGAACTAGATACACCAGTAAAGTGCTTCTGTATGGCCACCCTTATCATTGAAGATACGGAAGAAGAAGCCCAAGCCAAAGCAGATTATTACCGTGAAGGTAAAGATTTAGGAGCAATTGAAGGCATGATGCGTTCTTACGGCATTGACCCAGCACTAAAAGACAATGCCATGGTTATCCGTGCGCAAGGTGCATTTATGAGTCGAGAAATAATCGGTACCGCAGAGTCAGTGAAAAAACAACTTATTGAGATGATTGATAACACAGAAATGGACGGTGTTATGGTTATTTTTGATGACTATGAAAAAGGGCTGCATAAATTTGGTAAGGAAATTTTACCCGCAGTAAGAGCCCATTATGGCTAATGTTGATTTAACAGAACTCCAGCCAGATTGGATAAAGTCCACTCGGAGTGCGTTGTGCGTTATTGATGTGCAGAACGACTTTGCCAGCCCAACAGGGTTGTTGGGGCAGTTTGGCTTAGATATGGACGTGGTGCAGCCGGCGATTGAAAATATCAAAAAGTTAGTGGCAACTGCTAGGCAGCATGGTGTTGCCGTTATCTTTGTTGGCTTAAAAACCACTGAACAAGACGATTCTCCAGCATGGCAAGAGTGGATGACTAGACAAGGTAGAGATGCCAAAGCTGAAAGCGCAATTTGTCGAGCCAAAACCTCAGGTATGGATTTTTACGGTGCAGTACCACAAGAAGGCGATTCCGTTATCTATAAAACCCGTTATAGCGCCTTTTTTAAGACACAACTGGATGATCTGTTACAGCAAAAGCAACTAGACACAATAGTGTTCTGCGGTGTCACCACTGAATGCTGCGTGGAGTCCAGTGTGCGAGATGCCTTTCACCTTGATTATCAAGCCATTGTGGTAAGTGATGGTTGCGCAGCATACGAAACCGCACTTCACGATGCTAGTCTCCGCGCCATGGCCATCAATTTCGCATTACTTAGCGACACCCAATCTATTCTCAAGCATTGGCAGTCTAAATAACACGACTTATACAGGGGCTAAAGCCCCTGCTACCCCCTGTAGGCTGGTATTTATGCCAGCGTAAACTAGATGGATTACAGGGGCTAAAGCCCCCACCACACACCTGTAGGCTGGTATTTATGCCAGCGTAAGTTAGATGAGTTACAGGGTTTAAAGGCTTTATATTTTCGGTATTTTGTATGCCTACATGAAAGTTTTCAATATCTATTTCATTACCACCACTATCATGCATAAAGCGCCGTAAACAGCCTCCATAATGCAACCTTCCATTTGACGCAGATCATTTACCAAGACTGTCACTTTGATACCCTTTTTACTGACTTCACTGATCCAGGTATCTACACTAATCCTCGCTCAGCAAAAGACACGCAATCACCGTCACCGACAATAATATGGTCTAGTACGGTGACATCAATTAACTCCAAAGCGTGTTGGATACGCTGGGTAATATGTTGGTCGGCTTGACTTGGCTCGGCGATGCCCGAGGGGTGGTTGTGACTTAAAATGATGGCCGCAGCATTGAACTCCAAGGCTTGTTGCACAATCACCCGAGGGTAAACACTGGCGGCGTTAATCGTCCCAAAGAACAGTTTTTTAAAGGCAATAAGACGATGTTGACTATCGAGCATGAGCACCGCAAAAACCTCGTTAGGCTCATCTCTTAATTGACTAAGTAGATATTGTTTAGTGCGGTTGGCACTATCGAATGTGTGTTTTCGAGTGAGTGACTGGGCAAAATAACGTTTTGACATTTCCAGGGTTGCTTGAAGTTGCACATATTTAACTTCGCCTAAGCCCTTTCCCAAACAGAATTGGCTTTTACTGGCGTTTAATAAACTGCGTAAAGAACCAAATTGAGTTAACAGTTCTCGGGCCAAATCTACTGCACTTGATCCCTGTACTCCCGTTCTTAAAAATATAGCGAGGAGTTCTGCGTCTGATAGGGCTTCGCTGCCCATAGATAGGAGCTTTTCTCTAGGCCGCTCCGTTTTTGGCCATTCTGATAGTTTCATGCGTCCGTGCCTGAATTAGGGTTAAAATTACTAACAATTAGTCGTATACCACCAATTAAACCTAGCAAATGATCGCTGATCAGGCCAATATTAAGTCATATCAAGTACCTAAGTGTTTTGTCTAACTTGTATATTAGGTAAAATGCTGCACAGATTTTCAGTGAATATGTAAACACATGGCCATTCAAAAAAATAAGGTTTTACTCGGAGTTACGGGTGGCATTGCCGCCTATAAAACTCCCGATTTAGTACGCAAGCTAACCGCAAAAAATACTGAGGTTCGAGCCGTTCTTACCGCTTCAGCGGAACATTTTGTTAGCCCTTTAGCATTGCAGGCGGTTTCCGGCAATCCAGTTTCTAACGATTTATTGGATTCCGCTGCAGAAGCAGCTATGGGGCATATTGAATTAGCAAAATGGGCAGATACCATTCTTATCGCTCCAGCCACAGCAAACTTCATCGCGAAACTTGCCCATGGCATGGCCGACGATTTGTTATCCACTTTATGCTTGGCCAGCAGCGCAGAAGTATTTATTTCTCCAGCCATGAATCAACAAATGTGGAAAGCAGAGGCAACACAGGCAAACCTTGCTATTTTAGCCAAGCGTGGCGTCACTATTATTCCACCAGACTCAGGTGAACAAGCTTGTGGAGACGTGGGTCAAGGACGTATGCCCGAACCCCAAGACCTAGCGGATATCATCACCCAACCTAAGCCGCTGCAATATTTAGCCGGTAAAAAAATAGTGATTACCGCAGGACCCACACGAGAAGCAATAGATCCCGTTCGTTACATTAGCAATCATAGTTCGGGAAAAATGGGCTACGCGCTAGCAAATGCAGCTATTGCGATGGGGGCAGAAGTTACTTTGGTTAGCGGCCCAGTGAATATAGCAGCACCCAATCAGGCTAATCTGGTTAAGGTTGAAAGCGCGCTCCAAATGCATGATGCCGTGATGGAAAATATAGACAGCGCGGATATTTTCATTGGTTGTGCAGCCGTTGCTGACTATCGTCCTTTGGAAGCGGTAAATCAAAAAATCAAGAAGAACAATCAAGAGTTAACCCTTACTTTTACTAAAAACCCTGATATTCTTGCAGATGTCGCAAAACAACAACGGTCAGTGTTCACTGTCGGCTTCGCCGCCGAAACTCAAGACGTCAGTCGTTATGCAAAAGATAAATTACAGCGTAAGCAACTTGATATGATCGCCGCCAATGATGTTTCAAATAGCGACATTGGATTCAACAGCGAGCAAAATGCTTTGACTGTTTTTTGGAAAGAGGGTGAAAAATCTCTAGAAGTTGCCGATAAAAGACAACTTGCTTTTAATTTGATGCAATTAGTATCCGAAAGATATAAAAATAAACATGCAACACAATAACTCTAAAAATAATAATCTAGTCCTACAGACAGGGAGACATGTCAATGCCCGCGATTAAACGTCCAAACCGCAGAGCGCAAATTTTGCAGTGTCTGGCAAGCATGCTAGAAAGCAATCCTGGACAGCGTATCACTACGGCTAAATTGGCAACAGAAGTGGGCGTTTCAGAGGCTGCTTTATACCGTCACTTTCCCAGTAAAGCACGCATGTTTGAAGGTTTAATTGAATTTATCGAAGAAACCCTTTTTTCACGCATCAATAAAATTATTAATGAAGAAAAAGATAGCGCGGTGCGTATCCAACTTATTATTCATTTGATTTTAGGTTTCTCCGAAAAAAATCCCGGTATTACCCGAATTTTGAACGGCGATGCATTGATGGGTGAACAGGATCGGTTACGGGGTAGAATTGCCCAAATTTTTGAGCGCCTCGAAACACAAATTAAGCAGGTTTTGCGAGAGCGTAAGCTCCGTGAAGGTAAATCTTTACCTGCGGATGAAGGTGTAATTGCAAATATGCTGATCTGTTATACCGACGGCCGCATTAATTTATTTATTCGTAGCGATTTCAAACGTCGTCCCACGGAAGATTTTAAAGAGACCTGGCAGTTCATCAACAAGCAGTTTTTCTCTTAAGTTCGATTCTATAATTTAGTTTGCTTGGCAGGCGGTTTTGCCTGCTAAATACCTCACACCTTTCACGGGCTAAAGCCCGTGCTACGGGTGCGTGAACCTTTTAAATCCATAAAATAAACCAACCTGTAGGCGGGTGCTTTAACCCCGCGAGAGATTGTGTTTGCTGATTTGTCACGGGCTAAAGCCCGTGCTACGGATTCCTGAACCTTTTAAATCCATAAAATAAACCCATCTGTAGGCGGGTGCTTTAGCCCCGCGAGAGATTATTTTTGCTGATTTGTCACGGGCTAAAGCCCGTGCTACGGGTTCCTGAACCTTTTAAATTCATGGAATAAGTCTACCTATAGGCGGGTGCTTTAGCCCCGCGAGAGATTGTGTTTACTGATTTGTCACGGGCTAAAGCCCGTGCTACGGGTGCGTGCACCTTTTAAATTTATGGAATAAATCTACCTGTAGGCGGGTGCTTTAGCCCCGCGAGAGGTTGTGTTTACTGATTTGTCACGGGCTGAAGCCCGTGCTACAACATCGGTTATTGCTGCCCGTGGGAAGATACCTTGACAGCGACAAATTCTCCGCTACTCTATGAAGAACACATGTTCTTTATTATTTGAGCAAATTAATATGCCTCGCAAGGCCTTATACAATGTAGAAGAAGTGCTTGAACAAGCAATTTCTGTGTTCTTGGAGCACGGTTATCATGGTGCAGCAATGGATGAAATTATTGCCAGAACCGATTTCAACCGTCGTGGATTTTATATTGAATTTGGCTCTAAACAGCAGTTTTTATACATTGTGCTTGCCCATTATCAAGAACAACATTTATCTAAAGCCTTTTCACACTTAGAACACAATCAAGGCATGCTCTCTATTCAAGGTTTTTTCACAGAATACATAGACTTGGTTAAAGGTCGAGGTTGCTTGCTGATTAACATTATTACTGAATTAGGCTTTGATGATCTTAAAATTCGAGATATTGGTAGGCATTATCTTGATCGTCTACAGATTGATTTTATCGGTTGCTTAGAAAAAGCCCAAAAACTTGGCGAGATTAGACAAGACATCAACATTGAATCTACCGGTTTGCAGTTATGTAGTTATGTGCAAGGCTTTGCAGTTAATGGAATCCTAGCCGGTGATACAGATGAGCTTATGTTGGCAACTCAAGCCATTTTAGGTCCTCTGAAACCTGAATAATGGAGCTGACTCACTAGACTTGTCGATTTGTTCTTAAGGACCTCAATGCTTTTGTGTATAGGGGGTGAATTTCACTTGGCGATTGCCTCAGTTGTGGTTAGAATTCAGGCCCGTTTTAATAGCTAAAAGTGAGTAACATGACAACCAAAAATCCTTTATTTCGGGTACAGTTTGTGAGTAATGGCGAGCGTTATGAAGTTTATGTACGAGAAGTCAGTCAGGGCAGTATGTTTGGTTTTGTGGAGATTGGTGATTTTGTCTGGGATACTCACACAACACTGGTATTAGACCCAAGTCACGAAAAATTAAAAACTGAATTTGCAGATGTAAAACACACCTATATTCCAATGCACAGTGTGTTGAGAATTGACGAAGTGAAGAAACAAGGTACGGCAAAAATTACGGAATTATCAGATAAAGTCACGGCATTCCCTAGTCCGATTTATACTCCCAAAAATTAGTACTTTTCCGTACTGCTCTTAGCCAGCAGCGCAATTGCCACTTACTACATTTTGTATTCTAGGCGTTTTGTCTGAAGCTGCAGTCCAAATAAAGAGGAAAGAACCCAATATGCATAGCCCTTTGAACAGAGTAACGATATTTTTCTTGCTGTTTTTGAGCCTTCCAACAACGGCATCTGAACAACAAAAGTTAACTCAATTAATGGATGATATTTGGCAATACGAACTCTCCATATCCCCTGTTTATGCTAGCTCTCATGGGGTCCATGAGTTCGATGACAAGCTTGCCGATATTTCCCCTGAAGGGCTAGCCAAGCAAAACACTCAGTTCAAAAGCTTCTTGCAAAAATTAGATAAAATCGACAAACAACAGTTACCCCGAACAGATCAAATTAATCTGCTGATGCAACGTTATCGCATCCAAAATTACGTGGATGAATATCGCTTCAACGCTCATTATGTGCCACTAACCTCTGAGTATGGTTTCCATAATGGAATGGCTGGCCTCCCCCGTTCGAGTCGCTTCAACAGTTTAAAAGACTACCAAAATTATTTAACTCGACTTCGCCAAATTCCTGCTTATTTTACCCAGCAAATTGCATGGATGAAAAAAGGTATGGTAGTGGGAATGGTGCAACCTAAAGCAGTCATGCTAGGTTTTGAAAAGTCTGTTGAAAGCTTTTTCAGTGGGCAAGTTGAAAGCAATACATTTTATGGCCCATTTTTAAAACTCGATGATATCGATGTCACTGAAGCTCAGAAGCGTGCATTAATCATAGAAGCGAAGGAAGTAATCAAACAGGATGTTATGGGCGCATATCAAAACTTTTACGAGTTTTTGGTCAACGATTATATTCCTAATGCGAAGTCAGATGTGGCGTCTAAGTCTTGGCCTAACGGTGAGCAGATGTACCAAAATCGCGCCCAATACTACACTACGACAGATCTTTCAGTGGACGAAATCCACCAGCTGGGACTCACAGAAGTAGCCCGTATACGTGCTGAAATGCAGAACATTGTCGATGAGTTAGGTTTTCAAGGAAGTATCAGTGATTTTATCCAATTCCTACGTACAGACCCGCAATTTTACGCTAAAACATCTGTGGAATTATTAAAACACGCCTCTTACGTTGCCAAACGTATGGATGCAAAGTTACCCAAACTATTCTACAAACTCCCTCGTACTCCCTACGGTGTTGCTCCCGTTCCCGATGCCATAGCACCGAAATACACCACGGGTAGATATGTTTCACCAAGACGTGACGATGAACCTGGTTACTATTGGGTAAACACCTATGCGTTGGATAAGCGACCTTTGTATGCTATCCCAGCGCTGACGATGCATGAAGCAGTGCCGGGCCACCATTTACAAATCTCACTTGCATCAGAGATGGACAACCTACCCAATGTACGCCGTTACACTTACATTTCAGCATTTGGTGAAGGTTGGGGTTTGTACTCTGAATTTCTGGGAAAAGAAGTTGGTATTTATCAAACACCCTATGAAGAATTTGGGCGTTTGAGTTATGAAATGTGGCGAGCATGCCGTTTAGTGGTTGATACTGGGATGCACATAAAAGGCTGGTCACGACAGCGCGCTTTGGACTATATGCTGGAAAACACCGCACTGTCAGAACACAATGTGACCACTGAGATAGACCGTTACATCTCTTGGCCGGCGCAAGCCCTAGCCTATAAAATTGGCGAATTAGAGATTAAAAAATTGCGAACAGAAGCAGAACTCGCTCTTGGTGATAAGTTTGACTTACGGGCTTTCCACGATGCGGTGTTAGAGTACGGCTCTATTCCACTGTCGGTACTGCGGGAAAATATTAACTTGTTTATCGAACAACAAAAGCAAACAAAATTGCAAAATAGGCAGAGCTAAATGCTCTGCAACTGATAATGCATTAAAGCTGGTTGCACTCTTTAAGCAAATAAGTAAATTCTTCTACATTAACTGGCATGATAGACAAACGATGGCCTTTTTGAACTAGGCCAATTTGCTGTATCTGCGGCATCGCTTTTATGCTTTTCAAGCTCAGTACTTGATTGAATTTTTTGATAAATTTAACATCCACCATATACCATCTAGGGTTCTCAGGATCGGATTTTGGATCATAATATTTTGACTCGGGGTCAAACTGAGTATGATCTGGATAAGCGCCTTTGACCACTTCAGCTAAACCTGCAATTCCTACGTTTTTGCAGCTAGAGTGATATATAAATACCTGATCACCAAGTTGCACTTTATCGCGCAAAAAATTACGTGCCTGATAATTACGGATACCGTCCCAATGCTCTGTTTGATTAGGTTTATTCGCTAAATCATCGATGCTAAATGCATCCGGTTCGCTCTTAAATAACCAGTAATTCATAACCTGCCTTTTATACTCTTAGGTATTACAGTGATTCATCATAATAACTATTCATTCAACTTACCGCAAAACTTGCATCTATGAAATTGATCAATATACTGTACATAAATACAGTATATTTTATGCGGATTTGTTCACTGCGATTTATCCGGAGTTTAGGTTATTTATGAATACACTATTGGAACAATTAAAAAATAAGCGCTTAGTCTGGCAAGGTAATCAGCAAGAACACTGCTTAACCTCTGATAGCACCGGTTATGTTGAACTTGATGAAGCACTTCAAGGCGGCTTTCCGCAATCGGGCATGATTGATATCCATACCCCCATAGGCATTGGTGAGTTGCGTTTATTATTACCGGCTTTAAGATTTCGCCAACAACACAAACGCCTGTTGGTGTTTATTGCTGCTCCAATGCAAATTAATGGCGAAATGTTAGCGGAATTTGGCATCAGCCTCGAACAAGTGTTAATTGTACAGCCAAATAGTGCTGAGCACGCCCTTTGGAGTGCTGAACAGTGCCTTAAAAGCGGCTGCTGTCATAGTGTACTTATGTGGCATCAACAACTTGAAATAGCCCAAACCAAACGCTTACAACTAGCAGCAGAGCAAGGTGATGCTTTGCATTTTGTGCTGCGCCAAAGTCGACAATTAAGTGTGTCTTTACCTGTCAGCCTAGCAATGAAACTCAGTGCCCATGAACAAGGAGTAGCAGTACAGATAACCAAACGTAAAGGTGGCTGGCCGGCCCAGCCATTTAATATCAATATGGCCAACACTTGGCCAGAATTGGCGCTTAGTCAGCGCACCTGTAATGTGGTCTCATTTCCACAGGCGAAAGTCAGCTAATATGCAGCCTCTTTGGTTATACTTACATTTTCCACATTTACAATTAGACAGTTTGTGTCATGGAGTTCCTTCATCTCAAAAGCAGTCACCTGCAGACCCTAACGAGCAAGTTAATAGTCAGCACTCATTAGTCATATTGCACCATCAGTCAAATTGCGTATTGCAGTTAAATCAAGCTGCTATTGATGCCGGAATCCGCACTGGAATGGGCTTAGGAACCGCCGCCGCACTAGATCAACATCTACAGGTGCTCCCCTATAAAAGTGATGTCGAGCAAAAAAAGTTAGTTGAGATAGCTGAACACTTGTACTTAGTTACCTCAGATATCAGCCTTTTCCCGCCAAATGGTTTGTTATTGCGGATCCACAACATGCTGATGTTATACAACGGACTAACGGGCTATTGGCGGGTGCTTAAAAACCAGTTAAAAGACTTTCAGGTAACCTATTATTATGCCAGCGGACAATCTCCTTATGCCGCTCGCATCCTAGCCCGTACCGCATGGAATCAGATCAGTGACCATCTTCCTATGCTGCAACATCAAATTGGCATACGCCAACTGACTGACTCTGAACTGGATAAAAAAACCGTGAATAAGTTAGCCCGAGTTGGTATCCACAGTCTTGCAGATTTGATGGCATTACCATTAAAAGATGTTGCCAAACGTTTTGATATCGATTTGGTGACTTACCTGGGTAGGCTAAGCGGTGAATTTCATCATCCAATGGATTTTTATCACCCCCAATCTAAATTTCAACGTTACCTAGAACTACTTTACGAGATAAGCCATACCGACACGCTCTTATCTCCAATGAAACAGTTATTAGCGGCATTAGAACAGTTTTTAAAAATACGGGATTTGCTAACTCAAAAAATCATTTTCACCTTATATCAACGGGATAATAAAGCACTTACCCTAGAGGTAGGCTCTGCTCAAGGTGAGTATCAAGCCGCTAAATGGGCAAGTCTCAGCACCTTAAAATTAGATCACTTAACCTTACAGGCCCCCATATTTGCACTGGAGTTAAGTGCTCCTGAAAGCCAATTACGTAGTCCCGATAAAGCCGATTTATTTAGTGCCAGTAAAGGCACTCTCAGCTATTTACAGTTAATTTCATTACTCCAAGCCAAACTTGGAGAAGAAGCCATTTCGCAAGTGATATTAGATGATGACTTTCGCCCCGAGAAAGTGAATAAATATGTCCCCCCTCAACTGGAGGTCCCCCAAAAACAGATATCAACTAACCCTTTACGACCTAGCTTTATACTCCAAACCCCACAGCCATTGGCGGAGAAAGTATCCATCATACATGGGCCAGAACGTATCAGTACCGGATGGTGGGACAACCAACAAATCACCCGCGACTATTTCATCGCCCGTAATCAACATGGTCAGTGGCTATGGATATACCGTACGAGTAACAGTCTGTGGTTCGCCCATGGTTTTTTTAGCTAGCCCCTTAGTGCAAAACCGTCACTCGAGAACAACCTATGGCCTATGCTGAATTATTTTGCCAATCAAACTTTAGCTTTTTACATGGTGCATCCCACCCACAGGAGTTGGTTCAACAAGCGCATTTTTTAGGCTATGAAGCAATAGCCATTACAGATGAATGTTCTGTTGCAGGGGTAGTAAGGGCTTACACCGAAATAAAAGATCAGCAACTCAAAATTAATCTTATCGTGGGTAGTTATTTTAGACTCGATAACAGTTTAGAGTGCGTTTTATTGTGCCCTAACCGAGAAGCTTATGCAGAGCTATGTCGGATAATTACAAACGCTCGACGGCGCTCACCGAAAGGTGAATACAGCTTGGCTAAATGGGATCTGAAAACCATTAAACACTGCTTACTATTATGGTTGCCCAATGGAAAATTAAATATCGATGAACCTTGGGCAAACTGGTTAAAAAAGCACTATAAAAATCGTTTGTGGATCGCAGCACAGCGGCACCTTACTGCCAACGAACATTCGATGCTCGCGCATTATGAAAAGCTTAGTCAGTTATTTGATCTGCCCATCTGTGCTTGCGGTGGGGTGTTGATGCACAATCCAAGTCGCCTTCCCTTGCAGCATTTACTCAATGCGATTCAACACCGCAGTACAGTTGCAGAACTGGGTCGTGAGCTAGCCTCCAATAGTGAGCGTTGTTTACGGAGTCAGGACAAGCTCAACAAGCTATTCAAACGGACTTGGTTGGATAACTCCGTAGAAATTGCTCGTACCTGCCGTTTCAATCTACGAGAGCTACGCTATGAATACCCTGCAGAACTTATCCCCGAAGGAAAAACGCCAAAACAGCACCTCCGAGATCTAGTTGAAATAGGTATTCAAAAACGTTTCCCAGAAGGTATTAAACCTGAGATCCGCAAGATTATTGAAAAAGAATTAGTGCTCATCGAGGAACAAGAATATGAATTCTTCTTTCTCACTATTTACGATGTTGTGCAATTTGCCCAATCTCAACAAATTTTATATCAAGGTCGCGGCTCAGCGGCCAACTCGGTAGTTTGTTACTGTTTAGAGATCACTTCTGTCGATCCCCGTCAAATTAATGTGTTATTTGAACGTTTCATTTCTAAGGAACGGGATGAACCACCAGATATTGATGTGGACTTCGAGCATCAACGGCGAGAAGAGGTCATTCAATATATTTATTCTAAATACGGGCGAGAGCGCACAGCCATAGCGGCAACGGTATCCTGCTATCGTTTCAAAAGTGCATTGCGGGAAGTTGGCAAAGCGTTAGGAATAAATGAGACCCAATTGGATTTTTTTATTAAAAATATTAATCGCCGTGACAGCGGTCTCAACTGGCAAGCACAAATTGCCGAACTAGGCTTAGATCCAGCTTCCATGAAAGGCAAACACTTTATCTCATTAGTTAACGAGATAATGGGCTTTCCCAGGCACCTATCTCAACATGTGGGCGGGTTTATAATCTCTTCAGGTCCTTTATATCAGCTTGTACCTATTGAAAATGCCGCTATGGCAGACCGAAGCGTCATACAGTGGGATAAAGACGATTTGGAAAGCCTTGGATTATTGAAAGTAGATGTATTGGCCTTAGGGATGCTCACTGCCATTCGTAAATCTTTTCAGTTAATCGAACAACATTACGGACACACCCTTAGCATAGCGCAAATCACCAAACTCGAAGATGATCCTCAAGTGTACAAAATGATTCAACAAGCCGATACCGTTGGGGTTTTTCAAATCGAATCCCGTGCGCAAATGAGTATGCTGCCACGGCTGAAACCAAAGACATACTATGACTTGGTTATTCAAATTGCCATTGTTAGACCAGGGCCCATTCAAGGCGACATGGTTCACCCATTCCTACGTAGACGTGATGGCAAAGAGCCCATCGAATATCCCTCAGAAGAAGTAGCAGGTGTCCTTAGTCGTACCATGGGAGTGCCTATTTTTCAGGAACAAGTTATCCAACTAGCTATGGTTGCTGCGGGTTTTAGCGGTGGCGAAGCCGACCAACTTAGACGGGCAATGGCCAGTTGGAAGAAAAATGGACAGCTTATGCAGTTCCAAAACAAACTCATCAACGGCATGCTTGAACGGGGTTATACTCAAGACTATGCCCAACGCATATTTAACCAAATATGTGGCTTTGGTGAATATGGCTTCCCAGAGTCCCACTCGGCTTCTTTTGCGGTACTTGCCTATGTTTCGTCCTGGCTAAAATACTATTACCCTCAGGCGTTTTATGTGGGTCTATTAAATAGCTGGCCCATGGGTTTTTATCCCCCCGCGCAATTAATCCAAGACGCGAAACGACATCAGATCAAAATCCTCCCCATCTGTATTAACCATTCTGATTATGAACATATTTTGCAAGCTGATGGGGGCACCTTCGCCATACGTTTGGGGTTACGTATGATCAAAGGGTTATCGCAAGATGCAGCACAGTTAATGGTTAAGCATCGCCCTGTAAATGGTTACAAGTCGGTGGTTGAATTAAAACAACTGGCTGTTCGGCGTGATCACATGGAAGCCCTTGCTAGTGCAAATGCCTTTTCTGCTCTGGCCGAGAATCGTTATAAAGCGCGCTGGGCATTAATGGAAACAGAATCAGAGTTACCTCTGTTTAAAAATCAGGAACAATCATTCTTATTTGATCTTGCTCCCTCAGATGTGGAAGAAATGGTTGAAGATTATGCAGCTACCAGTTTGTCGTTAACCCGACACCCAATACAGTTATTACGCAAGGCAGGGAAATTAGGTAGGTACACGGCTGCAAATCAATTAGCTGAAAAGCAGCATAAATCGGTAGTCACTGTTATCGGAGTGGTGATTGGCAGACAAGCCCCAGGCACAGCGGCAGGAGTCACCTTTATGACATTAGAAGATGATACGGGTTGCTGTAATGTAGTGGTTTGGCAGGCTACCGCTCGGGCCCAAAAAAAGGCATTTTTAAAGTCGAAAATAATTAAAGTTAGTGGCATTTTGGAACGTGGTGATGGTGACGTGACCCATATCATTGCGGGAAAAATTACTGATCTAAGTCACTTACTCGAAGATTTGAATACCACCTCCAGAGATTTCCATTAAGCCATTTATCACTCTAATAAAAAGGCTTATTTAATCTGGATTCGTTTTAGTCCATCAAGGATATTACTGGGAATTGGAGTGCTCTGGTTACTTTTTTTGTCAACAAACACATGTACAAAATAACCTTGGGCAGAAGGAGAAGGCTCACCTGCTACAAAAATTCCAATTTCATAGGTCACTGAGCTATTACCTAAGCGAGACACCCGTAAACCAATGTGTAACTCTTGAGGGTATGCAATAGGTGCAAAGTACTGACACTTTGATTCAACCACAAAACCCACAACTCCATCGTTATGGATATCCAAACCACCCTCTTCGATTAGGTAGCGATTCACTGCACTATCAAAATACCCGTAATATTGGACATTATTTACATGCCCATAAATATCGTTATCTGCCCAGCGAGTTTGCATAGGATAGAAAACTTTATAGTCGTCTCGAGTGAACTTTAATGACATGTGTAACAACCTAAAACCAGTATAAGACGCGCCCCCAATCAACATTAACTAGTAATGCGAGGGGGCTATCAATGATTAATCGTAAAACGGTGCTCTGACTTCAGTTAAACTTCTTAGCTTAACTGGACGTTGCAACATTTGTCCGCCATCACGACCAATTGGTACCCATGGAATCTTTCCTCGACCTTTAGCCGGAGCTAGTGAGAATAAATCAAATGGTATGGAAATATAGAAGCCTTTAGTAAAGCTGCCTTCCCCATATTCTTCCGCTGATACATTAGTAAATGCGGCATAGGCACCCACGATAATTCCGCTATCAAAACGTTTAGCGATATCGATATTGACCCCTTTATCTTTAGCCAAGAACTGACCCGCATTTACGGTAAGTTGCATATCAGGCAGAAATTCAGGCGTCCAGTAAACACTTGCATGACCGGTAAACGCTTTGTAATCGAAGAAACCGGTTTCGTTATCAAAGTCACGTTGTTGTACATAGTTAAGATCAACACCGAAAGACAAGTTACTGTCTACAGGACGATATAAAATCTCGGTACCAACACCACCAAACATGGTTTCTAAATAACCACCATACACTTGAGCATAAGTATCTTCGGCTATTTTATCGAACCAATGCAAATAGGCGTTTTCCATAGTCACATTACCACGAGTAACATATTCTCGAACTTGGGTACGCACTCTAGGTAGAACGGCCGTTTCAGCGTCGACTAAGAAATTAAACTTATCGAAGTTTTCAAGTAATGTTACTTTTAATCCACCTCGAACTGAGAAGTTTGGATTAAATTGGTAACCACCATTTAGATATGCGCCACCTTGATATAGATAGAAATCTTCTGGATTACCAAAGGTTTGAATCCAAAACGTCTCCATGTTGAAAAAGACTCCTGAATAATCTCTAGGTTCATAATTATCCAGAGTAGACTCTGTGGGATTTTGACGCACATATGTTGATTGAATATCAGTTTCTAAACGCTGGTAATTTGCAGCTACTTTAAACTCTTCCGCATCAATTTTCGTTTCCAGCATGGGAATATTAGCCAGTGTATCCACCAACTTATAGGTTTTAATCGAATCCGGTAACTCAGAGGCCAATATTCTACCCACTCGCTCGGTTGCCTCATGATAATCTCGATAACCTAGTTGAGACCCGTAGAAAGTCATTTCATCTTCGCCGGTATGAGTGGCGTTGATGATAAAACTGCCTTCATTCACTAAGTCCGCATAAAGTTGCTCACGATTAATTGTTGCAACAGACTCTGCTGGTTTAGCGTTAGTTAGGTCTCTGGGGGGACGATCAAATTTATACTGCTTCACCGTGTGCATATTAAAATTATACGACACACCAAAACCTATGGTATTCCCCCTTTGGTAACTCAGATTAAAGTCCCAATTATTGTATTTATATACCGCGCCAAAATTCCAGTCACTGTCTTGTTCTAAGGTTCCAGCACGGTCATTTACATAATCATTGCCTTCATACTCGAGTTTGAGCGTTAAACCTTCTAGTGGAGTTTTATATTCGATTCCACCAAAAACAGACGCTGGCCCTTTGAAAAATTCGTTGTAGTCAATTTTTCCGCCACGACCACCAAAACCACCAGGACGTTCGCAAAATGAATCTTTAATTTCACACAGTGGATTAGTGATATTTCCCCCTGCGCCTAAATAACCTGTACCTATCCCGAGGTGCACGTCAAAAGGACCTAAGTTTTTACTGAAGTTAAGAAACTCACTACTAAAGAAACCGGTCCCTCCAATGTCCATCAAACCAAATGATACATCAGGCAAATAATAGCTTTCTTTGATCAATCGAAACTTAACGTCTATCCCTTTATCCTTCAGGGTTTGGTCGCCACTGAAATTTGCATCTTGGCTATAAAGTCTGGTTCGTACATCGGTGTAACGAACGGTAGATTCCATCCATGGGAACAGCTGTAAACTTGCTGACCAGAATCGATATTGATCGATGTCATTGTAATTAAAAGTAAAAGAACCTTCTTTGGCCATTCTCGCAGTGGGAGTCTGTATCAACCCAGTTCCACCACGAATCATCTGTGATAGGTTACCGTTATCATCGTCAAAGGGTTGTTCGGTCGCTGATGCCGTTGATGTAACTAAAGTAAGTAATGCAATCTTAGTTGTGACTGCAAAACCCAAGATCTTTTTAAACCTGATCATTCAATTACTATCCTATTTACTGCAAGTTCAGCAACAAGCTGATTAAGCTGGGTATTTTCCGAAAACCATTGGAACTCGGCCAAAGGAATATATAGTTGGCTACCAGGCATCACTTGTTGACATTCCTGGTTCCAGTAAGCAATGGGTAATTTGCGGATAACTCCGTCAGGTTGAATTGCATAAACAAAATTTGCATCGGCAATCTCTAATTTATCAATTTTCGCTACAATAGTTTCAATACATTGATTGTTTTCATAGGCTAGAGTTTGTGGCTGTGAAACTGCACCAAAAATGAATAAAGAGCTTTGTCGTTTAGTCAGTTTTAACTCGTACTTTCCGTCTTCAAACAAGGGATTATAACGAAGTACAAACCTTGCCAAGTCATAATCGATATGTATATCGATGCGTTGAGCAAGTTGCCAGCTCTCTATTTGGCTTATTAGCGGAGTTAGTGCAGTAGAATCATTCGATTGAGAAACACTGATTAACTGATCAATTAGGTTGCGTTTGTTATTTTCAGCCAGATCCGAGTCTAACTTAAATAATTGAGCACTACGCCAATACCAATTTGGTTTTAAGTCAATGGGTTCTAATACTTGGCTTAGTCTAGGATTTTCGACAAAACTCAATACTTTATTATCAACCGTTACTTCCACTTGAGAGTGGACATAACTTGAAAAACCCAACGACAGCAGGGTCACTTTAAAAATGCTTTTTAATCTATTCATGAGTAGGCTCCGACAACCGCATAGCTCTGCTAACATATTGCAGATCATAACGTTCAGTTGAACCTGAAAACTGCTGTGACGACCGTAACAACTGACCACTTTGAGTATGGTACCAGTATACATTCTGCCAACTTACTGTGTTGCCTAGGGCATTTTGCGTGGTGACATTTTCCATCACTTTCGTGGTCGAGAATTGCTGCTCCAGTATTGTCAGTGGAATATTTGTTTCTCGGCTAAAGGTAGAACTAAATTTAATCCCATATTGTTGGGGATCTATGTCTATATAACTATTCCAATTTGCATTATCCGCAACATCTTTTTTGGATATCAGAGGATCGGTAGTTAAATTATCAACATAGATTAAGTTGGTGTCTAAACCTAAAGTACGTACTAATCGACCGTTTTGCGTAATCATTACTGCATCATCTGCAGAAACCCATTTATATTGGTTATTTTCAATAAAGGCTAAGGCCAAAGTAGCATAAGGGCGATCACCCGCTTTTATATAAACAAGGTCAATAGGGCTTTCTATGACAGACTCTTTAGTTAAAGTAACACCGTCTTTGCTACTAAAATACAATTCTATATTTTGTTTATAAGCCCTCTGGGTAGAAGAACAAGCCGATAGAAACAGTATGCTACAGATTAGCAAGCTAAATGTTATTTTCATTGTTATCCAGAATAGATATTTACAACCAATAAAAAAGCCGCCAAAAAGGCGGCTTTAAATCTTTAACCAAACTTAGATCGAAGGCGAGTAAGTAAAGGTAACAGGAACGGTAATAGTCGATTGACTAGTAACAGGTCCAGTAGTAGTCACTGTAATAGTGGTACCAATACATACACCGTCAACTAAATCGTCATCACCTTCACAGGTTGGAGTTGGTGTAGGAGTAACAGGACGCTCAGGAGCATCACCATTTGAATTCGATACGATTCCACCAACAATAAGACCACCAACTACACCAGCAGCGATCATACCAGTAGTTACGCCACCTGCTGCTGCACCACCTGCTGCTGCACCACCTGTATTATCTTGTGCTTGTACGTTAACAGAAGCTACTGCTGTAGCTACTGCTAAACCAATTAAACTTTTTCTCATCACTTTTCCTTGAAAGTATTTGACACCTGATGCTGGATATTAAAGTATCCGCTCGACGATCTCAATGGCTAATTTACGATCAACAACTAATTTAAAGAACTTTTTAATCTTAATCTGGGTAAAAATATTTAATCGTGTTTTAAAACAGACACAAAGTGTCTTTTAATTAACACTTTTGCAACATAATAGCCTTATATTTCAATACCTTCGTCTAGATATAAATACCAATACAAGCGGGTTTTATTGGCCTTCAGACCAGACTGCAAACTCATTCCCACTAGGCTCAATGAAGTGGAATCTACGCCCTCCAGGAAACATAAAAATGGGACGGACAATCTCGCCATTGTGTTCCTTTATCTTATCTAAAGTGGCTTCAATATTTGCACTATAAAATACCAGTAAGGCACCACCTTTTTCACTAATATTACAGGTTTTTGCTTTATAAAACCCACCATCTAATCCTTGGTCCGAAAAGGAAGTATAGTCAGGACCATAATCAACAAATTCCCAATTGAATACCGATTGAAAAAATTGTTTTGTTGATTCAAGGTCTTTTGCGGCAAATTCTACATAATTTAACTTTTCGTGGATATTCATTGGTTTCCTATTCATTTTTGCAAATCAGTTGGTGGTACATATTTTGTCAAATTTGTACCAAAGTAGATCTGTGAATTTATGCTGATGATGAAAAAGTTTGACCAGCTCAATGCAAACTTCGTTGCTTTTTTTACTTACTCTTAATTCTATTTAATGTAGCTTATTAAGAGATTAAACGTTTAGGAAAATATAATGCTTGCTAAGAAGTTTCTGATTCATATTGCGGTGTTGAACTTAGTATGCCTATTTTCAACCTCTTCCCTAGCTAACCCAAAAGATAAAATAGAAGTTAAAGTGTTTATCGCAGCCATGTTTGAAACCGGCGAAAATAGTGGCGACAAAGCCGGTGAGTTTCAACATTGGTACGAGCTTTATTTTAAGAATAGCAAACCAATAAGTGTGAAAGGGGCCCACCGTCCCGTTTTTTGTAATTCAAATGGTGTCTGTGGTTCTGTATTAGGTATGGGGAAAGTTGGCTCTTCGGCATCCATGCAAGCGATCTTACTTTCGCCACAATTTAATTTCAAAAATGCCTACTACATATTAAGTGGTGTGGGTGGCACACCACCATCAAAGGGGACAATTGGTGATGTGAGTTGGGCAACTTGGTTAATTGATTATGATCTTGGACACCGTTGGAAAGCAAACGAAGGAAAGAAAGGCGAACCTACTTTTATGCCCCGTAAAGGCTATGAGGACATTCGACGCTATCAGCTAAATCCTAAGTTAGTGGAATGGAGCTTACTCTTAAGTAATTCTGTCAAGTTGACCGACTCGCCTTCAGCAATGGCTTATCGCATGCGTTACCCTCAGGCATCAGCCAAACGCAGCCCATCCATCAGCACAGGTACCCATATGACCGGCGACACCTTCTTCCATGGTCCAGGACTTTCACAGCAGGCACAATATATCTGTGAGTTGTACGGCGCCGATGACTATATGATTACGGAGATGGAGGCCACAGCACTAGCTCAAGTGTTATCAAGGACGGTAGGTACCGATAGGATAATGAGCCTACGCGGAGCGGTAAATTTTGATCAAGGGAATCCAAATGAGAGCACCCTTGAACATTTAGACCCTGCACCAGGTGAAACCGCTGGCGGCTTTGCTGAAACCGTTGAAAATATTGTACTGGTGGGTAGTAAAGTGGTTGATACCATTGTGCTAAATTGGAATGATTGGAAGGATGGCGTACCTGAATTATCTAACAATTAAATAGTGAACAGAATCTTGGATGAGTAATACACTCAACCAAGATTCTAAATCAATTTAACGCTGGACTGTAATACGAACAACCTTGTCGTATTGACGATGATCGAACTCACCAGTAGCATCTCCAGTCTCATCAGTGACAGGGAAAACATAACGAGGGGTCATAATAACTTCGTAGTTATAGTCACCAGAAGGACGCACTTCTACTTCTAAGAAACCGTAATGCTTGCCGCCAGAGATTAATTGCTCGCCATCCCAAACTTCAGGTGCATCACCGTGGGCACTCCAATGAGTCAACTGTGCTTCAAGGGGCAATAAATCAAATGGTACATAATCAGTAGTTGGCGGATAACCAGGACCTCTCAGGCCATCACCAGCAAAACCAACATCCCAATAACTGACACCATTGATGCTTACATACTCCAACAATTCATCATGCCCCGACAACACAGCGGTAACATCGTATTGTTCAAAAAGCTGCTGATAAATTCGCATAGGAGCACCAGATTGACTGTCTTCACCATTAGCTATACCCGCACTTCCCGATGGAAGGCTATGTACCCCAGTACCAAAAGCAGTATGGTGAAATTGGACGAAAATCACTTGGCCTTCGGCTTGTGCATCAGCCAGCTCTCTCACTGCCCAATTCCACTGCTCGCTACCTTCATTAAAATCAGGTACTCGCGATTCGTCTCCATTAATAAATAAATTTGTATCTTGGCTAGGGTCTTCATCATTACCGTTAGATGAATCTAAAGTGATTAGTGTTACTGGACCGTAATCCACACGATAAAAACGTTTTTCATAACGTTCATCTGAAGCACCATTTTCTGGCAATTCCCAATAAGTGTTCCACTTGTCATAAGACAGCATAGAAGCTTCAGCGTTGTACCCTGGTGCATCGGGGTGCCAATAGTTTTCATGATTACCTAATGCAGGGAAAATAGGCGTGGTTGAAGCTAGCGTTCCCCATTCACCTGCACTATGTCGCCAAAACTCATCCCAATCTAACTGACGACCGCCTTTTTCTACTAAGTCGCCAGCGATAACCCAAAAATCAGGGCTTCTTTGTGCGGCATAGTCTAAATTAGCTTTATAGCCTGTGGTTTGATCAACCGGGTATTGACGAGTATAAGTATCAGGGTCAGTGCCTAATTTGTCACCGCCAATAGCTAAAGCACTAGCGGTCCAACGCACTGTCTTTTCAGTAGATTCTGGTTCAGTTTCCATATCTGACATAGTGATGAATCGAATAGTTTCACGACTACCAGTATTTGGAGCTGTAGTTAATGTAGAAACGAAAGCACTTTCGTTTGGTTGTTCTACGGTATATTCATAAGCTGTACTAGCTTCGAGACCGGTCACCCTAACAGAATGTTTATAACTGGCTGCAGGAGCTGCACCATCGACTAATTCGCTATGGATCTCACCATAATTGGTCTCACCATGAATATATTCAACTTCCGAAGTCCCGTAAGTAAGTGAATCAGCATTTTGCACATCCGACACAAAAGAACCAATGCCTTCTATAGTTACTGTACCAGGTTGATCATTATCACTTAACCAATTTACCGTAATCTCATTAGCTGTTGGATTTTGAAGATAGGGTAGAACAGTAAAATTTATATAGGAAGTAGGTGTGATCTCCGCTTCTGTATCAGGAGTAGATTCATTGTCGCTGTTACAGCCAGCTAAAGCGAGTACGCTTACTGTTATTAGTGTTTTATAAAAATGTGGAAATGTAGAGGTAGACTTCATTTATTAATACCCTATTTTAGTTATTTTTAGTAACAGCAGTATTCCGTAGAACAAAACTGTTTAATTAAAACTGCGCGTAAGAATAGGGATACTTAGTGGCATTTCTGTTACCAAATTATGATGATTAGAAGTCAGATTAACTGCAATTATATGACAGCTATATCCACCAAAAACAAATCATGAGAGAGTTGTTTTTATGATTCTAATCTAGGTTGTCTTTCTTACATTTACGGGCTAAAGCCCGTGCTACAGGTTGTGTATTTCTTTGCTCTCACATGGGGGTGAAGGAGGCTGTTTTTAGTTGCGCAGCAACGTTAGCCGACTGAACGACTCGCATGGATGTCAGGCAGACCGGTGAAATATGGATGTGTACCACCTAGTCATTTATACCCCTTTTCAACGGGGACAGGCATAGCTTATTCCACGGGCTAAAGCCCGTGCTACAGGGTTTTACATCTCTTTGCTCTCACATGGGGGTGGAATCGGTTGTTTTTAGCTTCGCAGAAGCGTTAACCGATGGAACGGGCAGCAGGGATGCTGCACAGCCATATGGAAGTGTGACACCTAGCCTTTTATTACATCGACAGGCATTGCATGACATTAGATGGGTATGGTTTCTCTTGAGGTGTGCTTTTGCGCGGCAGCGCTTAGAGTAAGGGCTATCCACAACATGTATTTCATATTGGCTATGTTGTAAAGTCACAAATGCAAAAAAGGGCTACCCTTTCGGATAGCCCTTTCTCTAATGGGAGTCTGGCGATGTGCTACTCTCACATGGGGAAACCCCACACTACCATCGCCGCTAACACGTTTCACTTCTGAGTTCGAGATGGGATCAGGTGGT
>NZ_JBDWYG010000076.1:0-3313 GCF_039982535.1 Aliiglaciecola sp.
AAACGGAAACCTCGGTCACTAAATCGCCAACTAGTCCTCCAATTAATATCGTACCCGTTATACTTCCTGAAACATGAGCATTCGAAATTACTGTTTTTTTACCTTGTCCGATCAATCCACCAACTTGACTGGAACCTGTTATATCCACCTGGTCAAGTATCACATTTGAAATATTAGCGCCATTTGTACGTCCAAAAAATCCAGTCCCTGAGCCCCTAGAAATATAAAGTCCGGTTATGGTATAGTTTTGACCATTATAAGCCCCTGTAAATTCGTTGAACGCTGTGCCTAAAGGAACAAAGCCGCTGCCTGAATTCCACGAAGAAGTTTCTGATGCATTTATATTTGCTGTTTGTATTAGGTGTTCGTTCCAAAATGAAGTATCAGCACTTATGAGGCGAAGTTGAATGAGGTTTTTTATTTGAAAGGGATCGGCTTCGGTTCCATTGCCATCCATTTTAAGATCATCTACAAAATAACCATCCACCGTATCTTTATGATTAGATTGCAAGTAAGGTTTTGTAAAGTTTGAGTGAGCCGCCCACGTAGAATCAAAATCAAAGCCCGAAAAACTACTTTTTTGATACATTTGCGAGGTAGTTAATCCTGTTGCTACATGAACGTTTCCGTTGACTGCACCGACAGCATCGGTCTGGCCACTATTTTCTACATCCCAAAAATTATCCTGAGTTGCTCGAGTAGTATACCCAAATAGCCCTCCAACCTCATTAGTGCCCGTTACAAGTCCTGTAGAATAGTTGCCAGAAGCTCCGACCCAAACGCGGCCAATTAGCCCTCCAACCTTTGTTATACCACTAACTTCGCCAGCAGCATAATTATTATTTATAGGAGATGTATCAGCATGGCCAATAAGACCCCCTACATACTCTGTTCCACTTACATTTCCCAAAGCATAATTTTCAGATGCCAAAGCTCTTGAAAATCCAGCTAATCCTCCAATATAGTTTGTTCCGGAAACATCGCCCGTTGCATAGCTTTTTGTTATTTCGATACGCGAACTTCCTATCAACCCTCCTACATAGTCAATGCCAGTTACATTGCCACTAGCATAACTATTTGAGATATAAGAGCCTTCCGATATGCTTCCTGATTGGCCAATGAGACCTCCTACGTTAGAAGAGGAAGATGATACACTTACATTGGTTGAGCTATTTGAAATATGAACCAGCCCCTGAATCCACCCCACAAGACCTCCCGCGTATGATTTTCCAGTTAATTGCCCTGATACAAATACGTTATCAACGGAAATGTTATTCCCAAAAGCAATAAGACCTCCCGACCAAAAACTTGAAGTAATGTTGACATTCGACAGGGATACGTTTTTGACCAAAGCCCCATCAGCATGGCCGATAAATCCTCGCCCTGAACGGGGAGCAATAATGTAAAGATTAGAAATACTGTGCTCTTGACCATTATATGATCCTGTAAATGGATGTGAACTACTTCCGATGGGCGAAAAACCACTGCCAGAATTCCAGTTTAATGTTTCCGAAGCATCAATATCTGCAGTTTGGATGAGATGCTCGTTCCAATAGGAAGTATCTGCACTAACTAAACGAAGTTGACTTAGATTGCTTATTTGAAACGGTTCGGCTTCGGTTCCAGAGCCGAGCGGTCGAACTGCTCCCCCGGGAAGTGTGTCTGGTACATTCGATTGTATAAACGGATAACTTAATTCTTCATAGATATTCCAAGTGGAGGAGAAATCAAGCCCCGTAAACGAGGATTCATCCAGCATTTCATCACTGGTTAATCCCGTGGCACTTTGCGAGTTGTTGTCGCTGGCAATTCCTGTCGAGAGCCCACTGGTTTCGGTATTCCAAAAACTACCTGTAATGGTTCCACCGCTGTTGCTACCGAGCAATCCCGCAAAATTAAAAGAGCCGCTCGCAGCACCGGTAGAGTAGCTATCGGTTATACTTGAAGAACTATTGTTGGTACCCACTAGCCCACCAATATTCACCGTGCCATTCACCGTACCCAAAGCATAACTGTTGCTTATGGATGACGATTGATTGTTGGTACCCACAAGCCCACCTACTGATGAATATGCAACGGGAATATCAACATCCGCAAACGAAAGATTTATAACTCCGCTTTGGTCGTTCATACCAACCAAACCCCCAATACTGCTTGATGAACCTGTGGTGTTGCCCGTAACCGATCCCAATGCCGAGCTATTGGTTACGGTAGACGAACTCACATTGCCCACCAATCCACCAAGGGTGCGCACACCAGTTACACTTCCATTAAAGTGGCTATGACTTATTTGGGATTGGGAAATCCAACCAATAATACCACCCAAATTGCTGTTTCCTGTTACTGAGCCCGATACTGAAATGTTCGAGTATTCGGAACTTGAACCTGTAAGTCCCACAAGCGCTCCGCAATACGTACTTGCGGTGCAGGAAATATCTACATTTTGTAAGGTAAGATTTGAGACATTGGCTCTGTAAGCTATTCCAAAAAGACCGATGGCATCGCCCACAGTTCGGTTTATGGTTAAGCCAGAAATAGTGTATCCGGCGCCATCGTAAGTTCCCCCAAAATCATCGGAAAAACTTATACCAATGGGTGAGAAACCTTCGGCATCCCCGCCATTGCCATCGTCCCAGTTGGTTGTTGATGATGCGTCAATATCTGCGGTTTGCTCGAAGTATGAATTCCAGCTAGAAGTGTTTTGGGAAATCCAATAGAGATTTTCTAAGGAAGAAATTTGGTATGGAGAACCTGAAGTTCCGCTTCCTGATGGCGCAATTGCTGTTTGAGAGTATCCATAGTTAGATACTAAGAAAGTCAGTAAAAATGTTAATAGAAGTTTTGTATGCCGGGTAATTCTTGAATTGTTTTTCATCACCAATATCCGTCTTAGTTTTATCAGTAAACCCCGGCATATTTTTATCTAAGAAATGTTATTAGTTGTATCAATAGGGATAGCATCGAATTGAACTTCTTAAATAAATATGGACAGCTGCAATCTGATGGAGCTTTAATTAATCTATTTAAAAAGGTTCTGTACCCCTTAATAATAAACCATCAACAAATACTAACCTTTAATTATGTAGCCGAAGTATTAATTTTTCCAAATGATAGAAAATTGAAACTGGATTTATCTTATACTATCCTCTCAATTATTTTACTTATTCTATCAAAATTGCTGTATGCGAGTGTCAAAAGGCGTTGGTTTGTTTTTTTTACTGTTTTCTTCAGTGCAGGTTCTTGCCTTTCAGCCAACGCCTGTTCCATTTAATTGGGATGATATTTCAAGCCAATATCAAATTCGGAATTATTC
>NZ_JBDWYG010000077.1:0-54017 GCF_039982535.1 Aliiglaciecola sp.
TAACAGGGAAAGTAATGTTCACATATTTATATAGATTGATTTCAAGAAAAATCTGGGTCTTCACACCGTTAGTATTGGAAATACTTTACAGTCTTTACTCATCTACACTCAACTTTTATTCAATATTGTTACTTGTATCCGCTATTTTTTTTATCTGGTCCTTTTCCTTTGCTGAAGGTGCTTCCGGTGCAGTCAAAGGTGGGGTGTCAGATCTAATCACAATGATGCTCAGATACAAGCCTTATAACTACAAGCTAGTTGATAAGAATGGGTTGATAAAAAAGTTAGAACTTGAAGGTGTGAAGGTTTTTGACAAATCAAATTTTTATTTAAAGCAAATGTTTAACAACTTAAAAATATATACGGTGAGGGATACTTACGAAAAAACACGGATCCTACCGACGCAAGTTATTACCTTTCCTACTATTGTAGGCGCTTGGATTTTTTTACCATCAGACTATGAAAAAATGAATGGTATTGGCAAATTTCAATTGCTGCATGAGATTGGTCACCTTTCCAAAATGGCGCTTTCAAAAGGCCTTCAAGGTTCCTACGTACACGTATACTTTGCTCTAATCTTCGGTATCTACATATTACTTAGAAGCGACGCTATTTTTATTCCCTTGTTATTGGTTTTAGCCAGCATTTTTCTGACTTTTTTGTACGTTAAATTAATTTCAGAACACACAAAAATGACCACGTTAATTGATGAATTAGAGGCCGATAACTTTGCTCTACGCCGCGCAAAAGTCGAGTGGTTCAAAGATTACCCATCTCAAAAAATCGCTAAAAAACTTTGCAGTAGAGGAGACGATTTCAAACGGGAAAATCAAATTTGGATCGACCATTTTAGCGAAACGCTGGATAAAAAAAGAAGCGGAGAGCAAATAGGTGAGGTTTCGGAAAAATACATTATTAACGACAAACCAATCAACAAACCTGCGATAGACGCAATATTGATTGCCAGAGCTTGTTCAGTACTAGCTTGTTTATTTTGGTTTGTTCCTGCCGAACCATCCAGTGTAATAATGATATTAGTCATGTCTATTATAACCCTGCTAGTCATGTCTTTCTGGGCATATTCCCAACACCAAGTAGCCAAACTCGTCACCAGTGCCATGGATATTGATAGCCAATCTGAACAGTATAAAAGTGGATTAGAAGGTTTAATGCGCTCAATCACAAAATTAAGACGCTATCGAAAATTAAACGACTCAAAGCTTCTTCACCAGATATACCTATTATTGATGGAGATTGTAGTGGCCCACGAAAAAGTCAAAGACGAAACGGGGAAATTAGCTCAGCACCCTGTGTTGTTTGACTCGGTAGAGCAATTTGACGTGTATTGCGATATCAAGAACGATAAAAACTATATCTTTTACGGTCCAGAAGTTAACCATAGATTCTGCCGTGCGGAGTTTCAGGTTTCTGGTGCTAGATTGTTGTTCTTCGATGATATGGGCGCCACTTTCGACCTAGGTATTTCTATTACTAGCCAACTTTCAAACTGCTTTAAAAAAGACCAATATATTGAATTTACCCAAACGGTTAATAAACAGCGCGTAAATTCGCAAATTATACCCTTGAAAGTACGTTATGAGCAAAATTGCTTATTTAAAGACCCGGCTGATTTCGACATCTACTGCGACGTAGAAAAGGGCATCAATTATATATTCCACGGTCCAGAATTAGAATGTGACTTTGACCACATTGAGTTTCACGACTCAACAAGAAGAATGTTTTTTTATACTAAGGATGGACGCAAATTAGACTTGGGAGCGAAGATCCAATGGCTAGTGTATCCGCACATTTGCAAAGATCAGAATATACTCGTCATCAGAACGAAAGACGGCGTTGCGATAGACGGCCATCAAATCGCCCTAAAAGTAATCAACTAAAAATTAAAAAGGGGGTGGAGTGAATATTACATTCCATTGTATATTTTCAATACCCTTCCTCGAGGAGCAATGTTGATCACATGAGGCTTGTTTCGTCATATCAAGGTTACTAAAATGTGCTTACCATTACAGGCTAATATTCTCTACGACAAAGCCTCTCAGTAATAAACTCGGCAGTATCATTCGGTGATCAAATAGGGATAGTTAATATTGTTTCTAAGTCAGAAGTTGCTAAGGGCTTTGTTAAGTATTTCTTAACACACTTATGCCACAAACACCTATCTTTATCCTTATCTAGACAGGAAGATGTTAGCATTATTACGTTAGTTTTATTAAGTTCACTAGTTTCATATTGTTGCAAAAATTCATGACCATTCATTCTAGGCATATTGATATCTAGCAAAATAATGATGGGTTGTTTAGGAATTTCTGATAGTAACTCAAGAGCTTCTTGTCCGTCATAGGCTTGCAATATATCTAATCCGGGATCATATTTTTTTATGACATATTTAGCGATATATTGGCCTACTTCACTGTCTTCAACGATGAGTATTGACCGATTTTTCATATAACTCCTTACGTGTCTTCATTCGTTTCACGTAAATTTTGGGTTGGTGAAGGGCACAGTTCGCTTAAAAATGCTCCCTCCTCCACTGTATTCATACGAAATGTTCCCCCATGCGCATCGACGCTTTTTTACCAGGTATAACCTAACCCAGAGCCAAAAGCCGTTCTAGGGTGAAAATGTTTGAACATTTGAAACAATTGCTCTTACTGTTTTATAGGTACACCTAAACCATTATCTTGCACCATGAAAATAAAGTTATTATTTTGCGACTAAGAAGTCCCTTTAATAAAGGATAGCACTTGTTTAAGATTTTGATATTTAACGGCATTAGAAACTAACTTTTAGAATATGAGTTTAGATTTTCATAAATTCACTATTCGAAATAAAAAAGCGAACCTATTTTTAACTTAACAAGCTATACAGGTGGACTATTTGACAGAATAAATACCATAAACTAGATTTTATATTCGTTTGTATTTAAGGAAGAATACTATGCCATTACCCATCCCTCCTATTGTACTAGTTAAGACTTGGCTACAACTGACAAGTAACTCCCATGAAAAGGAAGCTAGAATGCATGCTAAAAAGATGATAGCAAACACGTTCGGTAGTGTAGATATAGCGATAGAGTACATCGAACAAAGTAGCATCAATCAAAAACCCCAGCCTTACCTAAAAACTTAGAAGCGCAGTAAAATAAATTCTTAAATTTATTGTATCCAACACAACATATAACTGTATATAATTACAGTTATATGTTGAAATTTATCCCAATCAAAGTACACGCTGGCATAGTAGGATTTGAGTCCCCCGCCGCAGAATACACGCAGCTTAAACTAGATTTAGACCAGCTTCTTATTGACCATCCTTCAGCTACTTATATAGGTTTAGCTGAGGGGGAATCAATGAAAGGTGATGGCATTTTTTCTGGTGATTTACTGATAGTTGACCGTGCTCAATCCATTAAAGACCAAGATGTCGTCGTCGCCAATTTAAATGGTGTATTCGTGTGTAAGAAAATAGATAAGGTGAATCGGTGTTTGATGTCATCTAATTCAGGTTATCACCCCTATTTTTTAAATGAAGGTGATGAGTTTCAAATTGAAGGCGTGGTGACACGCTCGATCAGGTTACATCGCCCTTTTAAGAAACACCTTTAATGTATGCACTTTGCGACGTCAACGGTATGTATGCCAGTTGTGAGAAAGTCTTTGACCCATCTATAAGAAAAAAGCCTGTTGTCGTGCTGACTAATAACGACGGGTGTATTTGTGCTGCCTGTGGTATTGCTAAAAAGCTAGGTGTTGGAAAAAAGTTTGTCCCCTACTTTCAGGTTAAAAATGAACTTGCTAAAGCTGGCGTTGTTATTCGCTCTAGTAACTATGAATTATATGCCGATTTGAGTCAGCGTATGATGGATACGTGTAGCAGATTTGCCCCAGAAATCCACATTTACTCTATAGATGAATGCTTTCTTCATTACGGTAAAAACAATACATCTAGTTCAGCCGAATGGTCCGAATTAGCAAGGCTTATACGAAAAACCGTTTGGCGGGAAGTAAGGCTTCCTATAGGCGTAGGTATGGGTAAAACCCCCACTCTAGCTAAGGCTGCGAATCATGCCGCTAAAAAGCTAGATGGGTTCAATGGTGTAGCGGTTATAGACACTGAAGCCTCCCGTAAACACGTATTATCGCAAATGGCAGTAACTGATATATGGGGCATTGGCAGACGATTAGGCAAGCGCCTAAATTTTATGGGTATTAATACTGCGTTAGACTTAGCTAGCCAAAACCCTACAAAAATAAGAAAAGACTTTTCCATCTTGGTTGAAAGCACTGTGCGAGAGTTAAATGGTGAAGTGCGGCATAATTGGGATGACGTAAGAGCAGCTAAAAAGGAAATATTTAGCACCAGAAGTTTTGGGCAACGTATAACTGATATCAACCAACTGCAATTTGCGTTAGCAACGCATGCAGAAATCGTATCTGCAAAGCTTAGAAAACAAAAGAGTTTAACGAAAGCAATGACAGTATTTGCTACCAGCTCACCTCACGATAACGAAGGGTATGTAAGCAAATCATATTTTCATCAGTTTACAGTGCCCACCAATGACACCCGAAATATCATTGCATCTGCAATACAATCGATACCGAAGCTTTTTGTTAAAGGTGTGCGTTACTATAAGTGTGGTGTAGGTTTGATGGACTTTCACAAAGAAAGCCTCTTTCAATACGACCTATTTAATCACTCAACCGATAACACTAAATTAATGTCTTGTATGGACAGTATTAATGCGAGGTTCGGTCGCTCAACATTACATTTAGCGGCAAAAGGGTTTGATAATAAATTCGCAATGCGTCGCGAATTTCTATCACCTCAGTATACAACTCGGTGGGGCGACATCCCTAAAATAATCTGCTAAACATGGTGTGAAGGCTGTGGTTTGATTGTTGTTAAAGTTACCCACATTGTTCCTTTCCCACACGTCTAATACTGGATGTATCGGGGTAAGTTCCGATCAGATTTAAGTATCAGCTTGAGGATATTCATATTTACACTCATTCACTAAATTCAATATGTGCGCTGTGGCTTGTGCATCACATAATGCGCGATGATGGTTGATAAGGGGAATATCAAAATGCTGACAAAGGTTTGCGAGAGAATAAGATTTTAGTCCAGGAAAATATTTTCTTGATTCCCTCACTGTGCATAATTTTGGCATGCTGAACTTTCGATCTATTCGCTGATATTCTTGTTTGATAAATCCATAATCAAAATTGACGTTATGAGCCACAAAAATACAGCCCTGAATAAATTTAGTAAACGTATCAGCAACCTCGCAAAAAAGTGGTGCGCCCTTAACCATGCTGTTATTTATGCCGGTTAGTTTAGTGATAAATTTCGAAATATGACGTTCAGGATTGACCAAGCTAGTCCATGTATCCACTACTTCACCGTTCACTACTTTTACAGCGGCAATTTCAGTAATTCGATGCTGAGGATGTTTGCCGCCGGTGGTTTCAATATCAACCACAACATAAGGCTGCATCGGATCTACAATCCAGTTAACGCGACAGATTTGAACGTCAAAACCAGCTGTTTGCAGTGCGTTAATGGTAACAAACTGGTTAGGCCGTATAGAATCACCGGGGGCTTTTACCTCTTCAAATCGTAAATTTCCGTTCTCTACAATCATTAAGTCTGGGTAACCATCCTTTAAGCCCTGATAATTTTTTGCCATAGCCCGTAAATGCATGACGACAGCGTCTAATGGTGCGGTATTTAAAAATAGCGAGAGAATTTGAATTATTTTAGAGTTCCAGCGAAAAATACCATTAGGTTGACCGTAATATTGAGTGGCAATTTTTGTTAGATAAACGATTGCCCTTTGTGGGGTTGAAAATATCAATAAACGTTCCTCAACGGCCTCGCCTAATTCTTGATAAAATGAATTTTCTTTCACCACTCTCGGTCTTCTATCAAACTCTGTTGCTATTGAGTCGGCTTGAGCGTTAAATAACTCTTGCCAAAATGTCAGGCCAAATAACGCATTAAATAAACGATTTTCGGTTCTAAAAACAATTGCACCTTGGCGCTGATAATATTCTTTCACCCCTATTTCAACTTGGTCTTTATACAACTCATCTATAACAAGATTAATACTGTCTTCTCGTAACTTTTGGGTGAGTTTGCTGACTTTTGATTGGTGGTATTTGCGTTGATAAAAATCTTCAGCGAACAGCAACAATGCATCATCTAACGAGTTATCAATGATTCGTTCAAGCTCTGCTTTTACTTTTACTTTCTCCCCTATTTTATAAAGCTCTCTTAACCATTTTTCCTGAGCCTTGTGGTAAGAAGAAGCGCTTAGATATTCCAGCGCTAAAGGAAGGTGTATGCCTAACAACTGTTTGCCTAATAAATAAAAATAGTTATCCCTAAGCTTTGCAGATTGAAGACAATTATCTGGCGCTACTGGGTATGCGGCTACGCCTTCGCTTTGTAGCGCATATTCTTTAAAATCTAATTCATTTCGTTTTAACTTCTCTATTTTAACGCTGTAGTAAAAAACACTCCTTGCCTGCTGTAAGCTCTCAAATCTGGCACTAGCCTTTGTATCTTTGGTTCGTGTTCTTAACACGCCTAGGTCACGCATGGAAAACTTACTTAAACCACTGGTACTATCGCCAAAAAACAAAAAAAGAAGGTAGGCTAAATTAGCATCAAAATCTTTAACTAAAAACTGATCAGCAAGCTCAGATGTGAGGCACTGATTTACAGAGCAGAGTTGCTTAACTTGCTCGAGTATCTTCATTTTGCTGGCGCTTTTTTTTACAAGGTCACTATGGTGAAGGGTCAACAGATCAATCAATTGCTCTTTAGTTAGCTCCTGCAACCAATCTTTAATGTCGTTTGGGTGCAACGTAACCAGAAAACCTTTGTCCGCCAATTTCTGCAATTGACGTGGGCAATCGTCAATTTCTCGATAAATCATTTTATCCAGCTTAATAAACCGACTTTGTCGATTGACGACCCTGACAAACATACACTGAGTGTCATGGGGTAATTCTTGATAGGACCTTACAAAATTTTTATTACCTTCATCTAACAGATGTAAACACTCATGAGTGAGGAAATGAATAATCTCATTGAAATGCTCGAGGTAATATTTCTCTGGTAACGTCTTATTTTTGCTATGCATTGAGGGCCCAGTTAACCAATAACACAAACATTATATACAGTAGTTTATACAGTTGTAAAATACTGATGGAGTGCTTTTCTTATTGCCAACGAGTTAAGTGCTTAGCCAGTTTGGTCATTCATCCCCAGATGAATCTGGAAAGTTGGATTCAATGGAAAGCAAAGTGTTGGAGAACATATACCATTCAATGTGTAGCCACTTATTTTCCAACAATTTCCAATAACTCGACCTCGAAAATCAGTGTAGAGTTTGCTGTTATCATTCCAGTCGCTCGTTCGCCATAGGCTAATTCTGATGGAATATAAAACTTATAGGTTGAGCCAACTGGCATCAATTGAATGCCTTCAGTCCAACCTGCTATCACGCGATTCAATGGCAAGGTTGCGGCTTGACCGCGCGAATACGAGGAGTCGAACTCAGTGCCATCCAGTAATTGACCTCGATAGTGAACTTTAACGGTGTCTGTCGCACTCGCCTTTTGACCTTCAGAAAGCGTTAAAACTTCATATTGAAGGCCTGATTTGGTGGTTACAACGCCAACTCTTTTTTTATTCTCAGCTAACCAAGCTTGACCGGCTCGGATGTTTTGTTTGGCTTTGATGCTATCTGCCTGTGCCTTGCGTTCTCGCGAAACTTTATTTAAGGAAGAAATAATCGTTCGTATTTGCTCTTCGTTATATCGAGTTTCGCCGTACAAGGTATCAGTAAAACCCTGTAAAATCTGTGCTTTATCAATTGCCAAATCTAATTCGATTAGGTTATCGAATTCTTTGCTTGCGTAACCACCCATAGTCGCCCCCAAAGCATAAGCATATTGTGGTAGGTCGGATTCTAATTTAGGCTCTTTATTCATTGTTTCGCCAAAAATATCACCGCTTTTTGACTCGTTTGGCAGAGTTTGCTCAGCTACCGATTGCTGATTATCAGTTTCGTTCATTACAGGATTGAGTCTTAACAAAAAGAGGCCAATGACCAATATTAATAGAACCGGTATGGTGACATACGCCAGAGGAGGACGTGAAAAGGTCATATCCATTCGTTCACGCAACCTTCGCCAAATTTTCGCAGGTTTTCCAATTAGGATCTTGAATTTCTGCCACTGAGAAAGCTGCTCAATGGTATGACTAAAACGATTAGCCATCTGCTCTCCGGTTGCGGCGGCTAGCATCGCAAGGAGTTTATCGGTATCTCTAGGCTCATAGCTGCCGGGTTGGTATATATTGAGATCAATGGGCATTGCATTGCGGTTAGGGGAGTCAGTGTTGGCATTGACCAGAGCTTGCTTAATAAGGGCAGTTAGTCGTTGATGTTCCGCGTCATCATTAACTAAGAAAACAACTTGTTGTAGCGAGGTTGTATGGATGATTAAGTCTAATTCATACAAGCTGCCTGATTTTTCCGCAGTTAATCCTCGCAAGTCCATTAACACAACATTGCTAGTATCTATTAAACGATGAATTGCAGGCTTCCATGCATTGCTATGACAATAAAACGCGATATCTTGAAAGACGCCGTCGGTGCTGGGTTTATCCTTTCTTACGTTAGTTAAGTATTTTACCAAATCGCTCATTGAAGCGATAAAGCGGCGCTTGAAGGTCAGCACCATTGGTACGATGGCAATAACTAGTACTAATAGCCAGGCAGCAATACTCAGTAAATCTTCTCTCTGTTGGGCTAGTGGAAAAGTTGAGCCGCCTGCGATCAAACCGTTATTATCAAGATAATCAAAGACTAAATTTATGCCGCCCAATAGTAGGGTCATAAAAAAGGCAAAACGTAAAAATCGCAATTTGTTGCGCGGATAAGATAGCGAGTATCGAAAACGTAAGTAAGAAGGATCTGCAACGGTAATGGTCGAGCCAATAAATCGCCAAGCGTGGCTTATGTCACCAAACGTAAACGCGGTACTGTTATCGGCATCAAATATACGTAATATCAACAATCGATTATTGCGGTATTTTTTGCTAGTTCTTTGACAACGGGTAAACGAAAAAATGAAATAACAGATAGCAAGCATGCCAGGCAGTGCAACAAGCCAAAGTGGAACCGAAAGAAATAACGAAACAATTAAGGTTACTATGGTGAAAAAGACTAGCCAGAGTAAAGCGCTAACTAACGAGAGATAACCTAAAAGTGTTTTGTTGGCCTGCGTAAGTAACAGAGCAGCCATATAGCAATACAAAATAATTAGAAGGGAATCTGCAAAGCTTGTATTCACAGTTGTGACTTGAGCCGTAGATTTTAGATGTAATTGGTAAAAAACAAGCGCCGCTAACGCCAATACAAATATTGTCAATGCTTTAGCGAAACGCCACCAACTAGCTTTGCCTACATTAAGCGCTCTTTGCCATATGTCATAGGAAGTCGGATCTTGTGGCGTTATGACATAGTTGCAATCGTAAGAAGAACTATTGAGTGAAACAATTTGTGGGACTCCATGCTCGAATTCAGCGGGTGGATCTATCGCTGTGCGAGCTTTTTTCATCATGTAATATAAAGTTGCACGAACTGCAATTGCGCGAAGCATTAGGTACGCAAGTAGAGGTGGTAGCCATTTAATCGCAAAGTCCATTATTAAGGAGCTAAAGTCAGAGTCCATGCTATCTATCCATTTTTGTATTGTGGGTCAGTATGCTTAAAATGAAATCACTGTTACCGTTTTGTTTTTAACCGATTAAATTAAGAATTTTTGGAAGTACAGTGATGCTCAAAACGATCAGGTGTAGGAATAAAAACACCCAGGGTATAAAAACTTCGATATGCGTAAAGGGTAAATATAGCGCCGGCTTTTCGCCACGTCCTACTGCTTGCCATTCGGCATCGTAAGGCCTAAGCGGAAGCATTTTTTCAATTTCATGGACGACTTTAAATTTTGCGGTGTTTAAATCCCGATACGAGACAATAAGGCGATACCACATGTAGGAAATAACTATCCCAGCAATAGCCACAATCCAGTAAAGCGCCGAATTTTGCGTAGTTCCTAAATTTAGATAGCTGACCAAAGAAATAATTACAGTGTTGAGGGTTACAAAAAAGGCATTGGCAGTCTGTCGCCGATTGCTAATATTTTCTGCGGAGTTTAAATAAAGTTTATACTGCTCTAATAAGTGAGAATTAAATTGTTCTCTTGTCTCATAGCTTTCCAGCTCATTGTTCTGACACAAAATTTGATTGATTAGATTCGCATCCAATTGAGCGTCCTCCTTCCATTGTAAACATGACTTAGCAACTGATATTACTCTTCCCTTAAACAGGCGCCGCACTCAATCAACTGATAGTTGTGTAAGATTCCATAACATTACTCATAGTCAATATTCTGACCAATTGCAAATTCAATGACAGAGTCAGTGATTGAAACCTTAGGTGGCGCGCGCTGACCTTATAAGGCAACCCATACGCGATTTTTACCGCATCCACCATGTGTTTTAACCGCTAACCAAGAGGGGAAATAGGACGAGAGATTTCATTCAAAATCGTTTAGTTAATCGACCCCTCTAATTTCCACCATAGGCCGATATTTGTCTTTTCTTTTTAGAAAACAACGAGAGAAATGCGGACCTTTGGTTCCAAGACTTTTATGACCGGAGATCCGACAAAGCAGACATAACAAGTTTGTCGAAGCTAACGATAACAACGCGAACAAAACCTACCGGAGATTCTCGTCAAGAAACGCCTTAAATCGGCCTAAAGCCGTCATTAGGCTCTAGTTTTAAAAGGGAACAATCGACCAAAAGCGGACCTTTTCTTTCCTAACGCTTAAGACAAATTTGCTGGCATTAGTACGATTAAACTATTACCAATTGCATCACGAATAATTTAACTTTGTTCCGACCCCGATAGTTCAAGTCAACAAACAATACTAAGAAATAACATACTTCATGGTTGGGTTTTTGACATGTCAGACAACAATTTTCTCTAACAATGGCCTATCTACGCAAGAATTTGATGACTCACATGCCATGCAAAACATCCCCAACCGAACATTTAAACAAATCTTATCAAAAAGTACAGCTGTTACGAGGGATAGTAAATAGCTTTAATTCTCCTTATACTCATAGAAGTAATTACCACATTTACCGAAAACAGGTAAACATGAACATACTCAAGTATTTGTTAACAGTTGCAATTTTTGCCGGCCTGAGTAGCAGCATAATAGTTAATTTTCAGCCTGCAGAAGCACAGGTTAAAACGCGTGAAGAACGCGCTAATGACAAAAGAAAGTATCAAGAGCGTCGCCGTAAAGAAAGAGCGATGGAAAGTCAGATAGAAAAATTCAGAACTGGTGCTAAGTTTGAGCTTAAAATTGATTGTCACCATGGTAGTGTTTCTAACGCTGACACAAGCGATCGTATTACTGTAAACTTTTTTCGTGGCAAAGAAATAGTGGCGTCGGCTTCAAAGTCGCGCATTGATTCTTGTGGCGCGTTTGATAATGATGATATTTTTGAAATTCAGGAAAAGAGGTTGTTTTTCAATAAGTTTGAGATTACAACCAGCGGCGACAATGCTTTTTTCATTGATGAATTTAAGCTAATAGGTCCGCGTAGTTTTGGTACAAAATCGTTTGGCAAAGACGGCGGTAGGGGCTGGTGTCTTTCAACAGATGCGAATGACTCTAATGGAGCGTGGCGCGATTATGTCAGTAATTGTGAAACGGCAAAAACCTTTGTAGTTCACGAATGGTACAAAGCAAAATACGACGTTAGAAAACTTCCTTAACACTAATAAAGTTTAGCAATAACAGAAGTGTTTAACAAATTCGTAAAACGTTTGAAAGCGATTACCGGCCTAAAGTTGACATAAGGGTCTAGTCAACAAAGGAAGTCATCGCTCACAGTTGCCATTCGAGTTTGAATATTCCCATGATGATTTCACGCTCAATATAGAGTGAATTTTCGAATTCTCTAACTTCCGCTTTAGGCCGATTCTTACCTTTTCTAGGCATGAATATTATGCCGCTTCAATTAGCAAATAAACTCTATAAGCTCGGCTTATATGTGCTTGTTCAATACTGCAGTGACTCAATTCTATGACTGCCTTATAAAGTGATAATTGATTTAATAGCGTTATGTACAGAGTTAAGTCCTTGCAAACTTTTACACGCTAAATCAATCGGTCGACCGCCATTAAAAGGAGCATTGTGATTTTTCATTGTCATATAACCGTATAGGTTCGCTGGATTGGTAAATAGCTGTCTAAGATCCCCATGCATATCTAACAAAACAGACAAACGTAGCTCCTGCTCTGGGGATAGTGTTTTAGGTATATTATTCAACTCAAACCCTAGAACGTTTTGCTTTTCTGTTGCGGTCAAACTCCACTTATCTAACAGCTTTAAAACTGAGTTAAGAACTACCTTTTTTGATTGTTTGTTCAATTGCTTGATCCTGTGTTTTATTTTTAATTCAGCAAAAAAATGCAGTGAAACGTTAATAGAGTCACTGCATTCACTCTTTCATCACTTAATTTGAATAAGAAAGCCGAAGGCTACGCTTAGCTCAGCTGCTTTTAATGTTCACTCTGCAACAGTTTAAATAGTATTGCTCAAATCTGGGTACCGCAGATTTGGGCAATGTATTGACGACTAAATGCTGAGTAAGCGTTGCTGAATCTGCGAAAAAGCCACGCAATAACCCTAAACTGAATAGCGTGTTGATGACTCCCGCCTCATCTAGCATTATATGCGCTTCTACCTCTCCTATTTCAGTAAAGCCAACAAACAGTAATGCCTGCTTTTCTTCGCTCCAATATAGGTTGTTATTTTTCACCCATCTTTTTAAAACATCAAAGTCGTCAGATTTTCCCGATTGATTCCACAGCAGATATTCCGCAAGCCTAATCATGCCAACTGGTGCTTTATTGCAAGCGCCGATTAGATTTTCGCACCAGCTAAAATAGTCTTTTCGCTTATCCATTTTCCAAGACGCTGGCAGTGCGCTTAAGTTACTGATGAGGTCAGCGAGTTTAATGGCATGGATGGTAGCTTGTTGGTCTATCAATTTGTTAATAGCTGTTTGGCGACGTCCCTTTAGCGATAAAGATTTATCGTCTGTAAGTTGTTCAACCATAGACCTAACCTCTACTCCAAGCGTCTTTTCAATTTCGATGCTGGTTACACTGGTGTCTTCTATCACATCATGCAGTAATGCAGCACACAGAACTTTAACGTCGCTAAAGTTAAAGTACTCAAGAATTGCTCTTACCTCGTTGAGATGATTGACATAAGGTGAGTTGTCAAACTTTCGTGTTTGGTTTTGATGGGCTTGCATGGCAAGTGTTTTAGCTTTGTTAAGAATTAGGCTCATACTGCGTCCTTTTGTTTAATGGTGACAACCTTTCGGTTACTTTTGTGTTTGAGGAAATGCCGCTTCGTATGCTGCGACTTTGCCAGTGAGTTTTGAGTTTTCGATGAGCAAATCAGCATTTTGTTTTGCGAGTGCTTTTAATTCGGTTTGTAGCTCACGCATCTCAGATTCAATCAATTTGATGGACTGGTCAGCACTAAGCTCATAGTCTTTGTAATATTGAAGCGATTCTTCGTGCTGTTTATTCAAATCATCTGCACGTCTTTCATACAGTTTTTGACAACGCCTAAATGCGCTAATGACCAGAATTTCAAGTTGATCCTGTTGTTGGCAAATCATTTGGCTTGCTGCTTCAGCGATATCAGACGGTAAATCTTCAAGTGATAGTTCGTGATCGTTAATTTCCCCAAAACTACCTGTTCGTTTAGCTGCATATGCGTTCCAAATATCTCGGATCCTAACCAATCCACCTCTGTATCCCAGTGTTGCTCGAATAGCACCTGGGTTAGGTGTTTTGCCGCTTTTTTCAAGCTCTAAAGCGGCTTCAATGATTTCTTTTTCTTTCACTTCTGGGTGCCTAGCCATAGTTTAATTCCTTTAATTAATTTAATTAGTTGCGTTATTTAAATTTAAGAAACAGCGTTTCTATTAAATAGATGCAACCGCCATTGATTGGTTGGTTTTAGCGCTACCGGCTTGAATCTGTTTTTTGCGCCAAGATGCAGACAAATGGTCTAGGCAAGAGTAAAAACTGTCCACGTTAAAACTGCCGCGTTTGCTTACAAAACCAAAGCTCAACAAGAAGCGAAGTTGATAGTGCAATTGAGGTGATGTATTTGTGAGCCCGGCTAAAGGCGTAGCGCAAATATCCAACGTCAAGTCTTCAATATCAGCTCTTATCCCAATAGCAGAAAGCGTTGAATCAGAGGTGTATTTTTTTATCTTGCCAACCTCATGCAAAATCGAAAACGCGATAGCCAAATCTCTTTGCTCTGCAGACAAACTTTTATTACTTAAAAACTTGTTGGCTATTAGTAGAGCCTGGGACAACAAGCAGTTAGTCACGCTGTGTTTAACCTTTACTCGTGTGGGGCAATTTACGTATTTAGTCCCTACATCACGCTGTAAAAGCGTTTGTGAAACAACCTGCTTCAAATGGCTGTTTTTTATGGAATGAAACAAAGCAACAACCTCTGTAAGTTGTGACGGATATGGACACAAACTGATTGGCAGTGAGGTAATATCTAATTTGTTTATTAGTTTGTCTTGAGCGACCTCCTCTAAATACACACACCGCAGATACGTTTTGCCTTTATATGATTTAGCGCATACCTCAATATGCACAAGTGAGTTGGCTTTAAACGAAGAAAAAAAGTGCCTTTGGTCAAAACAGTAAACTTTTACTGTAGCAGTGCTGTCTGATAAACATATTTCCCAAATAGGCTCGCCCTTTTTTGAGTGCTTCTGTAAACAACCCACTAGAAAATATCTACCTTTAAAACGTTTAAGTTCTTTTATTTTTGACAACGATGGTTGAATTGATTTAAGCATTGGCCACTACTCCCATCACATTAGAAAACATTCTGTCTGCCGCAGACCCATCTTGGCGTGTTAGGTTTGGCACATAGCGTGAGTAAACACGAAATAACATTTCTGTATTTGCATGACCCATCTGGTTTGCTATCCATTCAGGGCTTTCACCAGAGGCTAACCACAGCGTTGCTGCCGTGTGGCGCATCTGGTAGGGGTTTCGCTTTGGTAACTGCAATGAATTCAACAAGGGATACCAAACTCGCTTTGTTACTGCATTGTGCTCTAGTGGGTTTCCTTCGCCGTTCACAAATACGTAGTCAAACTCAAAGGTGCGTTGCTTCATCGCTAAAAACGCTTGAAAGACTGGCTCACTCATATGAATTTCGCGCTGACTAAAGTCGTTCTTGGTGTAGCTGACTTCGCCATCTACTATGGTTTCTCGAATGTGAATTCGACGATTTGCAAAATCTACATATTTCCATTTCAACCCATCAATTTCACCGGTTCTCATACCGGTGAAAAACCGAATTAAAAAGTATTCGCGAAAATCTTCACGGCAGTTATCTAGGATCAAATTGATTTCGACAGGCGTGAAAGGCTTTATGTCAGACTTGGGTACCTTGAGCGGCTTTACACCCCGGTAAGACGACGTGAAGGCAAAACGGTCTGCCGCCTCGTGCAATATGGCGCGAAGGAGCTTCATATGCCGATTTATATGCGAAGGCGAAAACGCCTCACCATTTCTCTTCTTCAATTGACAAATATGAGCGCGAAATGCCAATACTTGCTGCTTAGTAATTTGATCAACAGGTATCTGATTGAAGTAAGGAATTATTCTTCCCTCAACAACGTTGGTTACAGAAGTGGTATAGCTCTTACGCCACTGCACTTTATTTTCGTTAAACCAAAGTGCCGCAAAATTAGCCATGGAAGGGATCTGGCCAGATGATGAAGCAATAGCATCTGCACAGGCTTCAACTTTTTTTAAGTTGGTGCTGTTTGGAAAGGTTGTACGATAGTCAAACTGACCAAGCATAATTTCAGCCTGAACCTTATCCATTAGATTTTGCGCTCGCTTTCGATTAGCTGGCGTATCTTTCAACTCAGTTTGCTCACGACAACGTATATTCCGGAATCTAAAATCTAGAAATATCTTACCTGTATCTTTTCTCACATTAATACTAGCCATGACTAAGACCTCCGCTGGTCATTGGAATCGCCATTGCGCTTTGTGAGAACTTGCACATATCCTTTTGGATAGCTTCCCAGACATAGAGGATTTTACGACCACCAAAAGGGCGGATGTAATGTACACCCTCGATTAAAACCGAATCCTTCAATCGCTCACGGATAGTGCGAGTGTCATATTTTATGCGAGCTGAAAGTTCAGACGTTGTTAAGTACAAATTAGAATTACTGTTCATTGATTTCTCCTTACGACAGTGTAAAATCAAATGACATGTTGCTATCTAAAAATACAATTTGTCATTCTAGATGACATTATGCATGACAAAATGTAATTGTCAATGCCTTTTTGCCATTTAAAATGACATTAATTCATCTTAAGGGTTATTAAGTATGGTTAAGTGTCATCTTGCGCGATTGATGGGCGAAAGAAAAATGAAGATCATGGACGTAGCCAGAGAAACAGGCTTGAACCGGAATACGGTTACTTTGCTATATAAAGAAACCGCACAACGCATAGATCTAGAAGCGATTGATAAGCTTTGTGAGTTATTTGAATGTGAAGTGGGTGATTTGTTGGAAAAATCTAGATAGATATAATAATTATGGCTAATTCACTTAAAGAACAGTGGAGTTCCAAGATTATGCTAGACACTTTTAACCGCTATGATGCAGTTTAATGGTGTGCTAAAGGGATCAAAGTTGTGCTTTTCTGATGTTATTTACGACTTTTCAAACTGACTAGAATGAAAACACTAAAGCAAGTGTAGCTATGAGACGAAAATAAACATAGCCAATTTGTGAGGGAGCTATTTTGGCTTTTGCAACTATGGTTAAAATGTCTGGATTTCTTTGAGCAATAATCTAATAGTTAAGGTTCGCCTCATTACCTAATAAACAGAGGCTAGAATTATTTCAAAAAAGCAACGGATTCAGGCGATAATCAAGAGTTAGCAGCTTATTGCAATATTGAAAAAACAAATGCAGGAAACTACTAATATAGAAGCAGCTCACTCTATCAATAAAAGCGCGCTATTGTTTTCTACCTCATAGAGTTTTTTATAAGTCATTCTAAAGATGAACACCTATTTTTATAGCACCAGGTAAACCTGAACTTGTTATAGCTGTTTCATAAAGTGGTAAACCATCAGCGAAACAATAAGAATGACAAACATATCCTAACTGCATAGTATGGTTTCTAAAATGGATGAATTAAATGGAGTTATCAATTGAAAAGTTTAGTCCCCAATAGAGAACAACGCATAAAAATCTTTCAAAAAATAAGAATCAAATGACAACTGAAAAACTTACGCTCTCTCAGCTAGAGCAATACCTATCAAAAGCAGCCTGGATATTAAAGGGCCCAGTAGATGCTTCTGATTTTAAAGTTTACATATTTCCGCTGCTTTTCTTTAAGCGTATTTCCGATGTTTACGATGAAGAATACCGGGTAGCACTAGATGAGTCAGATGGTGATGAAGAATATGCAGCATTGCCTGAAATGCACCGTTTTGAAATACCAGAGGGTTGTCATTGGCAAGATGTGCGTGAAACTACAACCAACGTTGGTGCAGCAATTGAAAACGCTTTACGTGGTATAGAGCAAGCTAACCAAGAGTTCCTTTACGGCATCTTTGGTGATGCCCAGTGGAGCAATAAAAATAAGCTTTCTGATGCATTGCTAATAAACCTTATCGAGCACTTTTCACAGTACACATTAGGCAATCAAAAAGTTGATCCAGATATGCTGGGTAATGCTTACGAATATCTAATTAAGCACTTTGCTGATTTAACCAATAAAAAGGCCGGTGAATTCTACACACCTCGCTCGGTGGTGCATTTGCTAGGTATGATTTTAGACCCCCATGAAGGTGAAACTATTTACGATCCAGCCTGTGGTACAGGTGGTATGTTGCTTGAGTGTGTTGATCACTTAAAAGACAACCAAGAAGATTACCGAACACTTAATCTTTACGGCCAAGAGAAGAATCTAACGTCCAGCTCAATTGCCCGTATGAACATGTTCTTACATGGCATTGAAGACTTTGAAATAATGCGTGGCGATACCTTACGTCACCCAGCCTTTTTTGAAGCTGATGGTCTTAAAACTTTTGATTGTGTAATAGCAAACCCGCCATTTTCACTAAAAGACTGGGGCGCTGAAAACTGGGCAAATGATCCATACGGAAGAAATATAGCCGGTGTACCACCAAAAGGTAATGGTGACATGGCATGGGTGCAGCACATGGTTAAATCTATGAACAGCACTGGCCGTATGACAGTTGTATTGCCTCATGGAGCACTATTTAGAAAAGGTGCAGAAGGTAAAATTCGTAAGCAACTATTAGAGCAAGACATGCTAGAAGCTGTTATAGGTTTGGGCCCTAACGTGTTCTACGGTGCACAATTAGCTGCCTCTATCATGGTTTTTAAACAAAATAAATCCACTGAAAAAAAAGATAAAGTTCTGTTCATTGATGCTTCAGATCAAATAATTGTTGGTAAAGCACAAAACTACCTTGAGCCAAACCATGTTCAACAAATTTACGATTGGTACCACGATTATCAAGACGTAGAAAACTACGTCAAAGTGGCTTCAATGGACGAGTTAAAAGAAAACGACTTTAACTTAAATATTCCGCTATACGTTGAAAAAACTATTGAAGATAACCTGCCGTCAGTAGAAGAAGCGATGAGTGATTTAAAACAAGCATGGCAAGCAAGCCTTGATGCCGAAGATAAATTTAAAAAGGTATTGGAGAAATTTATCCAATGATGACCCAACAAGAATTAGAAAAATACCTATGGGGTGCAGCCACTGCGCTTCGAGGCACCATAGATGCGGGTGATTACAAACAATACATTTTCCCACTCATGTTCTTTAAACGTATCTCTGATGTTTACGATGAAGAGTTTAACAATGCTTTAGCAGAAAGTGATGGTGATTTAGAGTACGCCGCCTTTGCTGAAAACCATCATTTTCAAGTACCAGATGGCGCTCACTGGAAAGATGTTCGCGAAACCACCACCAATATTGGCTTAGCGCTACAAAACGCCATGCGTGCCATTGAAAAGGCTAACCCCGATACCTTAGAAGGTATATTTGGTGATGCTAGTTGGACCAATAAAGACCGTCTTTCAGATGCCATGCTCACCAACTTAATTGAGCATTATTCACAGCACACCCTTGATTTAAAAAATGTACCCGACGACAAGCTAGGTAATGCTTACGAGTATTTAATTAAGAAGTTTGCTGACGATAGTGGCCATACCGCAGCAGAGTTTTATACCAACCGTACCGTAGTTAAATTAATGACCATGATAATGGACCCACAGCCAGGTGAGTCAGTATACGACCCTACCTGTGGCTCAGGGGGGTTATTACTTAACTGTGCTTTGCACCTTAAAGATGAAGGCAAAGAATACCGCACCCTTAAATTATATGGTCAGGAGATTAACTTATTGACCTCAGCTATTGCACGCATGAATATGTTTATGCATGGTATTGAAGAGTTCGATATTGTCCGTGGTGATACGTTAACCAGCCCAGCTTTACTTGAAAATGATGAACTGAAAAAATTCAACGTGATTCTCGCTAACCCTCCTTACTCGATTAGTCAGTGGGATAATAAGTCCTTTGAAAATGATCCTTTTGGAAGAAATATGTGGGGGAAGACCCCTGCTGGCTGTGCGGATTATGCTTTTCAGCAACATATTCATAAAAGTTTGAATGAAGAAAATGGCAGATGTGCAATTCTTTGGCCTCATGGCATTTTGTTTCGAGAAATGGAAAAAAAAATGCGTGAAGAGATGATTAAAACAGATACTATTGAAAGCGTTATAGCACTTGGCCCTAATCTCTTTTATAACTCACCTATGGAAGCTTCAATTCTTATTTGTAATAACAATAAAAAAGAAGATCACAAAGGAAAAATTCTTTTCATAGATGCGCTTAATGAGGTCCAAAAAGAAAAAACTAATTCCTATTTAACGGAAAGTAATATCAAGAGAATATTTAACACCTACAGTGACTTTAAAGAAGTGGCAGGGTTTTCTAAAACAGTAACATTGCAAGATGTGCTAGATAAAGATTCCAATTTGAAAGTATCAAAGTATATACGCTCTTCAAAAATACCCCAGAAAGAGAACTCAACTTTTAAAGAATTATATGAGAATTTTATTCGTTCAGGAGAAGAGCTTTCAACTAGCATGGAACATTTATTTAAGGATTTGAAATAGTGAAACTTTTTTTAGATAAATCGACTTGGGATAAAGTCAACTTTGGTGATGTAGTTAAAAAAGTCTCAAATAAAATAGATCCTTTTGAATATGATTCGGATATTGTCGTAGAGGGGGGGCATATTAACAAACGTGATTTTCATATTAGAAAATATGAAAATAAAAATGAACTGGGCTATCTGGGGCCTGCATTTCATATGGGGTTTAAGAAAGGTCAAATATTATACGTATCCAGAAACCCTCATTTAATGAAAGTAGGCTACCCTGATTTTGATGGTATATGTTCGAACACTACATTTATTTTGGAAAGTAAAAATGAAGAAGTCCTTCGCAATGATTTAATCCCATTCCTAATGCATTCAGATACATTTATTGAACAGTCGGTTGGTAACGTGCGAGGAGGAGTTAATCCTTATGTTAACTGGGGAGATTTAGCCTGCATCGAGTTCCTTCTGCCTCCTATAGAGCAACAAGCCGAGCTTGCTGAATTGCTTTGGTCCATTGATGATGTTAATGAAAAAGAAAGAGTTTTATCTAAAAACATTTCTCAATCCATAAAAACTGTAAGTAATAATTTCTTTTTATCAAACAATCAGAAAAGTGTTCCTTTAGGTAATATAGGGAAGTGGTTAAGTGGAGGTACTCCTAGCCGAAAGCAAGCAGACTACTGGAATGGTGACACACCTTGGATAAGCCCTAAAGATATGAAGGTGGAGCATTTATATAGTTCCCAAGAAATGATTACAGACAAAGCAGTAGCGAGCGGGGCGAAATTAATACCTATAAATACAATTTTGTTTGTTGTTAGAGGCCTTATTTTAGCTCACTCATTCCCTGTAGCTTTATCAAAAGTAGCTTGTTCTTTTAATCAGGATATGAAAGCAATTATGGTTTCTGATGAGTATGATTCCGAATATGTACTGTGCTTTTTACAGCATATGAAACAAACTATAGTTAATCTCACAACTACAACAACTCATGGTACAAGGCGTCTTGCAACCGAGACTATCTCTGAATTAATGATGCCTTTACCTGACAAAGAAGTGAGAGAATATTTTACAAAAAATATCCTTACTATGAAGAAATCTTTATCAAATTGTGTTTTAAAAATTGAGTCAACCAAGTCACTACAAAAGTCAATAATTAATCAGGTGTTTTAGGTATGGGATTTACCGAATTAAATAGTGTCGAACACTACATCATCCACCAAATGACAGGCGTTAATTTAAACGCTAGTCAAGATAATAACCAAGTTTACGAGCCTCATGGGCAATATGGCCACTCTTCACAAGTTAACTGGCAATTCCAATCGCCAGAGCAACTAGGCCGTGGTGTTAACGAAGTGTTAGTTGAATCTGAATTAGTTAAGGCGTTAATTCGCCTTAACCCAGAGATTGAAGCTAACCCAAATTTGGCTGATGAAGTAATACATAAACTGCGTGCTATTTTAATTTCGGTAAATCAAGTTGGCTTAGTAAAAGCCAATGAAGAGTTTTTCGCTTGGATGACAGGCGAAAAAACCATGCCATTTGGCGAAAACAATCGCCACGTACCCGTTAACTTAATCGACTTTGATGACTTAACCCGCAACGATTACGTTGTCACTAACCAGTTTCGGATTCACCACCGAGAAACCAAAATACCTGACGTGGTATTAATGATTAATGGTATTCCGGTAGTGGTGGGTGAAGCGAAAACACCGATTCGTCCATCAGTCAGTTGGTTAGATGGTGCTCATGAAGTACACAGCATTTATGAAAATGCCGTACCGCAATTGTTTGTGCCTAATATTTTATCTTTTGCCACCGAAGGCAAAGAGCTATTTTACGGCGCAATACGCTGCCCACTAGAGTTTTGGGCACCTTGGCGTACAGAAAACAAAGACAATCAATTATCCAAAGCACTAGGTTTAGCTGAAATAGGTAAAGAATTAACCGACTTATTAAGCCCTGAGCGTTTGCTGGATATCATGCGTAACTTCTCGTTGTTTACCACTAACAACAAAAAACAGCGAATCAAGGTAATTCCGCGCTTTCAGCAATATGAAGGTGCTAATAAAATTGTTCAGAGGGTGATTGAAGGTAAGATCAAAAAAGGCCTTATTTGGCACTTTCAAGGCTCGGGTAAATCATTATTAATGGTGTTTGCTGCACAAAAGCTTAGACGTGCTGCACAACTTAAAAGCCCAACCGTAATTGTATTGGTTGATAGAACCGATTTAGATACCCAAATTAGCGGCACCTTTAATGCGGCCGACGTGGCTAACGTGGAATCAACCGATAGCATTAAAGAATTACAACAAATGCTTGAGCGTGACACTCGAAAGATCATTATCTCAATGATCCACAAGTTCCGTGATGCCAAACCTAATATGAATGACAGAGAAAACATCATTGTATTAGTGGATGAAGCGCATCGCACCCAAGAAGGTGATTTAGGTCGTCAAATGCGTGCTGCATTACCTAATGCCTTTTTATTTGGCTTAACCGGTACGCCAGTAAACAAAGCAGATAAAAATACCTTTTGGGCATTTGGCGCAGAAGAAGATAAAGGCGGCTATATGTCGCGTTATACCTTCCATGACTCTATTCGTGACGATGCAACACTACCATTGCATTTTGAACCACGTTTAGTTGATGTACATGTTGATAAAGAAGCATTAGACAAAGCCTTTGAAGAGTTTAAACAAAGTGCTGCCTTAACAGATGAAGAGGCCGATGCACTGAATAAAAAATCAGCCAAAATGTCGGCGTTTTTAAAGTCACCAGAGCGTGTTGAAAAGATTGTTAAAGACATAGCCGAGCACTTTAAAAGCAAAGTGATGCCACAAGGCTTTAAGGCTATGATAGTCACGCCAGACCGCCATGCCTGCGTGCAATACAAAGAACAGCTAGATGCTTATTTTCCTGAAGAAGCAAGCAGGGTAGTTATATCAACTACCGCCAATGATGACTTTGAATTTAAACAAAAATGGGGTGTGGATAAAAGCCAACAAGAAAAGGTTGTTGATGAATTTAACGATGCCACCTCTGAGCTCAAATTTATTATTGTTACCGCTAAGTTACTGACCGGGTTTGATGCGCCAATTTGTCAAACCATGTACTTAGACAAATCATTAAAAGACCATACTTTGCTACAGGCAATATGCCGAACTAACCGTTTATACCCACAAAAAACATTCGGCTGTATTGTTGATTACTTCGGTGTTTTTGATGATGCCGCCAAAGCCTTAGAGTTTGATGAAAAAAGTGTTCAGCAGGTTATTACTAACTTAGGTGAGTTACGCTCTCGTTTACCACAAGCAATGGCAGACGCGTTAAAACACTTTGAAGGTGTAGACAGAACCATTGAAGGATACGAGGGCTTAGAAGCTGCACAAAACGCCATTAGAACAGACGATAAAAAAGACGCCTTTGCTAAAGACTTTAAGTACCTATCGAAGCTATGGGAATCATTATCGCCAGACAATATTTTAGACCCCTACAACCAAGACTATAAATGGTTAGCACAAGTATTTGAGTCAGTAAAACCCGCCTCAGACAACGTAGGCAAAATGCTCTGGTTAGCCCTAGGTGCACAAACAACTCAGCTAATTCATGAAAATATCCATGTAGGCGAAGTACACACACTAGACGAGTTTGTACTTGATGCTGATGTTATTGAAAACATCTTCAATAATCCAGACCCGAAAAAGATAAAACAACTCGAAAAAGACCTAATCCAACGCTTTAAACGCCTTGGTGGCAATGCAGAGTTTAAAAAGCTTAGTAAACGATTGGAAGAGCTAAGAGACAAGGCTGAAAAAGGCCTGATCTCGTCTATTGAGTTCGTTAAAGAGTTATGTGCTATTGCCAAAGACACAGTTAAAGCCGAAAAAGACTTCGAAGAAGAACTGCAAAGTAAAACACCCCAGGCAGCACTAACCGAACTATTCCTCGAATTAAAAACCGACGAAACCCCAGCAGTAGTAGAACGTATAGTCGCTGACATCGATGCCATAGTCCGCATAGTCAACTTCCCAGGCTGGCAAACCACCACAGGTGGCGAACGCGAAGTGCAAAAGTCACTGAGAAAAGCATTACTCAAATACAAACTACACAAAGACCAAGTGCTGTTTGATAGGGCGTATGGGTATATTAAAGAGTATTACTAAAGAGAAATAAATGCAGTTTGTAAAGAATGGACCAGATATACCAGAGAGGCTACTTCAAACGCATGAGGAAGGTAATGTTGTTTTTTTCTGTGGTTCAGGAATCTCGTTTCCCGCTGGATTACCAGGGTTTGGTGGATTAGTTAGGAGCCTCTATGAAAACATGGGAGTCACTCCTGATGCAGTTCAGAAACGAGCGTTAGACTTGGGACAGTTTGATACAGCTGTTTCTTTGCTTGAAGGAGTTAAACACTCCAACCTTTGGCGCAGAGACGTTAGAGTTGCAATGGCAGGATTGCTTGAGCCCGATTACACCAATCCAAAGTCCATATCAACGCATAAAGCGCTTCTGCATTTATCAAAAGTTATAGATAAAGAATCAAATGAGAGTAAAACTCGACTAATAACGACAAACTTTGATCGAATCTTCCACAAGGCTGGTATTGCAGATAATCTTAACTATCCAACGTATCAAGCCCCTTTATTGCCTATACCCAAAAATAGATGGGACGGCTTAGTTTATTTGCATGGTTTACTCCCTGAACAAATTAACGGTTTAGAATTAGACAACTTAGTGATTTCTAGTGGTGATTTTGGATTAGCTTATCTAACTGAAAGATGGGCAGCTAGATTTGTTAGTGAATTATTTAGAACTTATACCGTATGTTTTGTCGGGTATAGTCTAAATGATCCTGTTTTAAGATATATGATGGATGCACTAGCAGCGGATCGCTTATTGGGAGAATCACCACCTGAGATGTTTGCATTTGGAGAATTTAGAAAAGGTAAATTCGACAGTGAATGTCAGCAATGGAAAGCAAAAAATGTAACCCCCATATTATATAAAAGCCATCGAAATCATTATTATCTACATAAAACATTAGAAAATTGGGCTGAAACCTACAGGGATGGCCTAAGTGGTAAAGAACAAATAGTTGCAACAATTGCTACTTCTAAGCCATCTAAATCAGATTTGCATGATGATTATGCTAGAAAATTAGCTTGGGCTCTCTGCGACCCTTCAGGTATTCCAGCTAAAAGATTTGCAAGATTAAACCCTGTCCCACCAATTGAGTGGTTAAGTGTTTTAGCTTCTATTGAATTTAAAAAGGAAGATCTCTTAAAATTTGGGGTTCTTGATGGCAAATTTACTGAAGAGTTGCGGTTTAATTTGTTTAACAGGCCAGCAATAAGCTCTCTTACTCCCAATATGGCATTGTCCCGATATCCGTTTTCAGAGACATCCTGGGATGATGTGATGAATAACCTAGGTGATTGGCTAATTCGTCATTTAAATAATGAAGATTTAGTTTTATTTATCTTAAAACAAGGAGGAATCTTAAACAGCCAGTTTAAGTGGAAAATTAACGATAAAATAGAAGAGCAAAAACAAAAAGCAAAAGAAAACGATAACGAATACTTTGAGGAGTTACGCTATTCAAGTCCTGATGCAATAGTTTCTAAAGATATGCAGATCGTTTGGTCTTTAGTTCTAGCTGGTTACTGTGAACAGTCCAATAATTCATTCGGTCTATATTCTTGGGTGGATAAATATAAGGTAAGTGGGATAACAACGGCGCTAAAAAAAGAAATTAGAAACATCTTATCGCCAAAAATTTTTTTTAAAAAACCATTTAATTACAACAAAAATGAAAGCAATATGGGGCTTAAAAGTAAATTGGGTTGGGACATTAATCTTTCTTCTTCACATGTCCACGCAGGTCTTAGGTCTTTAAATAAGCTACCTCAATGGCAAATCGACATTGGCTCATTGGTATTGGAATTTAGTGCCCTTCTTAAGGAAACTATGGACGTAATGGCTGATTTAAATGAAGTAGAGGAATTTCATGATTTTTCATATATCCACCAACCATCGATAAAACCTCATCCGCAAAATAAAAATTTTCGTGATTGGACAGCTTTAATTGATTTAACAAGAGATTCATTGATTTCAATTAATAAGATGAACACTGAATTGGCGATCAAAGTTGCTAATGATTGGTGGCGTGTACCTTATCCCATTTTTAAACGACTTGCTCTTTTTGCCGCATTTGCAATTGAGAATTTCCCTGCGTCTACAATCAATGATTGGCTTGAGGAAAGGGAAAGCTACTGGCTTTGGAGTATCGTTTCTCAGCGGGAGGTGCTTCAATTACTATCGATTTTGACAGCAAGATTAGATGAAGTTGAGCGAAATCGATTGCTGGCTAATATTGCCGAAGGTCCGAATCGAACCTGGTTTAAAAAAGAGATTTCAGATGAAGAATTTGAGCGCATTTGCGAGCGAGGAATATGGCTTCGATTGAAGAAATTAAAACAAGCTAACCTCAAATTTGATAAAAGTACAGAAGATCGCTATCAATCAATTGTTGAAAAACACCCCAAATGGGAATTAAGTGAAGATGGCAGTGACGACTTTCCAGTTTGGATGAGTAATGGTGAAAACTTCCGAAACATAACTACAAGTCCAGCAAGCCTTCCTGATTTAATTAAATGGTTAAAAGACAATCCAGATCACGACCATTGGGAAGACGATGATTGGCCTATTAGATGTAAGCGGGATTTTATTAAATCTACTAAAGCTCTCATTGGTTTGAAAGAACAAGGTATATGGATTGCCGAAAGGTGGCGTGAAGCGTTACAAGTGTGGACTGAAAACAAGTTACTTTCATTCAAGGCTTGGAGAACTCTGACTCCACATCTATTAGAGTTGGATGCCCCTCAATTAAGAGATATTGCTTGGAATTTATCTCGCTGGCTTCAAAATAATATTAGTTGCAAGGTTATCGATAGCGACAGTTTCTTTTTATATTTTGATAAATTAATAAGTCTTCCCTATGACATAGATGTTGAAGATTTAAATGACCCTTTAAATTCAGCTATAAATCACCCCGTTGGTATTTTAACTGAGACGCTTTTTAAGTGGTGGTATGGCCAAAAGCCAAATGATGAAGATGGGTTTTCAGAAGAGTTTCAAAAGCGACTCAATCAGATTTGCCTAATTGATAATTGTTGTTTGTATTTTGGAAAAGTAATTGTTTCTTCAAATGTTCTATCGTTATTTCGGGTTGACCGTGATTGGACTACTAAAAATGTAATACCATGGTTCAACTGGGAAAACATTGAATTAGCGAGTATGGCTTGGCGAAGTTATCTTTGGTCTCCGCGTCTACACAAAGGGCTGCTAATAGAATTGAAATCATACTTATTGAGTACTGTAGATCATTATAAACAGTTAGATTCTCATAAGGAGCAGTACACAAGGTTATTGACATATATTGCTCTACAGCAGTATGAAGAATTCAAAACAAAAGAGTTGGTGGAAGCTTTTGGTAAGTTGCCTCCTGAAGCTTTATATGACGTTTCGTCATGCTTAGTTGATGGTTTATCTAGTGCAGGTGATAAATATAGTGAATATTGGGAACATAGACTCCTACCATTTATTAAGAAGTTGTGGCCAAAACAACAAATAATTACCGATGAGACCATAAAACAATTAGCCTTATTATGTATCTCGGCTAGAAGTCATTTTACCGAAGCTTTTGATTTATTAAAACACGATTTGAAGCCCATTAAAGATACTGATCATATTGTAAGGCAAATAAAGAAAAGCGATTTAACTCATCAGTTCCCAACGGAGGTACTGAATTTACTAAGTACTTTGATTGATGAGCCAAATTTTAGGCCTCCGAGCAAATTAAAAGATTGTATTGAAAACATAGTTGAAGTGGCTCCTCAATTGTCTGATAGCCAAGCATATAAACACTTGAAAATAATTGTTAGGCAGTTTGAGTAGTAATGGCTCGATTTGGGGATGCACGAATAAATTAGATATAGCTTCGCTACCCTTTTAAAAATAAGGAACATAAAAATTATTAAATACATATATTCTAAAAAGAAGTCTGATCTCACTGAGCTGAACAAGGATGAGTACGTTGAGCAATTAATTAACATTGACCCAAAAAAAGCGGAAAGAGCGTTTGAGAAAGCATGGGCTACAAGGAATTTTGAAATAGAGATGTATTGGAAACGCGCCACCTATTTTTGGGCATTCATAGCTAGTACGTTTGTAGGCTACTTTGCGCTTATTTCATCAACCAATTATGCTACGGATGATCAGTTTCATCATGTTGAAGTGTACTTTCTTATTTGTATTGGATTTGTTCTGTCTTTAGCTTGGCACTTCACTAATATTGGAAGTAAATCTTGGCAAAGACATTGGGAGGTTCATGTAGATCTTCTCGAAGATGCCTTTACTGGTCCACTGTATAAAATAGTTCACCCGCAAGAAACTTACTCCGTTTCAAAAATTAATGAAATTGTTAGTTTTGTATTCGTTATCATTTGGCTATTACTTGGTGCAAAATATTTATTTGATCAAAATTTAATTAATTTTTCCGCTGAAAATTATTCAATTAATTGGTTTGTTGTAATAAGCACTTGTGTATCTATTTTTGTGGTAATTTCAATGATATTTGGCCATGGAAGAGGACGTTTTGGTGCGCGACCAGTGACAATGTATAAAAGAAGTGTCAGTTATTCATCCAACGATTAATAAGCAAATAAAGCGGTAAATATACCGGCCAATGTAAACGCATCACAACATAGCTTGTAAAAGCTTATGAAGTCTTGATTAATGACTAAGAAAACAGTGCTGTTGAAGATGTGCTTGTGGCAACTATTTACAGGAAAGCCAGTAGCTTTTGCTTGGTAATCAACGGAGTGACTGATTGTTAATTATCCCTCTAGCGACAGAGATTATTAACTCTAAGAATATTAGTGGATATGACAGATAATAATATCGAATTTTACAATAGAAATGCTGTAGACATATTTGAACAATATCAGTCAGTTTCATTTCAAAGTATTCATCAAAATTGGCTTTCGTTAGTCTCATTGCTGCCAGGAAGTCGTGCTCTAGACGTAGGTGCTGGCAGTGGCCGAGATGCTAAAGCGTTATCAGAATTAGGCTTTATTGTAACGGCTGTAGAGCCAGCCAAATTGCTATACAAAATGGGCTGTAGTTATTGTGAGGATAAAGTTGAATGGATAGATGACTCTCTACCATCTTTAAGCCAACTTAACGTCAGAACGTTTGACTTAATATTGATCAGTGCAGTTTGGATGCATCTAACCAACAATCAACAACTAGCCAGTTTAACTCGAATATTTGGGTTACTTAATGAAAATGGTTTAGTCGTTATTACGTTAAGGCATGGCACATTTCAAGATAGTCGTACGTCATCAAATTTAAACGCTGATATCACAATCAAACAAGCAGAAAGTCTAGGTTTAACTTGTGTTTTTAATCAAGAAGATGTCGACAAGCTCGACCGCAGCAGCGTAAATTGGCAGACATTAGTATTTGCTAAGCAAGGAGTTACGCAATGAGTCTGACTTACTACATTGAAAAATTTCAGAGTATTAGACCAGATCGCTCATCAGGCCACGTTAAACCCCACAAAGTCTGCTTAATGTTCGCTATCATGGATCTGATCGAACAAGGGCATATTAAACAAAATCGTATTTTTTATGATGAAAAATTAAAACAAAGCTTTGCTTGGCATTTTAATAGATTAAAAGCTGGCAATGATAAAAATAGCCCTTATCTTCCATTTCACCATTTACAATCTTCCGGCTTTTGGTCGCTAGCATTTAAGGCTGACTCAGAAATAGCATACCGATCAGTAAAGTCTGTAAGTGACGCAACGATTCGGAACTATGTTGCATACGCATTTTTAGACAATGAACTATTCGATTTACTAAAAAGCCCTATCACTCAAACAACGTTAAAAAATGCATTGATTAGTAATCTAGATACATTAAGTGAGCAGTTTTCAAGATGGGCGAAATCTGTAGGTAAATCTGATAAAACAATTAAGAATTACCTTGGGGCTCTGAAAGGTTCAATTTCAAACTGGGCAAATGATGCAGGTATAAGTGATAAGAATTTGTTGTCTGTAGGATCATATTTTGAATACCAAAAGATTACTAGCCAAGTTTACGAAATAAAGGAATTTCAACAAAAAAATAAAACAGGCAATGGCATGTATTCTGCTGCTATCAATGCCTACAGAGGATTTTTGTCAGATATCACTCAAGCAGAAGTTCAGCAAGATATTGAAGAGATAATTTTAGATAAGTTGATACCAGATACGGAGAAAGCAACCTTAGTGAGTACCCGCATTGGACAAGGTAAATATAGACGAGAGTTAATCGACCTATGGCAAGGATGTGCAGTAACTAGATACCAAAATAGTTCGTTTTTGGTCGCATCACACATTAAGCCATGGTCGCATTCCTCAAACGAGGAAAGGCTTGATAAATACAATGGCTTATTGTTGCTAGCAAATTTAGATAAAGCATTCGACTTGGGCTACGTAAGCTTTAATGATAAAGGCAATATTTTGATATCCGAACAATTAGAGGAATATCAAACTTTAGGAATTGATAAGCAAATGAGTGTGTTGTTATCTAAATCACATCAAGATTACTTGGCATTTCACCGTGAACAGCGATTTAAAAAATAACGTTCGATAGAAGCAAGTCAAAAGAAACCCAATGTACAGTTAAGCGTAATCTCGAATATATTTTGGTCACGGTGTGGTCACGGGCTGATTTTTTAAGGCTTTTTGGTCACGGGGGGCAGCGGTCAAGATATACAAAAATGGCGCACCCGAGAGGATTCGAACCTCTGACCTATGCCTCCGGAGGGCATCGCTCTATCCAGCTGAGCTACGGGTGCGTAGCGATTTTTACTCTTTTTACTTGTTTTATTTTATTAGGCCTGGCTTTAGGTCAATGACCTTTACCCTCAAACCCCATTTTACCCTATGACCTCTGCCTCCGGAGGGCAGCGCTCTATCCAGCTGAGCTACGGGTGCGCTGGAAGCAGGCGTGATCTTAATGAAAACCTAGGAATTTTCCACTGTTATTTTTAATTATCCGGCGGATGCTAGATGTTTTTAGTTGGTTTTAGTGGATAAGTTGTTTTTTTGTGCAAAAGATGTTGTAGTAATCACTTACTTACTAAATGAATCTGCTCATTTAGTCTTTGCTGGTAATTTTACTTGTTAGCTCCCACAAAAAACTAGCAAGGTAACGGGAATTAACTTTTGAAGTAGTCACTTTATTTTCAAAACTTTTAACACTCAAACGCGGTACAGAAAAATTCGAGGGTGGTATAAAGTTTGTCTTCGTCGGATTCGGATTTTACCGAAAGGGCGATGCCACCCATGAGAGTGATTAAAACATCGGCCAGTTCTTCTGGACTTTCTGAACCTAATTTTTGTAAGCGATCTTTTAATCTGGTTTGCAATTCATTTTGTAGTTTGCTGATTTCATCAAGCAGCGTTTTGTTGCGACAAAATAGGTGGCCTTGCAAAATTAGACAGCCGCTTCTGTGATTCTCATTTAGGTAAAATTCGAGACACATTTCTAGACTATTTCTAAACATCTCGCTTGGATTTTGAGATTCCGTTAGTACTTTTTCAAGGCTGGCTAAAAATTGCGTTTTGTATAACTCGAGTGCCTTTAGAAAAAGTGCCTCTTTGTTCCCATATGTGGCGTATATTGAAGTGGCAGTGGCATTTAATGTGGCGCTGAGTTCTGCCACTGAAACATTTTCAAAACCGTACTTTTGAAATAGCGTCAGGGCTTTTTTAAGACCTGCCGCTGTATCAAGTTTTCTCGGTCTGCCTCGTGTCGTAAAGGTATTTGTATCATTCATTACAAAATTCATATAATTGCTAGGTGAATTAATTGTATTAAACGCTACAAAAAACTATTTTACAAGGCTTTCAAGATAAATAAGGAGGGGGTTTTATAAATGTCGAACAATCAAGTGATGGGTAGTTTAGAATTTAAAGTAATCATCACTACAATAATCTTCAAGGGGTTTAAAGTTGATTATTGTAGTGATTGCTATAAAAATTAATAAGACGCTTTTTTGGCGCCCTTAATCAGCGCTTAAAACGGTCTGTTTGTATAGTTCTAAGGCGTGAATATTGTCTTTTTGAGCTTCTTTGATTTGCGCTAAAAGCAGCACATCTCGACGCTCATTTGCAAGCTTAATGGCCTTAGAAAGGGCTTTTTCGGCAAGCATAAAATCGTCAGAGTTATACGCAAGTTGCCCAAGTGTAGAGAGCAAATCAACATTCGAATCGTCTTTCTTAAGCCAACCCTCTAACTGCTTTACTGCGCCATTAGTTTGGGTATTTTTAAGCTGACGATACATATTATAGAGAACAGGAACTGGGCCACTTTTTTGGCTATTCACTAAAATGGTTTGTGCCTCTTCATACATTTCTTGGTCAATTAATTGCTGAGCATATGCAGCAACCTGACCGGATTCTTTGCGGACACCCCGGGGCAAAGACTGCCATTTTTCTTTCAATTTGATGGCACCTTCTTTACTGGCAATCTCAGCATACTCACCTTTAGATGCTTTCAATAACCAATAATCGTATTCTTCACCAAGTGGCTTTTTCCATTTTTTCACATGTTCTTTTAGCACTGTAAAGCGGCCGGTCTGCTCAAGAGCACGGGCCCACAATTTGATGATATTGGGATCTTTTTGCACCTTCTCTGGTGCATCATTTATGTATGTGAGTGCTTGCTCACCTTGATTTTCCAATACCAAATCACGGATCAGGCACAGATTTGCAGCTAATTTGGTTTTGTCCTTTTCGGCTGCTTCAAACCATAGGTCACGGGCTTCAGATTTGTTGTTTAGTTGTGCCTCTGCCTCAGCTAAGGCTAACAAATTGATCCCATCGAAATCTTCACTGCGGATTTTTTTTAAGGATTTTTTCGCATCCAAATAGTTACCCTCAGCTAGGAAGATTAAACCATTGGTGAAAGCCTTTTGTTTGCGTCTGCTACTAAAACCAAATAACCAGTCTTGAGACCCAGCTAAAATATCTATGAGTTTTTTAATCACAATGATGGTTAACCAAGTGGCAAAAAATAGAGTCACCACTAAAACCACAAAACCAAAAATGGAGACTTGGTAAGTACCGCTTTCAAGGGCTATCAAAAAATAGCCTTGGTAATTGATTAAACTAGGGCCAGCATACAAACCTACAATAATCAGCCCAATAATAATTAACAGCAGAATGATTTTTTTCATAGTTCAAACTTCCCGTTTGAGAATGCGTTACTCATTCGGTCTTCTAATATGTCTTGTAGTGGTTTTGCCGCATCGAGTTGTTGAGGATATTTACGCGCTACTTCGGTTTGTTCCAAATTACGCAGAGCGTCTACCATTCCCGCTACTTCGGTGGTTTCAAGATCATAGTGCTGCACAATTAAACCTATGGCTCGTTGTAAGCTTTGTTTAAACAGCGTGTCTTGTTCTTTCATGATGGCCGTTTGTGCTTGCATTAATGCAAAACGCAATTGTTCTTTGGCTAACCATTGTTGTTGTTGCGATAACAGTGGCTCAACTGGGCCTTCATTGGCTTGATATTTAAAGTTACTTTCAATATATGCCCAAACTCTAGCCATTCCAGTGAGCTCTTCTGGTTCAAAACCTTTAACTTCTACTTCCGGTAACGACAGGGGTAGATTATCAACTTGCTGTACCATGCCAGATAACGATAAAGCGATTGAAGTTAATGAAACCTGATTGATCTGTTGCAGGTTTTGAATATCGCTGGCAATAAATTGTCGTACAGGCAATAGGGATGGGTCTGCCAAGTCTTGTAACCGACTATCGGCTGCCTGCAGCATAGCTACTGCTGTACGAACGTCATTTTCCAACCACAGTTTGCGGCCAGCCATTCGTACTAAATAGTCCGCTTCTGCTAAAAGCCAATCTGCGGGGCGACGACCAGACACTTCAGCTAGGTTTCTGCTATTCGATTGTGCCTGGGTTAAAGCTTGATTGGTTAATTCATTTTGTTTATCAATGGACGCAGAAAGTGTTCTTTGTTGTTCAATCAACTGTCTGCTTAATTGATCAATAGTGCGCCCTTGCTCTGAAATGCTGTCACTTTGTTCTGTCAAAGCCGCATTTTCGGAATTGAGAGTATTATTCCACTGCTGCCAAAACCAGTATCCGGCTGCGGCAATAGCCAATAAACAAAGTAAGTTAATTAGTGTGATAAACCATAAGAAGCCAGTTTTGGCTTTCCCCTTGGCAGGTTGTTCCTTTTGGGGAGTGCTTTTGGGCTTGGGCGTATATGGCGGTTGTTCGGCTTTAGGAGCTGGTTTGCTATCAACCTTGCTCTGCGCTTTCACTGCAGGTTTCTTGTCGGATTTAGTTTTGGCCTTAGGGGGCTCTTTATCTTCGACGTAGGATGCGTTCTCGATCTCTAAGGCTTTCATTTCCTCTTCGAGTGCGGTGAGTTTGTCTTTTTCCGTCATTCTAGCGCTCCAAAAATTGATTGATTGCGTCTTTGAGTTGCTCATCTCTTGCACCAGCACTCAGATATACCTGCTGTATGCCAAGTTTAGCTGCATAATCGGCTAGACGCTGACTAACCATGATCCAAGGTATAGATTTTAACCATTTTTGGTCAAACTTGTCCCATGCTGCCTGGATAATTTCGCCACTTGTGGCCACAATACATTGAATGTCTTGTGGCTGCCATTCTTCTGTTTGCGAATAATCTATACAGGGCAAACGATTATAAAGATTAATATGTTCTACCACTGCCCCTCGATTTTGCAGTTCAGTGGGTAATATTTTACGGCCACCCACGCCTTTTAACAAAAATATTCGCTGATTCGATAAATCTTGCAATTGTGGTAGTGATAACAAGCCCTCGGAACTCGCCATATCAGGTACAACAACTTGTTCGCTCAACTGGTTTAAACATTGGCCAGTACTTGGACCCACCGCAAAAACCTCAAGTTCTGACGGCCAATTTGGCACACCATTAATCACAATTTCAGCTGCGTGCGTACTAACAAATATACACTTAGTAAAGCGAGTTTGCTCGTTATCTAAGGCCAATATCGAATTCGAAAATTGCTGCAAAGTGTGGTGGTTGATGACTATTTCAATCAGTCCCACACCTATGGCGTTAATGCCATGGCGCTGCATATACCTTGTGCTTTTTTCGAATTTTTCCTTTGGCCGTAGTAATAAAATAGACATTAACGTTAGACGTATGCTTCAGCTAAATATGCTTGCGCACCTTGTTCAAGCAGCTTTTCAGCCACAGCTATTCCTAATTGTTCTGGTTCAGCAATATCACCATATTGATCTGCCATAATAATTTGCTTACCTGAAATCGAACCTACCAAACCACGCAAGTGTAGTTGATTGTCGACGATTTCACAGAAACTACCGATGGGAACCTGACAGCCTCCTTGCAACTTAGCGTTTAGTGCACGTTCGGCAATTACTCGAACTGCAGTTTGCGGATGATTCAAGGGTTGTAACAACGCAACTAGTTCTGCATCATCCGTGCGACACTCAATCCCAACGGCACCTTGACCAACAGCGGGTAATGATACTCTGCTACTAATTTCTTGACGAATACGGTCGGCCATATCTAAACGAATTAAACCAGCAGACGCTAAAATAATGGCATCGTATTGGCCATCATCAAGCTTTGCTAAACGCGTATTGACGTTACCACGGAGATCTTTTATTTGAATATCTGGACGATAGGCTTTGATTTGCACTTGGCGACGTAAACTTGAGGTGCCAACAATTGCGCCTTTGGGCAGGGAAACAATATCTTCGTAATCATTAGACACAAAAGCATCCAATGGATTTTCCCGTTGGCAAATGGCGTGCAGGCCAAAACCATCGGGAAACTCTACAGGGACATCTTTCATGGAATGCACGGCAATATCGGCTTCGCCTTTTTGCATAGCCACTTCCAATTCTTTGATGAACAATCCTTTACCGCCGACCTTAGCAAGGGGGGTATCGAGGATCACATCACCCTTAGTTGTCATTGGAACCAACTCAACGGCAATGTGAGGGTGCGCTTTTTCTAATTCAGCTTTAACAAATTCTGCCTGCCAAAGAGCAAGGGCGCTTTTTCGGGTAGCAATTTTAATTACTGAGCGAGTCATAAACAATCCGGTTAACCTTTTGATTCCATTTTAAGGTTTTGCTGAGCGGATTGGTACAGCAGAGTTGTAAAAAAGCTGATAACCAAGCTGATCTACATCAATCGCAATGGAAAAAGTCTAAAAATCCACCACTAAAGGGTATTGTGCGTCAGCTTTTCGAATGTACTCGTCTCTGTTTTCGAGCCATTTTTCCATCACGCTAATACTGTAATTAAGATAAAGTTTGTTATTTACTATGGTAAATGCCTCTTCATCTATTCCAACTAAATTACCATCGGCCATTGCATAAGCACAATAACCACCATATTGGGGCGCAAATTTCTCTGGGTTAGCAACGAACATCGCTTTGTGTTCTTCTGTAGAAAAGTGCCATTGGGCGCCCCGCCAATCGTAGGTGATTTGTTTATTACCTTTTACCGCTTTATTTTGAGTGAAGTAGGCAACAGTGTCATAACCATAAATTGCGTGGTTATTAAAAAAGCCCGTTTCAATGGGGTCAGATGCATTGGCTGTGGTAAAAAAGAGAGTTGCTACGGTAAATATTAAAGCTTTCAAATAGTTCATGTTCAATCCGATTCAAAAAGTATATTAAGGTTACTAACAATACCGGAGAAGCAGATTAAAAATTTCATCACAATTTTATCACAGCGTGAATTTGTGAATCGGTATTGGGGAATTCGATGACAAAAAGCCTTTCATGAAATTGCAAAAATATTCACTAACCCAAATTAGATTTGATTCGAGCTTGGGCTAGTAAGTAATCACCTACTACCATTCACTTTATAAGAATATTAACGGTGCTAACCATATAGATACCGCGCTCAACAACACTAAGCCAGCAATATTAAGCATCACCCCAGCTCTAACCATTTGTGGAATGGTGATTACACCGGAAGCAAATACAATGGCATTGGGAGGTGTTGCCACGGGCAACATAAAGGCGCAACTTGCCGCTAGAGTAATAGGAATACATAGCAGCAACGGCGACACGCCAAGTTCTAAAGCAACCGCTGCAACAACAGGTAAAAAAGTGGCCGCTGTGGCAACATTACTGGTGAGCTCAGTGAGAAATATGACCAATGCTGTGGCAGCAATAACAAGGGTAAAAACACCTAATGCACCCAATGGCATCAAACTGGTACCTAACCAACTGGCAAGTCCGGAGGAAGAGACAGCTGCGGCTAAGCTTAATCCGCCGCCAAATAAAATGAGGACACCCCAAGGTAATCTACTTACATCTTCCCAAATCATGATTTGTGGCTGAGTTTTGTTGCCACTTGGCAATAAAAATAAAAGTAAGGCGGCTGACATTACAATGCCAGTGTCGGATAAAAAATCAATGCCAAGTAGCGCTGATAGAGGGCGTCTAACAATCCACAGCATCACCACCAAAGCGAATACAATGGCAACTCGCTTTTCGGCTTTCGTCATCGGGCCAAGATTCTGTCGTAATTCGGTTAGATGATCTTGTACCTCGGGGTTTTTAGGGATATCAATATGAAAACTCCAGCGTGTTAACGACCACCAAGCTAATGGCAACATAATCAGGGTGACTGGCACGCCTAACGCCATCCAACTGGCGAATGTGAGTTTAATATCGTAATTTTCATTTAGAAACGCAGCTAACAATGCGTTAGGTGGTGTACCTACCAAAGTGGCAAGACCGCCAATGGTAGCGGCATAGGCCAACCCCAATAACATGGCAACTTGAAAAGATTTGGTTTGTTGTTTACTTAACTGGGGATTGTGTTCAGCAATAACGTGGGTAACTGATAAAGCAATAGGCATTAACATCATAGTGGTCGACGTATTTGTCATCCACATAGATAACAACGCGGCGACTATCATAAAACCGCCAATGAGGTGATTTGCATCGGTGCCGGTATAAGACAAAATTACTAAAGCAATACGTTTGTGCAGCTCCCAACGTTCTACTGCCAGAGCTAAAATAAATGCGCCCATAAACAAATAAATAATCGGGTTAGCATAATCGGATGTGGCATCGGCTAAAGAACTAATACCAAGAACAGGGAAAGTAATTATGGGTAAAAATGCGGTAACGGGTACGGGTACAGCCTCAGTGGCCCACCAAGTTGCCATCCAAATTCCCACAGCGGCAACGCGCCATGCAGTGGGATCCATCGTGGTTTGATCCACTCCTAAAAGCATCATTAGCGCGAATAATGCCGGTCCGGCAAGCAGGCCAATCTTTTGGTATCGACCACGGTGCTGTTCGGTTGTATCCGGTAAGCTATTACTCATATTACTGCCTTAACATCGATATGGTTGAAAGCGGGCAAGGTGTCCACTTGTAGAACGAATTTTAAAGCTTTGTTTCATAGTTTACGTAAAAACTAGATCAGCAATCACTGAGGGCATTGGAAAATATTCCAAAGTTTCTGTCCGCCAACGGTGCTCTTTTAGCCGATAAATTACGCACACTAGGGCGAAGCCAAATTTCTATTTTTTTATGGATAAAGGTATTGAAGAAGGTGGAGGTAAGCTTGGTTGAAGTTGATATTCCTTTTGGGATACCAACCTCCTAGGTCAACGCGGCTTGCTAGACGCTGCAATCAATCTTGGAATTGCCTACCGCCAATTTATCGCAGTAGGCTTAGATTTAACTACATCTAATGTGTATTTTTATTAACCTATTTAAATTCTGTATTTGGGTTCTGCTTAAACCAACCTTCTTTTTGTACATATAGCGCGATATTTAACCGCTGACAAGTGTAAGTTTTGTTTAACAACATCTTGGGATTAGCCCAAACGCTCCTGTAACCACTGAGATACGTCTTTAATTTCCTGTGGGCAAACGTTGTGTTGCATTGCATACTCTTTCCACTTTACAGGATAACCAAGATCTTCGAGTACCTTAAAGGCTCCATGTCCTAAAAACATCGGAACCACTTCATCTTGTTGCCCATGAGCACAAAGTATCGGCGTATTTTTGTTAGAGTTATGAACTTCGTTAGCAAACTTATCTGGTTCTGACATATAAGTTGAAAGTGCCATAATCCCAGCTAGTTTTTCTGGGTAGCGAGTGCCTAAATGAAGGGCGATTACGCCGCCTTGTGAAAACCCGGCTAATACTATGCGTTCAGCTGGTATGCCTTTGGCTTTTTCCGCTTCAATTAATTTTGCAACTTTAGCGGCGGAGTCCAAAACACCATCTACATCGGCGCGATTATTAAAATCCATGGTTTTAATGTCGTACCATGCGCGCATTGGCATGCCATTGTTAATGGTTACGGGTCTAACGGGAGCGTGGGGAAAAACAAAACGAACCGCCATACTTTCAGGCAACTTCAGTTCAGGCACAATTGGCGCAAAACCATTACCTGAATCTCCTAAACCGTGCATCCAAATTACAACTGCATCGTGTGGCTTTTTGGGATTCACTTCTACGTAGGGCAATAACTGCTCACTCATTTAGCTGCTTCCTTTGATCTTTTTTAAGATAATTTTACGGTTTGTTCTGCTTGTTTGGTGGCTGCTTCATCAATAAATGACCAAAACTCAACACCGGTGCGCTCGTCAATCCACACACCATCTTCAAAGTTGAAGTGGTGGCCATTATATTTAGTGGCTACCCATAGTTGGTGCAAAGGCGCTTGTTTATTTAAAATGATCTTGGTTCTGTTTAAAAATTCTAGGGTTAATATCCCTTCTGCCGATTCATAATCGATATCCACTTCGCATGCGTCTAACGCTTCTTCCAATTGGATAAACATGTCATCTACAAGTTGGTGATACTGGCTGTCATTCATTTCGTGATTCGCTAGTTAGGTAATAAGTCAGAATATGTTAACATTGCTGAAAATTCGCGACAGTTATTTTATAAAAATTTATGGCAAAAGCACCCGGTAACTTATTTATTTTGGCCGCTCCCTCAGGAGCCGGTAAATCTAGTCTCATTAATGCGTTAATTGAAAGGCATAGTGAGTCGACCATGCACAGTAACAAAATGCAGGTCTCTGTTTCTCATACTACTCGCGCACCTAGGCCGGGAGAGGTCGATGGGCAACACTATCATTTCGTTTCCAGAGAGGAATTCGAAGAAAACATTAAACAACAGGTTTTTTTCGAATGGGCAGAGGTATTCGGTAATTATTACGGCACGTCACGTGTGGTAATAGAAAAAACCCTTAAGCTAGGCACTGATATCTTCTTGGATATTGATTGGCAAGGCGCGCGTCAGGTGAAAGCACAAATCCCTGACACTGCGACTATTTTTGTTGCACCGCCTTCTCGTGATGAACTTTTTCGTCGGTTAACCCAACGAAACCAAGACTCAGATGAAGTGATCCAACAACGAATGAAAGAAGCTGAGTCAGAAATTTCTCATTATCACGAATTTGACTTTATCGTGGTAAACGATGATTTTGAGTCGGCTTTAAATGAGTTAGACTCGATAGTAAGCGCTCGCAGACTTAGAAAAGAGAAGCAGGTTATCCGTCATGCGGGTTTATTTGCCAATTTACTTGGAAAATAAACCGCCGAATGATCGTGAAAGATCTTTCCTTTAGGCCGATAAAAACGTAAACTACTCGACCTTTTTTTGAACACCTTTAGACATATCGACCACCTCGGAGAAATATATGGCTCGTGTAACAGTAGAAGATGCCGTAGATAAAATTGGCAATCGTTTTGATTTAGTATTAGTTGCTGCTAAGCGCGCACGTCAGATTGCTATTGAAGGCAAAGAAGCTCATGTTCCTATGGGAAATGACAAACCCACAGTAATCTCTCTTCGTGAAATTGAAGAAGGTTTTGTTGATGCATCAACAATTGCAGCTGAAGCAATTCGTGATCAACAAGAGCACGATGAAGCTGAGTTTTCATCAGTTGCTAACATCCTGTCTGAGTAAAATTAAGCCAATCCTGAACTCTTTGAGTTCAGGATGAACTTATTGGCTGACAATCTAGCAAAATCCTCGTATTCTTAACTGCAAAGTTAACTAAAAGCATGTGTTAAGTGTATTTATTCGAAGGCCTTAAAAACAAACTAAGTGATTACCTACCTCAAAACGCCGTTGAGGGGATTGAGGCTGCCTTCGTTTTAGCCAAAGATGCACACGACGGACAGATGCGTTCCAGCGGTGATCCTTACATTACCCATCCTGTTGCGGTGGCAGGGATTCTTGCCGACATGCACCTAGATGAAGAAACCATCAAATCGGCATTGTTACACGATGTTATTGAAGACACGCACTACTCCAAAGAAGATTTGGTGGAAGCATTTGGTGAAACTGTTGGTGATTTGGTCGAAGGTGTATCTAAACTAGATAAAATCCAGTTTAGTACCAAACAAGAAGCCCAAGCCGAAAATTTCCGTAAAATGATGATGGCTATGGTGCAGGATATTCGTGTCATCCTGATTAAACTTGCTGACCGAACACATAATATGCGCACTTTGGGTTCTTTACGACCGGACAAACGTCGCAGAATAGCCAGAGAAACCCTCGAAATTTATGCTCCCATCGCCCACCGTCTTGGTATCCACGATATAAAAAATGAATTAGAAGACTTAGGTTTTCAGGCGATGTATCCCATGCGTCACAGAGCCTTATCGGCGGCAGTTAAGCAAGCTCGGGGTAATCGCAAAGAAATTATCGAAAATACCCGCCATGAAGTCGAAACCCGCTTACAAGCCAATGGTCTTGAAGCTCAAGTAGTTGGCCGTGAAAAACATTTGTATTCCATTTATAAAAAAATGAAGAACAAAGAACTGTTGTTCAACGAAGTCATGGATATTTATGCGTTTCGAGTTATCGTCAACTCTGTGGATAATTGTTATCGTGGGTTAGGCGCAATGCATGGGTTATATAAACCCATTGAAGGACGCTTTAAAGATTATGTAGCCATCCCTCGCACTAATGGTTATCAGTCATTACACACCTCTCTAATTGGACCCCATGGTATTCCCGTGGAGATTCAAATTCGAACCAATGAAATGGATCAGATGGCTGATAAAGGTGTGGCAGCCCATTGGATTTATAAAGACGATGGTGAAACTCAGCAGGGCACTACGGCGCAAGTTCGAGCGCGTAAGTGGATGCAGTCTTTATTAGAGTTGCAGCAAAGTGCCAGCTCATCCTTCGAATTTATTGAAAACGTTAAGACCGATTTGTTCCCTGACGAAATATATGTTTTTACGCCAGATGGACGCATTGTTGAATTGCCTATGGGCGCTACGCCTGTGGATTTTGCCTACGCAGTGCATACTGATGTGGGAAATTCTTGTGTAGGTGTGCGGGTTGAACGACGAAATTATTCCCTGAACAAGCCACTGCAAAACGGTCAATTAGTGGAAATTATTACCTCTCCAAGGGCGAAACCCAACGCTAACTGGCTTAATTTTGTGGTTAGTGCCCGAGCTCGTGCAAATATTCGCCAATACCTTAAACGCCAGCAGTCTGAAGAAGCGATTAGCATGGGGAATCGTTTATTGCGCCACGCTTTAGGGGCTAGAAGATTAGACGATATTCCTCAACAAGACCGAGATCGTGTTGTGGCGGAAACTAAGCATAATTCTTTTGACGAATTGCTATCAGAAATAGGTTTAGGAAACGAGCTTAGCGCGATTGTTGCTCGACGTTTGTTGGGTGAGTCTGAAGTACTACCGGAAAAAGGTCGCAATGTTGCTATCCGAGGTACTGAAGGTCTATTAGTTACTTATCCTAAATGTTGTTACCCCATTCCAGATGATGAAATTATTGCCATTCTAAGCCCAGGGCGAGGCATGGTTATTCATCAGGTTGGTTGTAGCAATATTCGTAAGTTAAGCAAAGAAGAACCACAACGTGTATTGCCAATGCATTGGGATAATGAAGCTCAAGGTGAGTTTAAAGCTTCAGTTCGAATAGAACTTATTAATCACCAAGGCACATTAGCCACGTTAACCAATGCCGTAGCTTCTTGTGATTCCAATATAATTGGCTTACAAACCGAAGAAAAAGAAAGCAATGTTTATTACATTGATATTGAGTTAACCACCAAAAATCGCGTACATCTGGCGAAGATAATGCGCAAAATTCGCTCCATGCCGGAAGTACAAAAAGTCTCTCGTCATAGTAAAATTCGACACAATTAAGGTAAAACATTATGTCAAAGTCCGTAATCCACACTGACCGGGCCCCGCAAGCTATTGGTACTTATAGCCAAGCAGTGAAATCGGGTACAACCGTATATTTATCAGGCCAAATACCTTTGGTTCCAGAAACTATGGAAATGGTTTCGAACGATTTTAAAACCCAAGCTATTCAGGTTTTCGACAATGTTACTGCTGTTTGTGAAGCTGCTGGTGGCACTACCAATGATCTAGTTAAAGTGAATATATTTTTGACGGATTTATCCAACTTCGCCACCGTTAATGAAGTGATGAGCCAATACTTTAAGCAGCCATATCCTGCAAGAGCAGCTATCGGTGTAAAAGAGTTACCTAAAGGCTCACAAATCGAAATTGACGGTGTAATGGAATTGCCTGAGTGATATTGCGTTAGAAAACGTAGTTTTTAGTTAGAGGTTTTTTTAGTGTCAGTGTCACCAGAACGTTATCAAAAAATTAGGGATGTGTTACGCAAGCGACAAACAAGCTTAACCGTTTGTTTAGAGCAAGTGCATAAACCCCATAATGTTTCCGCTGTAGTCAGAAGTTGTGATGCCGTAGGTATTCATCGAGTTCATGCTGTGTGGGATGATGAAACCAAAGAGTTACGCGGTGGCACCGCCATGGGCAGCCAGAATTGGGTGTACATGGAGAACCATCAGAGTATCGGCGATGCGGTTAGTCATTTGAAAAGCCAAGATATGCAGGTACTTGTGACCCATTTATCAGATGAAGCCGTGGATTTTCGAGATGTCGATTATACTAAGCCAACTGCGATAATTTTAGGCCAAGAAAAGTACGGCGCTACGCAACAAGCCATTGAATTAGCTGATCAAGAAATCGTGATCCCGATGGTTGGAATGGTGCAATCCCTCAATGTTAGTGTTGCTGCAGCCCTTGTTTTATACGAAGCCCAGCGGCAACGACAAATTGCAGGTATGTATGATTCCCAGCATCTTGAGGAATCGGATTGTCAGAAAATGCTGTTCGAACGAGGTTACCCCGACTTCCGCAGACTTTGTGACGAAAAAAACCTGCCATACCCACATATCGACGAACAAGGCAGCATAGTCGCCGACGACGATTGGTGGCAAGCGCTACAATTCAAAACCCTGTAGGCGGGTGCTTTAGCCCCGCGATTGAAATTTGTAATTCGCTATGTCCACGGCCTAAAGGCCGTGCTACATCTTTGCGGGATGGCTATTCTTTCCATTATCTTAATCCATGGCCTAAAGGCCATGCTACAAAAGCGCCATCTGTTCCTTTTCCACGGGCTAAAGCCCGTGCTACAAAAGCGCAACCTGTAGGCGGGTGCTTTAGCCCCGCGGTTGAAATTTGTAATTCGATACATCCACGGCCTAAAGGCCGTACTACATCTTTGCGGGATGGCTATTCTTTCCATTATCTTAATCCATGGCCTGAAGGCCAGGCTACAAAAGCGCCATATGTTCCTTTCCCATGGGCTAAAGCCCATGCTACATTGTTGTTTTTGTTATTAACTTTCAAAGGAACACTACTATGCGACCCTTTCACTTTATTGGCGTTTTTCTTATGCTTGTTTCGGTACAACTGTTTGCGTTGGATCGCACGGTTATTGCTGAATCTCCAGAAGATGTTACGCCTTTATTAAATGGGCAAACGATCCCCAGTGTAACCTTGCGCACCGCGGGGGGAGCGCCGGTAAGCCTTCAAGCTATGGTGATGCAACAACCCACTATCATTCTATTTTATCGCGGTGGTTGGTGCCCCTATTGCAGTCGTCAGTTGGCAGAATTGAAAGATATCGAACAGCCTTTACTTGAAATGGGTTATCAAATTCTAGCTATTTCGCCAGAATCACCAACACGCTTACAAGAACAAAAGCTCGAAACTGAATTTGCAGTTCAACTATTATCTGACGAGAGCCTGCAAGCCATTAAAGGCTTTGGCATCGGGTTTTACGTCCCGAATAAAACAAAAGAAAATTATAAAGCTAAAAAGAATATTGAATTAACTGCAGAGAGTAGCAGCGACCGTGCGGTATTGCCTGCACCTTCGGTGTTTATTACTGACAAAACTGGCTTAATCAAATTTAACTATGTTAATCCAAATTTCAGAGTAAGACCTTCGGCTGAACTGCTTTTACAAGCCGCTAAGTTGAGTTTGTAAATACTTACTACCAAATTTCACGCGGAATTAGCGTTGAGAAAATAGTGAGTCGAAATCATTTGATTGATTTCGACTCTGTTTTTTAAGTAGTGGTTTTGCCTTTTAGCAACTCGTCGTTAAGAATTCGCACTTCACGTTGAGGGAAGGGGATCTCAATACCGTTTTCTCGCAGTGTTTCAAAGATAATCAACATCAAATCCCCGCCCACACGGTTTTTACCATCATCAATACCTTCCATCCAAAACTCTACAAACATATTCACGCCAGAGTCGCCAAAACTATCAATTTCGCAATCAGGACGCTCTTCAAATGGCACATCCATACCACTTATCACAGAGGGGTGTTCCGCCACGGCCTCTTTAATTAACTCTACCATGGCGCGAATGTCAGTGGCGTAGGGTACGGAAAAGTCCACTCTGTAGCGCTGTTTAGGATCTTTGTGGGTCCAATTAACGATTAAGTTGGATATAAACTTTTCATTGGGTACTAGAATGTCTTTACCATCATAGGTTTCTAGTACCGTGTAACGCATTCTAAATTCACGCACAAAACCTTTGCTACCGTCATCCATTTCCACAAAATCGCCAACGGTTAACGAGCGATCCAATAAAATAATAATGCCAGAGATAAAATTTGAGGCGATGGATTGAAGCCCTAAACCTAATCCAACCCCAACAGCCCCACCAAATACGGCAAGCGCTGTAAGATTTATCCCCATTACATTCAACAGTAATAGGGCAATTATACAAAATAAGGCTACTTCAAAGAGTTTCGAAAAGACTTCTCTGGTTCGAATATCGATAGACTCTTGTTTGCGAATAATGTCTTTGCCAAAACTATTGGAAGCACGTCCTAACCAAAAAAGCACCGCACCAAAAATGAGCACTCGGACTACGCCATAAGCTGTAATGTTGACGTTACCTAAGGTTAGTGAAATATCTTCAAGAGCCATAATCACTGCGTCTAGTGAGCCTATTAAATGCAACAGTAGAATTGGTATACCAACCCATTTAAAGAGCTTTGCAGCGACGGGGTTCACAACTAAAACTCTGATCATAGAATAATAAAACAGTAAAACGGCAATGGTTAATGCGGTATCTAAAAACCAAGTGGGAAATCCGCTATTTGCGCTGGTTTCAATGATCACCTTTAAAACCACTAAGGCAATTAACGGGTATACCAAATAGCCAACTCGATAGGCTAGTTTACGCATTGGGTGGGCGCTTGGGTCAGGCTCATGGTGGGTGAGACCTACGGTATTTCGAATTTTTCCTGCCAACCAGAAAGCCAATAAATAGACTAAAACGACTATCGTCACTTGAGCATAAGTATTGGTGTCGGTTAAGCCAGCAATTACAAATTGCCACAGTTCTTCAGCGCGGATGGAAAAGGTTTCCAAGTTCATAAACACTCACATTTTCTGTTTTCTAGGCTCACTATGAATGAATAACTTCAATCCGTATAGGTGATTCAGTTTGAAACAGAATTTTAGTCTTCGATTCAATTAATTGTAGACGATGTAAACCATTCAGTTTAAACCCAGAGAAAACGGCTTTTATTGCAGGCAAACTCGCTCATTGCTGTGTCTATTAAAGGCTGATTAACGAGGTTTTGAATTTTTAGCTTTCAGAATAGTTGTATTCTGCTCACTGTAAGGCAGAATAACAGGTTGTGTGGTTCTGAATTAAAAAGGCTCAGATGCAATCTCTGGCAATAACAAAATTAACCGAGTTAAAAGGTGTAGGCAGTAAAGTCGCTGAAAAGCTCGAAAAAATTGGGTTAGTTACCATTCAGGACATGTTATTCCACTTGCCCCTTCGTTACGAAGACCGCACGCGCATTTATCCCATCGGTGATTTGCAGCCTTTTTTGCATACCAGTATTGAAGCTGAAGTCATGTCATGCGAGGTGCAGTTCGGACGCAAACGTATGTTGGTAGTGCGTGTTAGTGACAATACCGGCAGTCTAACCCTACGTTTTTTCCATTTTTCAGCGGCACAAAAAAATAGCTTAGAAAAAGGCACTACCATTCGGGCATTTGGCGAGGTGCGTGCGGGTAAGTTTGGTCTTGAGATGATGCACCCAGAGTATCGTGTAAAACGGGACGAGTCAGTTAGCGAATTGGAAGAGTCCCTTACGCCAGTTTATCCAACCACAGAGGGAGTTAAACAACTCACCTTACGTAACTTGAGTGAACAAGCCTTAACGAAATTAAAACAGGGTGGCCTAGCTGAACTATTGCCTGATAATCTTTATGCAGCCCAAATCAGCCTTGTTGATGCCCTAACCTTAGTTCATCGTCCCCCACCTGATGTTGCGTTAACGTTGCTAGAAGAAGGTAAACATCCCGCGCAACAGCGATTAATTATTGAAGAATTGCTAGCTCACCACTTAAGTGTGCTAAAGGTGCGTCAACAAAGTAAGCGCCAACATACTTTCTCAATACCTGTTTCCACCCAATTGCTTGGCCAATTTTTAGAAAGCTTACCGTTTTCTCCTACTAATGCTCAATCACGAGTGGTGGCTGAGATTCAACATGATATGCAACAAGATGCTCCTATGATGCGTTTAGTGCAAGGCGATGTGGGCTCGGGTAAAACCCTAGTGGCCGCAATGGCTGCTTTATCTGCTATAGGCGCAGGTTTTCAAGTGGTGATGATGGCCCCAACTGAACTTTTGGCAGAACAACATGCTAACAACTTTAGCGGCTGGCTCTCACCTTTGAATATTCGAATCGGTTGGTTGGCGGGTAAGTTAAAAGGTAAAGCTAGAGAATCGGTTTTAGGCGAATTGAAAAGTGGTCAGATTGATATGTTAGTAGGTACTCATGCGGTGTTTCAGGAAGCCGTGGAATACCATAAATTAGCCTTAGTGATTGTTGATGAGCAGCACAGGTTTGGAGTACATCAACGTTTGGCGCTAAGGGAAAAAGGCGAGCAACAAGGTGCATTTCCCCATCAATTAATAATGACAGCAACGCCTATTCCTCGAACGTTAGCTATGACCGCTTACGCTGATCTTGATACCTCTGTAATTGATGAGTTACCTCCAGGCCGCACTCCCATCACCACAGTCGTGTTGCCGGATACTCGCAGAGGCGAGGTGATAGAAAGGGTGCGTAATGCAGCCGTTAATCAAAAACGACAAACCTATTGGGTATGTACCCTTATTGATGAATCAGAAGTGTTGCAGTGTCAGGCTGCCGAAGATACAGCCATTGCGCTGAACACTGCGTTGCCTGAATTAAACGTTGGTTTGGTGCATGGTCGTTTGAAATCCCAAGAAAAGCAGCAAATTATGGAGCAATTTAAGCAGGGTGAATTAGACTTACTAGTTGCTACAACGGTAATTGAAGTAGGAGTGGATGTGCCTAATGCCAGCTTGATGATTATTGAAAACCCAGAGCGTCTTGGATTGGCTCAATTACACCAATTGCGTGGACGAGTGGGTCGAGGCTCGGTGGAAAGTCATTGTGTGTTGATGTATCAAAGCCCGCTATCGAAAACTGCCAGTAAACGCTTAAGTGTCCTGCGTGAGTCCCATGACGGATTTTATATCGCTCAAAAAGATCTCGAAATTCGCGGACCAGGAGAGCTACTGGGAACCAAACAAACGGGATTAGCAGATTTACGAATCGCCGATTTAATTCGTGATGCTGAGCTCATACCCGAGGTACAAAATATTGCTGATCATATGTGGCAACACTATCCGTCAAAATCTCAAGCCATCATTAATCGATGGTTAGGACATAAAGAGCGTTATGGCCATGCTTAAGCTATTATTATCTGAACCGGACAATCCATTGTTGCAGGAACAAGCCCGAGCTTGGCAAACAAAGTGGGGAATGGAAATTGATAATCAGCAAACGAACGGCTTAGCGTTAGTGCTAGATCAAGACTATTTAGCCCTTAAACAATTAGATGAGCCTAAATTAGGTGCTGTTTATGTGGATTTTGCCTCGGATATTTTGACTTTTAGGCGACAGCAAACCAGCGTTCGCAAAGAGTCCATAGCTAAGGCTGTGGGAATAAAAGGCAATGTGTTTCCTCATGTGTTAGACGCCACCGCAGGTTTAGGGCGAGATGCATTTATACTCGCTAGCTTTGGCTGCCATGTTGATATGATAGAGCGATCTAAAGAGGTTGCAGCGTTACTGAGTGATGGATTGCATCGTGCTGAAGGGCATTCACTTTTAGGCGATTGGTTGCCTCAACGAATGGCACTTTTTCATGATTCAGCCGTCAATTTGTTAGCAAATTGGCAAGGAATACAACCCGATGTGGTGTATTTAGATCCTATGTTTCCCCATCGCAAGAAATCAGCGTTGGTGAAGAAAGAAATGCGTTTGTTTCAAGCGTTACTAGGGGCCGATGAAGATGCAGATGATTTACTGGGACCTGCATTAGGCCTCGCGAAACAGCGAGTTGTGGTAAAAAGGCCAGAATCTGCGCCTTATTTACAAGAAAATGAACCAAATATGTCCATCAAAGGTAAAAAGCTTCGGTTTGATGTCTATTTTACCCATATTTAAAATTAATTGGAGAACGCTATGATTAGCATTGGAAGTCAGTTGCCAGAAGCCGAAACTACCGCAAGAGTAGACGGTAAAATGAAAACATTTACTACCAGCGATCTTTTTGAAGATAAAAAAGTAGTAATGTTTGCCGTTCCTGGTGCATTCACACCAACATGCTCGCAAGCCCACTTACCTGGTTACGTGGCATTAAGCGACAAAATAAAAGCAAAAGGTGTAGACACGATAATATGTTTATCGGTAAACGATGCTTTTGTGATGGACACTTGGGGAAAACAACAAAATGCCGACGATATATTAATGTTGGCGGATGGCGACGGTAGTTTTACCAGCGCAATCGGGATGAATATCGACACAGGTAATTTCGGCGGTGTGCGATCATGCCGATACAGCATGTTAGTCGATAATGGCGTAGTTAAAATATTCAATAAAGAAGAGCCAGGTACCTTCGAAGTTAGCGATGCCGAAACCATGTTAAATGCACTGTAGGCGGGCGCTTTAGCCCCGCAAAAGTTGTATGGTTTAAATCCTTGGTTTAATCCATGGCCTAAAGGCCATGCTACAAAGCAAAATCCTATCTGTAGGCGGGCGCTTTAGCCCCGCGAAAGTTGTATGGTTTAAATCCTTGGCTTAAACCCATGGCCTAAAGGCCATGCTACAAGAGCAAAATCCTATCTGTAGGCGGGTGCTTTAGCCCCGCGAGAGTTGTATGGTTTAAATCCTTGGTTTAACCCATGGCCTAAAGGCCATGCTACTAGAGCAAAACCCTATCTGTAGGCGGGCGCTTTAGCCCCGCGAAAGTTGGTTAAGATAAATTCCATAACCTAAGGGTATGGGACAACGCAAAAATCCTATCTGTAGGCGGGTGCTTTAGCCCCGCGAAAGTTGTATGGTGTACACTCCACGGGCTGAAGATCCTGCTACAGGCTCCCTAACCTATAATGTTTAACTAATATTGCTCATTCAACCTGGGCGATAATTTTTTGGAGGTCTAATGATCCGGTTTTTATTGGTTGTGTTGGCATTTGCAGCGCCTGTCACTTATGGGTGTGAGTTTGAAGATGTGAGTTTTTCTGCCAAATTTGAGGCAGGCAGTTTAGATAGTTGTGAATTGAATAAAAATGGCGAGTACGTATTGACGTTCTTGCCCGAAGATAAACCTATTAATCCAAGCCCTTGGTATTATTTCAGCGTAAAATCAACAACGGCTAAAAAAATTGATGTGGTACTTACTTTCGATGGCTTTGCACCAAGATATTTACCGAAAGTGAGTACTGATCAAATGTCTTGGCAGCCCATTGCCTTTGATACAAATGACATGAGTATGTCGTTGTCATTGGACGTCACTAACAAACCTTTATACGTAGCTGCCCAGCGACCCATACCAAATTCGGCTTACGACGCCTGGTTAGATAAAGCCGCGCAAACTTACGCCTTTGAGCCCTTTGCTATTGGTAAGTCCACCGCAGGTCGCACTCTATCTGCTTTTACGTTACAAAAACCGGATAACAAAGAGTGGGTGATATTACTTGGTCGTCAACATCCTCCTGAGGTAACCGGTGCTGTAGCCATGTTCGCATTTTTAGACGAGTTTCTTGCTTACACTGCATCTAAAAGTGAATTTTTATCTCGATTTAACGTACTAGTGGTGCCGAATATAAATCCCGATGGAGTTGCAGAAGGTCATTGGCGTCATAGTCTGGGTCATAAAGACCTGAATCGCGATTGGAATGTATTTTCTCAACCAGAAACCAGGGCGGTTAAACAATATTTAGACGTTATAACTAATGGCGGCGGTAAAATTGTGATGGGTATGGACTTCCATTCAACACACAATAATGTTTTCTACACCATTCCACAGGATGAAAAGATCGCCCCAACAGAAATGGTAGTGACGTGGTTATCAAGTTTACAAGAAAAAACCGCAGGGGTGTTTAAGGTGAATGATAAGCCAGGGACTTCGCCAGGCAGAGGAGTGTTTAAGCAGTTTTTTGCTGATGTTTATAAAGTCCATGGCGTAACTTATGAAGTAGGTGATAACGAACCTGACGAAAAAACGCGTTATGTGGCTAAACATGCTGCAAAAACCTTAATCCAAACCCTCAATGCAACGCCGCCCGAAGCCTTTTATATTGAGAATAAACAGGTAAAAGCTTCTCCTCTGTAGCAGGGCGCTTCAGCCGCTGTATTTGGTAGTGATTATTCCACGGCCTAAAGGCCGTGCTAAAGGTTCCTCGACCTCGATGCTTTCGAACACGGCCTAAAGGCCGTGCTACAGGTTCCTAGGCCTCGATGTTTTCGAACACGGCCTAAGGGCCGTGCTACAGGTTCCTCGCCTTGATGTTTTCGAACACGGGATAAATCCCGTGCTACAGCTTCGTTGACAATATATAATCCCCTCTACAATTGAGGCGGGTATTTGCAAGCGCTCAAATTCCAACATACACAAAAACAGAGTAAAAATTGAAACAACTTGATGTCATTGTCATAGGCGCGGGTGCTGCCGGATTATTTTGTGCCGCTGAAGCCGCTAAACGTGGCCGAAAAGTGCAAGTGCTGGATCACGCTAAACGTATTGGTGGCAAAATACTGATGTCAGGCGGTGGGCGCTGTAATTTCACAAATATGTACGCTGCTCCTGAGAACTTTCTCTCTGATAACCCTCATTATTGTAAGTCAGCTCTAAGTCGTTACACCCAGTGGGACTTTATTGGTTTGGTGGCTGAATATGGCATTCCCTATCACGAGAAAACCCTCGGGCAATTATTTTGTGATGAATCGGCCAAAGATATCCTCAATATGTTGCTGCAAGAATGCGACAAGGCAGGGGCGGGGGTGACTAATCAATGTGAAATTATTGATATCGATAAAACGTCCGATGGTTTCATTTTGCAAACCAGCAAAGGTGAATATCGCTGTGAATCACTGGTGGTTGCCACCGGCGGCTTATCTATGCCCAAATTAGGCGCGTCACCTTTTGGTTTTAAAATCGCTGAGCAGTTTGGGTTAAGGGTAAAACCAACTCGAGCTGGATTGGTTCCTTTCACCCTGCATGAACAAGATAAAACCGTATTAGCCGAGCTAAGCGGCATCTCCTTAGATGCGCGAGCAAGCTGCAACAACACCAGCTTTAACGAAAATATTTTATTTACTCACCGAGGCTTAAGTGGCCCCGCGGTGTTACAAATCTCATCTTTTTGGCATCCAGGCCAAGAGGTTGAATTTGACGTCTTTCCCAATGGCGACTTACTCAACGAATTGCAACAAGCTCAGCAACAATCGCCAGATAGTTTGTTAGCGACAGCATTATCGAAACACTTTCCCAAACGTTATGTACAGACGGCATTGCCTTATTTAGGGCTAGAAAATAAACCCCTTAAACAATTCCAAGGTAAGCAACTTGAGCAGGTTTCCAGCGCCTTTCATCAATGGCAATTAAAACCCAATGGTACTGAAGGATATCGAACTGCCGAGGTAACCTTAGGTGGAGTTGATACCAACCAACTTTCCTCAAAAACCATGATGGCAAATGACGTGGATGGCCTATTTTTTATCGGCGAGGTAGTCGATGTTACCGGTTGGCTAGGGGGCTACAACTTCCAATG
>NZ_JBDWYG010000078.1:0-1505 GCF_039982535.1 Aliiglaciecola sp.
TTTAAAACACCTATGTTGATTGTTTTTTTGAACTAAAATAATATTATATAAAATATAAAAACTTATGAAACAACAACACATTAAAAAAATTTTATATTCTTTAGTAACTCTACTAACCAGTATGATTACCTATGGGCAAGATTTTACCGCTACAAACGGAATAGCGTACACCATATCCGGTAGTGAGGTATCGGCCACGGGCTATACAGGAAATGATACAGCTGTAGAAATACCCAATACAGTCACTAATAGTGGCAATACCTATACCGTTACCAGTATTGGGAATGAAGCCTTTATGAATAAAGGGCTAACTAGTGTAACGATTACCGATAATGTGACCAGTTTTGGGAATAATGTCTTTAGGGATAACCAATTGACCAGTGTAGAGATTCCAGAGAGTGTTACCAATATTGAATATGGTGCTTTTAAGGATAACCAATTAACCAGTGTAACCATTCACAATACCGTGACCGATATTGGGACTGTTGCTTTTGATGGTAACGAATTAACCAGTATAGACATTCCCAATAGCGTGACCAGTATTGGGCGTTATACTTTTCGAGATAATCAATTGACCCATGTGACCATTCCCAATAGCGTGACCCGTATTGGAGAAGGCGCTTTTCTAGACAATCAATTAACTCGTGTAACAGTATTGGCCACCACCCCGCCAACTTTTTTTGGCGTAGATAATATTGATGTTTTTTTTACTAATCCTAACCAGATAGATATATTCGTTCCTGATGGTTCGGGAACTGCTTATCAAAACCATCCGGACTGGACGGGCTTCAACATCCGTGAACCCTTTGTCACCACCTGGGCGGTAGGGGACAATGCTTATGGAGACGGCGACCTTACCGTTACCATCCCCACTACAGGAAGTGGTTACGACTTCACCGTGGATTGGGGTGACAACAGTACGCCAACAACGCATGTAGGTTCAGGAGCAAATCTAGCAAGCCATGAGTACCCATCTGCCGACACCTACACCATAAAGATCTACGGGGATTTCCCCAGGATCTATTTCAACAATAGCAGTGAATCGGACAAGAATAAGCTACTACTCGTCAATGACTGGGGCGATATCCAGTGGCAGAGTATGTCGCGTGCCTTCTATGGATGCACCCATCTGGAAGTGACGGCCGAGGATGCCCCCAATTTGGAAAATGTCACCGATATGTCTTATATGTTCCTTGACGCCAGATCACTCACCGGGACAGCGACCGATCTCAACAGCTGGAACGTGGCCAATGTGGAATATATGGCCTATATGTTCCATTCAGCCAAGTCCTTCGATGCGGACATCAGTGGTTGGAACGTGAGCAACGTGACGACTATGCGTTCGATGTTCGAGTTTGCCGTTGATTTCAATAATGGTGGTCAGCCCATGAACTGGGCGTCTAAGACGGGCAAGGTCACCAATATGAGATCAATGTTTCAAGGTGCCAATTCCTTCAATGCGGACATCAGTGGTTGGGACGTGAGCAAGGTGACCGATATGTCTT
>NZ_JBDWYG010000079.1:0-1104 GCF_039982535.1 Aliiglaciecola sp.
GGAAAGTTCATTTAAAACCACAGAGGGCACAAAGGATTCTTTGGTGAACAAGGATGGGTTAGAGAATTGATGCGAAGATTCTAAATCTTCCTTTGAAGGAGGATTTTAAAAAACACGTACATAAGCTAGCAAGGGCTTCAGCCCTGCGTTTGGGTGCAGGGAAAATTTTAATCTCATTAATAGGTAACCGGTCGGACTAAAGTCTTCTCTTATGAACTTAATACTGAATATTGAATAGGTTTTAGATTTGCTCTGGTATATCAGCCAGTATCTTGATCCGCAGCGGGTTAGGAATTGGATGAGGTCTTTAAAGGAGCGGGCACATCATTATATACTAATATGTAATAAGTTGAGAGAGTCGCCCTCTTGATATAAAATGCTGAGTATTAATGAAGCAAAGTAGAAGTATTTGAAAGGCTTTAAGTATGAGCGTTTATTAAAATTAAATAAATCTCACTACTATATGTGTGTATAAAGGGCTAAACTGTATTTTTAAATAACAATTAAAGCAAAAGTTTAAATGGGACAACAACAAGTTTTGTTGATTCTGCTCGTGACAGTGATAGTGGGTATTGCAACAATACTGGCTATTAATACTATGTCCAATACATTACAACAAAACAACATAGACGTGGTTCGAGTCGAACTGTCCGTAATAGCAGCTCAAATGCAGGCCTACTATCAGAAACCAAGTGCCCTTGGTGGAGGGAGTAAATCTTTTGAGGGAGTTACATTTAATACAATAGTATTCCAGGCAGACACTATAAATGCTTCCGGATCAATGGCCCGAAATGAAAACGGAATTTATAGCATTGAATCAGCAACCAGTTCTGAAGTGGTAATTATAGCACAACCGGCATCTGGACCAGCAATGACATTCGAGAATATTACCAATTCAGAAATAACACAACGCGCTACAGTTAGCCTTTCAGATGTAGTAATGCGTTATGAGATCGAGTAAAGAAAGTCGTATTGGTTGAGAGGTGAACTTAACTAGGTAGTCGCCAAGGAATCACAAAACACGGAAAGGGTAAACGACAGAGAGCGCAAAGGGTTCTTGAGGAGCGTCAGGAAGAAACCCATCCCTGTCCCTTCCCTTCGTTG
>NZ_JBDWYG010000080.1:0-1883 GCF_039982535.1 Aliiglaciecola sp.
AAAGTATTGCCTCTGAAATGGCTTTACTTGCTTACGATCAAAAGCCCTCAGAGTCTGTAAAAGAACAGTTGTTAGAAATGGCTTGGGCCTCTGTTCATGCAAGAGGTGGAAGTGCTAATGTTCACTATCTTTCCAGATACAGAATTTCAGCAGCTGCAGCAGTCTTATTTCTTGTAAGTTCATTAGGTTTATTTTTCTTCAATCAAAACCTGGAAACTGATCTTGAAACCCAAAAGGAACTTGTAGTTCAGAAAGAAAACACCATTCGCATTTTGGAAACTGAAGTTGAGCAAAAGTCTGAGCTTTTAGCCATTCTAGAAGCTAGAGATGTTGATCTCATATTAATGGATGGCTTGGAAGTTAATCCGAATGGCTTCGGTAAAGTTGTTTGGGATAAAGAAAACGGACAAGCATTACTCCAAGTAGCTAATATGCCTGCTGTTCCAACCGCTAAAGAATACCAGCTTTGGTTTGTAATTAATAATCAGCCTTTCAGCGCCGGGGTATTTGCGGTGAATGACCCTGAAAGAGATAACTTTTTCAAAATTCAGGAACTGAACCAATCTGCAAGCCAAGGTGCTTTTGCAATTACACTTGAGCCTGAGGGTGGTTCGCCTCAACCCACCGGGGATATGTATATGCTTGGTGCTATGTAGTAGATTTTGGCAACTTACAATTCAAGAATTAAAAAACTCCTTTCTTACCGGTGGGAGTTTTTTTGTACATACAAGAAACAAATACCAATCCGTCTTAAAAGGAGCTTCGTACTTGTTATTACATATTTGTATTTAGTGATAGAGATAAGGAGTTGTAGCTTGAAAGCGCAACTCCTTTTTTATTATCCGCTTAAAATCCAATCTGAACGGAAATTCCTTTCGTACCGTTAGATAAGTATAATAATAACTAAACTTACGAGAATAATGAAAAAACAAAAGATACCATTTTTGGTAACTGTTTTATGCTTACTGGTATTTGGTACAACCCAAATAGCTAACGCACAAACAGTGTTTGAAACTACGCTTAGTGGGAGTAACGAAGTACCCACTGTTACAACTTCTGCAAACGGAAGTATAACTGCTACACTTAACGGAAATGAACTAACTGTTGAAGGTTCTTTTGAAGGACTTAGCAGTGCTTATGCTGCCTCTCATTTGCACGCAGGCATGGCTGGTGAAGCTGGTGGCGTACTTTTCACTTTAAACGCTACAGTAGACGCTGACGGAATGGGCGGAACATACACTACCGCAAATAACACTTTCACACTATCAAGTGGCCAAGTGGATACATTAGAAGCGCGCGGAATTTATGTTAATATACATTCTGAAACTTACGGAGCCGGAGAACTTAGAGGTCAATTGGCTCCTCAAGCAGATGTTGTATTCAGAACTAACGTTTCCGGTGCACAGGAAGTACCGGTAGCAAAAACCATGGCAAGTGGTGCTCTCATCCTTGAACTAAATGGGGATTCACTATTTGTTTCAGGTTCATTTAATGGACTTTCAAGTAATTATGCAGCTTCTCATTTACATACTGCAATGGCTGGTAGTGCCGGTGGTGTTGCTGTAACTCTAAATGCTACTGTTGCAGCTGACAATCAATCAGGAGTTTATTTAGCAGCTGATAACAGATTTGAACTTACTACAGATCAAAAAGAAGCACTTATGAATAGAGGCGTATATGTAAATATACACTCAGAGAATTTTGCTTCCGGTGAATTAAGAGGACAAGTTACTCCTCCCGTTACAGCTTCGTTCTTTGCGAGCTTATCAGGAAGTGCTGAAATTCCTTCTGCGAATACAAATGCCGGTGGTGCAGTTGTAGTTGAACTAACTACAGACGATTCATTAGTTGTTACCGGTACATTTGCTGAACTGCAAGGTGAT
>NZ_JBDWYG010000081.1:0-1011 GCF_039982535.1 Aliiglaciecola sp.
GCAATAGTTGCTGGGTTTAATGGGTGATCTTCAGGAATACCTGCTTCAACTTTACCTACAAGGTCAGCTCCAACATCAGCAGCTTTGGTATAAATACCACCACCAACACGAGCAAAAAGTGCGATTGAAGATGCACCGAAAGAGAATCCGGTAACGATCGCCAACACTTTGTTTACTGCACCGGCACCGTCAATGCCAAACATTTGAGAGAACACGAAGAATAAAACTGAAAGGCCTAATACACCAAGTCCAACAACGCCAAGTCCCATTACAGAACCACCTGCGAATGCAACTTCAAGTCCTTTTCCAAGGCTGGTACGAGCAGCTTGAGTTGTTCTTACATTAGCTTTGGTAGCAACTTTCATTCCGATGAAACCTGCAAGACCGGAACAGATCGCTCCAACTACGAATGAGATGGCAACCATCCAGCTCGAAGTTTCAGGATTAGCACTAAAAGCTAAAATTAAAGCTACTACAAGTACGAAACCTGAAAGCACTTTATACTCTGCTTTTAAGAAAGCCATTGCACCTTTTGCGATACTTTCTGCGATACGGGCCATTCGGTCAGTACCTACTTCTTGTTTACTTACCCAAGAAGATTTTAATGCGGTAAATAGAAGTGCAATAACACCCGCTGCCGCTGAGAAATAGATTATGTTTAGCATAATACTCTTTTCGTTAGTTTATGATTGTAATTCAATTAAAATAATTCATTGCCCTTTCTATACCCAAATTCACGAAAGCAAGGGCAGCGTCGTGAGCATGTTGTACAGCCTGATTTTTTTCCTCAAGCTCATCTTCATCAAAAGGAGACAGTACGTAATCGACTTGTCTGCCTCTCGAAAAATTATCACCGATACCAAATCGCAATCGTGGGAAGTCATTACTTCCAAGCCGCTCAATAATATCAGAAATCCCATTGTGACCGCCCGCACTTCCATTTGGCTTCATTCTGTTTGTGCCAAGTGGAAGATTCAAATCGTCATAAACGATCAGGCAATCTTTTTTATC
>NZ_JBDWYG010000082.1:0-93071 GCF_039982535.1 Aliiglaciecola sp.
TTGTTGCATGTCAATGATCTACGTCATACCAACAAGTTATCTCGTTCATTTGTTAAAAGCGCACAACAAGTGGGTATGCCCATATTAGAAGACTTCAACTTAGAAGAACGGGAAGGTTTAGGTTTTTATCAGGTCACCCAAGTCAATGGACAGCGATGTTCTAGTGCAAAAGGTTATTTAAAGCCTGCGTTAGAGCGTCCTAATTTAACCGTGCTCACCCACGCACAAGTTGAACAGATTGTCATTGAAGATAACCTTGCCACTGGCGTGAAGTTGCATCACAAAGGTCAACCTATTCATCTTAAAGCCACGCGAGAAGTACTCCTTAGTGGCGGTGCGATTAATAGTCCGCAAATATTAATGTTATCTGGCATTGGTCCTAAAGGCCATTTAGCCGAACATGGCATAGAAACTCTGGTTGACCTGCCGGGTGTAGGGCAAAATTTGCAAGATCATTTAGATGCTATTGTGCAGCAGCGATGTGAAGCCAAAGAAAGCTATGCCGTAGCATTGCCGTCATTGCCTAGGTATATTAAATCTGTTTTCCAATATGTATTTGGACGCCAAGGATTGATGACATCCAATATTGCCGAAGCGGGCGGTTTTGCAAAATCAAAATTAGCCACGGACCGCCCTGATCTGCAATATCACTTTTTACCGGCAATATTATTAAACCACGGTCGCAGTACCGCCTTTGGTTACGGTTATGGGGTTCACGTTTGTTGTTTATACCCCAAAAGTGTCGGTGAAATTAGGTTAGCATCATCAGATCCATTGGCACCAGCGGTTATCGATCCCAACTATTTAACCCATCCAGATGATATAGCCGTGATGATAGATGGCGTGCGCAAAGCCCGCGATATATTGTCCACTAGCGAATTTGCTCAGTATGGGGCGCGAGAAATAGGCCCAGGTATTGCAGCCCAATCCGATGAAGAAATTTTGGCTTATTTACGTAAACGAGCGGAAACTATTTATCATCCAATTGGCACCTGTAAAATGGGCAGTGTTGAAGATCCTATGGCTGTAGTAGATAGCCAGTTAAACGTGAAAGGGGTAAAAGGCTTAAGGGTGGTAGATGCATCAGTAATGCCTAGCTTGATAGGCGGCAATACCAATGCTCCAACTATCATGATTGCTGAAAAAGCCGCTGACATGATCAAACAACAGCATGGGCTTTAGTTGTTATTTATCGACTTCTTGACGATTTAACACGAACATTCTTAACGCTGTTTCACACATCTCATCAATATGACTGGCATCTGCATAAATACCATCTATTAATAAGCGCGCAATACCGTGGATTGTTCCCCAAGTAACTTGGGATAACCGCAGTGTATCTAAACTAGCTGGCAACAAACCTTTATGCTGCCAATCCCGAGTCATTTTGACTTGAAATTGAAAGGTAGGGTAGGCAATGTCTTTTAATGAATCCGTTGCGCTATTTTGTTTCCATATTGTTCGTCCGAACATAAGATCATACATTTCCGGGTTCTGAGCGGCGTAACTTATGTAACCGTGGATAAAAGCCCTTAACTTCTGTTCCTCATTCAAATCTGGGTTTTCAAATATTTCCTCCAATTGCAGTTTCCAATGGGAAAACCCTTGTTCTGCAATAGCGCACAAAAGCTCATTTTTATCTTTGAAATGATGGTATGGGGCAGTGCGTGATACACCAACCTGATCAGCGAGTTTACGCAAAGATAGGTTCTCAACGCCATTGTCTTTAAGCATGGCGGAAGCCGTTAGTATTAGGCTAGTTCGCAGGTCACCGTGATGGTAACGGGCTTTTGGGAGCTTTTTATCTGTCATTCCGGCACTTTATCATAGATCTTGACAGCGTCAACATCTTACCTTATCTTGACATTGTCTAGATAGGCAAGGTTTACGCGTTCCGCCCAAGAATTCATCCAATTTATAGGTGCGCATAAGCTAACTAAACAGCCACAATTTTGTAGGCGTGTTTTACTTATCATCTGTGTACTAACTTGGAGAAAATCGTTTTGGAAACCGCAAATACAAATTTAGATTTTTCGAAATTAACCACATTAACGGTATCAATAGAAAATCATATTGCCCATATTCAGTTGTCCCGCCCCGAAGAACTTAACAGCATGATCCCGGTGTTTTGGCATGAGTTGCCGCAAACTGTGCGACAAATCGACCATGAGTCGGCCGCGCGAGTGATTGTTATTTCAGCCCAAGGAAAACATTTTAGTGCAGGTATGGACTTGTCAGTGTTTGCGCAAATGGCAAAAGACTTTAAAGGCGAACCTGCACGCAGAGCAGAACGATTGAGACGTTCAGTGTTGGAATTGCAAGATTCTTTCAATGCTCTCGAACAAGTCAGAATGCCGGTATTAGTAGCAACCCATGGTGGCGTAATAGGCGGCGCAGTCGACATGATTTGTGCGGCAGATTGTCGTTATTGTACCCAAGATACGTTTTTTACCATCAAGGAAACGGAAATCGGTATGACCGCCGATGTGGGCACACTGCAACGTTTACCTAATTTAATTCCCCAAGGCTTAGTACGAGAGTTGGCCTATACCGGCAGAAATTGGAGCGCCCAAGAAGCCTTGGCTCAAGGTTTTGTGAATAGTGTGTTTGAAGATCAGGAAACGATGTTAGCGGCGGTAATGAAGATTGCTAAGAAGATTGCCTTAAATTCCCCTATGGCAGTGGCGGGATGTAAAGAAATGATCAATTACACGCGAGATCATAATGTGCAAGATAGCCTTACTTATATGGCGACCTGGCAATCTGGCATGTTTCAAATGCCTGATGTTCATGAGGCGATGGCAGCACAAACCGAAAAGCGGATGCCGCAATATGCTGAGTTATTGGATAAAAGCTCGATGATGACCAACAAATAATTGTAAACAGGACCAAAAGAATGACTGCAGATTTAAAAGTTAGTACACCCTATCCAAATTTGTTTCGCCCCCTTGATTTAGGTTTCACTTCTATTCGTAACCGAGTCATCATGGGGTCAATGCATACGGGCCTTGAAGAAGCTGAAAATGGCCATGTGCGTATGGCGGCTTTTTTCAAAGAGCGAGCCAAAGGTGGCGTTGGTCTAATTGTTACCGGTGGTTTTGGACCTAATGAAGTAGGGGCCACCCATGCAAAAACGAATTTACTCGATAGTGAGCAACGTATAGCTGAGCATAAATTTATAACCGATGCTGTGCATGCTGAAGGTGGTAAGATCTGCATGCAAATTCTGCACACTGGTCGCTATGCCTATAATCCTAAGTTGGTTGCACCTTCAGCCATTCAAGCGCCAATAAACCCGTTTAAACCTAACCCTCTGGATGAAGAGGGGATTCAACAACAAATCGACGATTTTGTGTTTACAGCCAAACAAGCGCAAAAAGCCGGTTATGACGGTGTTGAAATTATGGGCTCTGAAGGTTATTTCTTAAATCAGTTTATCGCCAGTCGCACCAATCAGCGTGATGATAAATGGGGTGGTGAGTATCAGAACCGAATTCGTCTTCCCATTGAAGTCGTTCGACGTGTGAGAGAAGCGGTGGGTGAGCACTTTATTATTATTTATCGTTTATCCATGCTTGATCTAGTGGAAGGTGGCTCAACTTACAATGAAGTGGTGGAATTGGGTCTTGAGGTCGAAAAAGCCGGTGCAACCATCATAAACACAGGGATTGGCTGGCATGAAGCGCGTATTCCTACGATTGCCACTAAAGTGCCTCGTGCAGCCTTTACTTGGGTGACAGCTAAATTCCGACAGGCGTTGAATATTCCGGTGATCACCTCTAATCGAATTAATACCCCTGAAGTTGCAGAAGAGGTGTTGGCTCGTGGCGATGCGGATATGGTGTCTATGGCTAGACCTTTCCTTGCTGATGCCGAATTCGTGGTCAAAGCCATGGAGGATCGCGCCGATGAAATCAATACTTGTATTGGCTGTAACCAAGCCTGCCTAGATCATGTGTTTGAGGGTAAAGATACCAGTTGTTTAGTTAACCCAAGAGCTTGTCACGAAACTGAACTCAATATTGAAGCTGCCGACATTATTAAGAAAATGGCTGTGGTTGGCGCTGGTCCAGCAGGTTTGGCAGCTGCCGTTTCCCTTGCCCAGCGAGGTCATAAAGTGACTTTGTTTGATAGTGCTAGTGAAATTGGTGGGCAATTTAATATTGCTAAAAAAATTCCAGGCAAAGAAGAGTTCTATGAAACCCTTCGTTATTTTGCAAAACAATTAGAACTGCATCATGTGGATGTGAAACTTAACACACGAGTAGATGCCCAATTGCTTAACAGCGGGGATTTTGACGAAGTACTTATTGCCACTGGTATTAAACCGAGAACTCCGGCAATTCCGGGCGTTGAGCATCCCAAAGTATTAAGTTACTTAGATGTAATCCGCGATAAAAAGCCTGTGGGACATTCAGTGGCGGTGATTGGTGCGGGTGGTATCGGTTTTGATGTCTCTGAGTATTTAGCTCATGAAGGTGAGTCTACTAGCTTAAATATCCCAGCCTTTATGAAAGAGTGGGGGATTGATATGACCCTAAGTGCGCGAGCCGGTGTTGAAGGTGTAAAACCTCAGCCTAGCGCCTCTGGCAGAGAAATCTACTTGTTGCAACGTAAGACGACCAAAGTTGGCGCTAATTTAGGCAAAACCACAGGGTGGGCGCATCGTGCTGGGCTATTAGCCAAAGGCGTGAAAATGGTTGCTGGTGTAGAATATCTGAAAATTGACGACCAGGGTTTACACATCAAAGTAAACGATGAAGTGCAAGTTTTAGATGTGGATAACGTGATTATTTGTGCCGGCCAAGATCCTTTACGTGAATTAGCTGATGGTTTGAATAAACCTTATCACCTAATTGGTGGCGCAGATGTCGCAGCAGAGTTAGACGCAAAACGCGCAATCGACCAAGGTACCCGATTAGCTGCAACTTTGTAGGCGGTGCTTTAGCCTCGCGAAAATCGTGGGATTTATCATGTGCGCCCATGGCCTAAAGGCCATGCTACAGGGTGTATCTTTATTTCTATTGTAGGCGGGTGCTTTAGCCCCGCAAAAATCGTGGGGATTTATCATGTGCGCCCATGGCCTAAAGGCCATGCTACAGGAGGATCTTTATTTTCATCTGTAGACGGGTGCTTTAGCCCCGCGAAAATAATGGTGATTTACCTTGTGAGCCCATGGCCTGAAGGCCATGCTACAGGAGGGATCTTGATTTCCACCTTGTAGGCGGGTGCTTTAGCCCCGCGAAAATCGTGGGGATTTATCATGTGTGCTCATGGCCATGCTACGGGGCTTATCTTAATTTCCATTTGTAGGCGGGTGCTTTAGCCTCGCGAAAATAATGGTGATTTACCTTGTGTGTCCATGGCCTAAAGGCCATGCTACAGGGAATTTTGATTTCAATTGTAGGCGGGGGCTTTAGCCCCGCGAAAATTATGGTGATTTACCTTGAGTGCCCATGGCCTAAAGGCCATGCTACAGGGGGGATCTTGAATTTCATCTGTAGGCGGGTGCTTTAGCCCCGCAAAAATTATGGACATATACAAAAAAACCAGTCAAATGACTGGTTTTTTATATTAACGTATTAACGTTGAATTAAGCGAAATTAGATGCCGCGAAATCCCAGTTAACTAATGCCCAAAAACCACCTAGGTAGTTAGGACGTACGTTACGGTAATCGATGTAGTAAGCGTGTTCCCACAAATCAACAGTGATTAGCGGTGTTACACCTTCTTCAGTGATTGGTGTACCAGCGTTGCTAGTATTAACAATATCTAGGCTGCCATCAGCAGTTTTCACTAACCATGTCCAGCTAGAACCGAAGTTATTAACTGCTTTATCATTGAACGCTGCTTTGAAATCGTCAAAAGAGCCCCATTTAGCAGTAATTGCATCAGCTAGTGCACCAGTTGGTTCGCCGCCGCCATTTGGGCTTAGGCTGTTCCAGTAAAAAGTGTGGTTCCAGATTTGCGCAGCATTGTTAAATACACCGCCGTCTGATTGCTTAACCACATCTTCCAAAGACATATCAGCCATTGCTGTACCTTCAACTAAACCGTTCAACTTAGTTACGTAAGTCGCGTGGTGTTTACCATAGTGGTAATCAAGGGTTTCAGAAGAAATATGCGGTTCTAGAGCGTTTCTTTCATAAGGTAACGGGGGTAGTTCAAAAGCCATGTAAATTCTCCAATATTGTGAGCTTAGCGTTTATTAAATTACTGCCAGGCTAAATGCTAGCGTGAATTTCTAGAATGTAAAGCTTCATTGAAAGCTCTGCACTCTAATATAATTATATGATTTATAAATAATGATCTGGGGATAAGATGCTAATTATCAACCCGAAATACAAATACTTTTTACCAAGTCGTTAGATTATTTATTAATTTGCACTTATACAAGTATTACTGATGATTGTGACAAATCTTTGTAAATTAGCAAACCTTTTGGAAAGGAGAGCTTGAAACAGGTAAACTAACACCCATATTCAAACTAACTTATATATAGAGAGTGGTAAAATGGACACTGTAGAGAAAATCAAACAACAAATTAATGAAAACCCAATTTTATTGTATATGAAAGGGTCACCTAAACTGCCAAGTTGCGGTTTTTCTTCACAAGCATCTCAAGCACTAATGTCTTGTGGTGAGCAATTTGCGTATGTTGATATTCTGCAAAATCCAGATATCCGTGCTGAATTACCTAAATATGCAGATTGGCCAACATTCCCACAGTTATGGGTTGACGGTGAGTTAGTGGGTGGATGTGACATCATCATGGAAATGTTTCAACAGGGTGAGTTACAGCCGTTGATTAAAGAAACTGCAGAAAAAAATGCTGAAGAAGGTAAAGAAGACTAAGGTTTTCGCTTCTTAGAAACAAAAAAGGAGCAATATGCTCCTTTTTTGTAAATAAAATTAGCTAACTTAACTAACTTCTTTAAATAAACTTTCGTCGATGATTGTGGTGTCGATAATATCCTGAGCCATTTGAATACAACGTCCACATTGGCTACCCACACCCAACTTAGTGCGCAATTCGCGAGTGCTACCAACACCATCTTCGCGGACAGCTTTTGCAATAGCTTTATCAGTGATGCCGTGGCACAAACAAACGTACATAAAATTACACCTCAATCTTTATGCAAATGATAATAGTTGTTATTTGTATCATTTACAAGTGCTTTTTTGATTATTTGTTGTACATTGTCTTTAATTTAAAGTCTTAAATTGTGATTCCATAGGGAATGTACTTTTTTGCAAATTTAAGTAAAAAAAGTTGTTCGTTTTCCTTGGGTTTTATTATTCTAGTCTTATATTGTGCTTATCAGCTTTTTTAAATCGTTAAACGAAGATGCATTTGCGTTTATAAATGCTTTCACTAATAAATGGAGAAAAAAATGAGTGTACTAGTTGGTCGTCCAGCACCAGATTTCACTGCAGCAGCAGTTCTTGGAAGCGGAGAGATTGTTGATAGTTTTACCCTTAGCGAAAATATTAAAGGTAAAAAAGCAGTTATCTTTTTCTATCCTTTAGATTTCACTTTTGTATGCCCGTCTGAGTTGATTGCGTTTGATAAACGTTATGAAGAATTTACTAAGCGTGGTGTTGAAGTCATTGGTGTTTCAATTGATTCACAATTCAGCCACAACGCATGGCGTAATACCCCAGTAAATGAAGGTGGTATTGGTCCAGTTAAATATACTTTGGTTGCTGATACTAAACACGAAATTTGCCAAGCATATGATGTTGAACATCCTGATGCAGGCGTAGCTTTCCGTGGTTCTTTCTTAATTGATGCTGAAGGTAACGTACGTCACCAAGTAGTTAATGATTTACCACTAGGCCGTAACGTTGATGAAATGTTGCGTATGGTTGATGCATTGAACTTCCACGAAGAGCACGGTGAAGTTTGCCCAGCTGGTTGGCAAGAAGGTGAGAAAGGTATGGACGCGTCACCAGAAGGTGTTGCTAAGTACTTGTCAGAGAACTCTGACGGTCTTTAATTAACGCTAACTGTTATGTAAAAGTAATAGAAAATAAAAAACCGCGTCACTTCGAAAGTGACGCGGTTTTTTTTGAGCTTTTTAAACCCTAATGAGTGAAGACTGGATCACCGATGACGCTCCAAAGCAGAACCGAACCAACCATAAGCACCACTAGTAAAATAAGACCGCCTGTCACAACGGCACTTGAATATATAAAGCCTTTATCTTCAGGAATGTGCAACATAATGGGCACACCAGAATACAATAGGTAAATAGAGTAAGAAATGCCAACAAAGGCAACTACCATCACAAACCAAAGTGCGGGGTAAAATGCTGCAAAACCACACATAAATAAAGGTGTAGCTGTATACGCCGCAAGTTCTAGCGATTGCGTATAACTCGGGTTTGAATCGAAAACTTTAGCAAGTTCATAAATAATAATCGCAAGTGCAATAACTCCCGCAATTAAACCGAAATACATGCCTATACCTAAAGATGCTGCTGACATTTGATCTAGTTTAATAACTTCTCCAACACCAATACTCCAACCTAGATGATAGGAAGAGTAATAACTTAAAATTGCGGGAATAAGTGAAATGATGCAGATGTGACTAAAACTGTAGAAATAGCTTTCATGTTTTTCGTCAATAGCATGCCATTCTTCTTTTGGGTGAGTATAAATACCCCATAAGTGATTTAGTACCAAGATATGACTCCTTTGATGGCTTTTTGAACTGTTGTTAATTTTAAAGTAACTAATAAATAACAACTTGTTAACAGTAGTTTCTTTTACAAACGATTTTTCGTCAACTGATTTGTTTACTTTTACAGCAAATAATCGATATCCATCGTTTTTAGACATGAATATTTAAGAGCTACGGGTCTAAAAATGGACTGGATTTCCAAAAGCGGGAAGGGAGCTAAACAGGTTTGTATAGGTTAGGTTGAGCAGATAACAGCGGATTAGTGAAAAGTCTAAGATCCGCCCAAAGAAACGTTAATTTGACCAACGACTATTTTTTAGCCCTTAGCATGACGTCAATTTAGCTAGTCTAGGCTACTTTAACTTTTTTAGATAACGCCATAAATGTGTTGAGGTAGTCTGGTGCGGTTTCATTTTCTCGTATGCCTAAGTGAATGGATTTTTGAATACCATTTGGGGCGGTTGGGCTAACTAATGATATCGGTTTTATATCCATTTGCTGTTGGTATTCTTCAATCAACCAGCGTGGTAGTGCTGCCACTCCGCGGTTTGCAGCAACCATCTGCAGCATAATCTCAGTATTCTCAATAATTTTATGTTGTTTAACGCTTGCACCCGAAGGGGTTAAAAAGTGGGTGAAAATATCTAAACGACTAGCTTCCACCGGATAGGTAATTAAAGTTTGTTCGCTTAAATCATTAGGGCTAAGGTGTTTTAATTTAGCTAGGGGAGACTGTCCGGAAACTACTAGCGCATGTTCGTAATCAAATACCGGTGTATAGAGCACATTTTTGTGAAATAAAGGGTCAGGTGTGATCAATAAATCTATCTCATAACCTAATAATGCGCTTAAACCTCCAAACTGAAATTTTTGCCTTACATCTACATCCACTCCCTCACATTGGGCCAGAAATGGTTTGACGGTTTTCAATAGCCATTGATAACAAGGGTGGCATTCCATACCAATCCGCAATATGCCTTTTTTGCCCTGGGCTATTTGTTGCAGTTGCTGTTCGGCATAGTCGAATTGGGGTATCAGTCGATTGGCTAAATTAAGCATCTGGTGTCCCGCTTGAGTGAGACGAAGTTTACGCCCTTCTTTTTGCCAAATTTGCACTTGATAATGATGTTCAATTTTTTTGATAGCATGGCTGAGGGCCGACTGAGTTAAACAAAGTTGCTCGGCTGCTCGGGTAACAGTTCCGGTTTCTGATACCGCTTTGATAATCGTGAGGTGGCTACGGTCTAACATATTTGGGTTTTACTCTTAAAAGTGAGTTTTATAAAAACTAGATGAATATAATTCATGCGTTTATAAGAATTTAGCACTTTTCTTCATGTCTTGAAAAGCTATAAAACGTTTTGGAAAGGTCATAGGCTGCTCGTGTTGACGGTCTTTAGGCAATGTAAACGTTTGCCAATTACCCTATATCGTGAACTTACTTAAATAAATTTTGCCAACTTGACTAGGAGTATCTCTTTTAGGGGATTTCAATCCTATTAAATTTAGCTATTGACGCTGAATTGAGCTGAGTATCTGGTATTATTGATAAATCGACTAGTAAATGGCTTAAAATCAGCGTGTTAAGTACGACTATCAAGATTTTCTTTTCCATCGCAATCATCTTTTTGTTTTTGTGGACAGGCATAACTATCCAGGCTTTGTCGGGCATTCCACTACCTGGCAGTATCATTGGCATGTTGTTGTTATTTTTCTGTTTATCAGTGGGCATTATTCCGGTTCGATTGATGGAAGATGGAGCAAAATTAATGCTTAAACATATGTTGTTATTTTTTATTCCCATCGCTGTCGGTTTTATGAACTACTTTGACCTGATGTACCAACAAATGGCATTGTTTTTGGCTGGCACAATACTTTCAAATATCGTTGTCGCGGCAATATTGAGTTTAGTGTTTAAACAACTCAAGGCAAAGGAACAGCAATAATGTGGATAGCGCTGACCTTAGTGGTTTATTTACTTGCGGTGTATTTACTCAGTCGAATTAAGATCCCTTTTCTAAATTCCTTATTAGTCGGTATGTTTACCATCATCGGCATTCTTTTGTTATTGGATGTTCCCTTTGAAACCTATTACGCTCAAACCAACTGGATAAATTACTTTATGCAGGCCGCAGTGGTAGCTTTTGCTTATCCCTTGTACGAGCAACTGCCGCAAATTCGCAGCAACATGAAACTGATTTTGTTGTCATGTTTGGCAAGTTGTTCTCTGGCCATTTTATTTACAGGTTTGGTAGCTTGGTTGTTAGATGCTCCCGCACCACTTTTGGCATCTCTTTTAGTTAAGTCCATCACCACTCCCATTGCCCTTGAGATCAGTGGCAGTTTAAACGGTGAAACCTCCATCGTGATTGTTCTAGGCTTGTTTGCTGGATTGACTGGTGCAATTTTGTTTTACCCAATCTTTAAGCTTCTAGGAGTCCATGATCCTGTCCATCGCGGCATTATCGTCGGCAGTCTCTCTCACGCCATTGGCACTTCGGCGACTGTAAAGCACTCTTCTGAAGATACTGCATTCAGTTCGGTGGCGTTGATCATTGCGGCGATATTTTCATCACTTCTTGCACCCTTGGCGTATCAGTTTTTTGTCTGGTTGTAATTTTTATTAATAAAAACGGATTTTCGAAATCCCAAAAGATGAAAAAATAAAAAAGTAGGCTGGTGAAAGTGATGTTAATACTGCATGCTTTTAGTCATTGTTGCGGGAAGCTAGAATAATATTGGTTTAAGTTTAGGCTTTCCTGTTGGTTTATATATTGAGCCGATTTAGGTGATGTTTATCTTCATTGTGAATGTGTTCAATAGCCCATTTATAAGGTGTCTAAATGTTTAATCAGTATCGAAAAGTCTACTTGTCCAGTTTATTCTATGGGGTTGCAACTTGCGTTTTGATAGGGTGTAAAAGCGCCGATATCAATACTCAGTCGAGTAACCTTAAGGTTTCACAACCAGCCAAGCAGACCATTCACATCAATCAATTGGGCTATTTTGCCACTGGCGAGAAAGGCGCAATTGTTCCTGCCACAACAGAATCTGCTTTCAGTTTACAAAATAGCTTGGGTGAGACCGTGTTTGAAGGTACGTTAAGTGAAACTCGAGGTTGGCCAGCCCAAGGTCCTAATGAATTTAAATTTGCTGACTTTTCAGATTTTTCTATACCTGGCAACTATGTGTTAACTGTTGAGGGAGTAGGGAAGTCTGGGCCGATATATATTAATAGTGAGGTAAATCAGCGCGCTCACAAAGCTGCGCTAAAATATTATTATTTCAATCGTGCAGGTATGGCCTTAACAGAAGCCTATGCTGGTAAATTTAAGCGCCCAGCTGGGCATCCTGATACTCAAGTTATTGTGCATCCTTCAGCGGCCAGTGCTAGTCAACCTGCTTTAAGTACCATCAGTTCCCCAAAGGGGTGGTATGACGCTGGGGATTACGGTAAATACACCGTAAATGCCAGCATATCCACATACACCTTGTTAGCGGCCTATGCGGATAATCCAGAGTTTTATAGCAACCTATCTGTCAGCATTCCCGAATCCAATAATGGGCTTCCTGATATTGTGGATGAGCTTATGTGGAATCTAGAGTGGTTACATACCATGCAGAATAATGACGGAGCGGTTTATCACAAACTCACAACCTTACAGTGGCCAGGTAAAGATATGCCTGCTGCTGATACTGCCGATCGTTATGTGATTGGCTTCTCTACATCTGCGGCATTAGATTATGCGGCCACCCTTGCTGCGGCTAGTCGAATATTGCGCCCGTTATTTTCTGATAATCCTCAGCAATTGGATACGTGGTTAGCGAGTGCTAAAAAGGCTTGGGATTGGGCTATTGCAAATCCAAATTATGTTTACCAGCAACCAGCAGATGTGAGCAGTGGGGAATACGGAGACAGTGATTTTGCTGATGAATTTGCATGGGCCGGAGCTGAGTTATTTTTAGCCACTAAAGATCGTAGATACTTGCAGGCATTTAAACAATACAGGCAGTCTCTAAAAGAACCTGATTGGGGCAACGTGGCAGCGCTAGGCTATTTGAGCCTTGCTAGAGAAGGCCAGCGAATGTTAGCCGACAATGAATATCGTAAAATTCAAACTCAACTCATTGATTATGCGGATGCTAGCATTCAAATATACCAAACCAATGGTTATGGTGTTGCCATGAATTCAGAGGATTTCGTTTGGGGGAGTAATGGCGTTGTTTTGAATAAAGCGATAATGTTGCTGAACGCATTTAGGTTAACAGGGCAAGAGAAGTATCGTCAGGTTGCATTAGGAAACTTGAATTTTGTGTTAGGACGCAACCCTACAGGATATTCATTTTTGACCGGGTTCGGTGAACTCACACCGCAACATCCTCATCATCGCATTTCAGCGGGTGACCAGATAGATGAACCTTTACCCGGGATGCTTGTTGGTGGGCCGCAACCGGGCCAACAAGATAACTGTGTGTATCCCCAGAACTATGCAGCGAGTAGTTATTTAGATGATTGGTGTAGCTACTCAACCAATGAAGTGACAATTAATTGGAATGCACCTTTGGTTTACGTGTTAGGTAGTGTTCTTGCACAGGAGCAAGCTGGTAAACCCTAGTTTAGAGAAATAGAGAGTTTTCAATTTTGAATAATTGAATATCAAAAGTTTTGGCGTAAAGACAATAATATCTTACTGTTAATTTGACTATTTAGTTCTACTATTAAATATCTACTAGTCACTTTTAAAAATTACACGGTCAATATTGAATCTGAGCTAATCAACTTGGAATATTCGAACAATGAGTTCAAGGAAAACAGAAAAACCATTGTCTCATCAATATGAGCTCAATGATCCCCTTCACCAATTATTTGATGCGGTTAAAGTGATATCCGTGCAAGGGTATGATGATCACCGTAGAGTCATTTATTGGAATGAGGGCAGTGAGAAGCTATATGGATATTCTAAACAAGAAGCAACAGGGCAAAAGCTAGAAGACTTGATTATTCCAGTTTCTATGCGAGAAGGTGTGATTCAGGCCCACGGTAACTGGCTCAATCAAGGTGTTGAGATCCCCGCTGCCGAAATTATTATGCGGCATAAAAGCGGAGCTGATGTATCGGTTTTTTCAAGTCATGTCATGTTCGTTAATCAATACGGTAATAAACAAATGTATTGTATTGATATTGATCTCACGGATGTCAGAAAAGCAGAAGCCCAAGCGTTATTCAAAGAACATATGTTGGAAACTATCTTTGAAGCTATTCCTGATTTGTTTTTCTTGATGCAAACAGATGGCACCATTATTGATTACCACGCAAGTAAACAAGAAAACCTCTATGTTTCTCCCCAGCAATTTATTGGTAAAAATATGCGAGATATTTTACCAGAAGAAGTTACCAGCAAATTCCAAACACACATTGAAAAAGTGATTGAACAACCTGAATTAATTAGCTTTGAGTACGATCTCACTATGCCCCAAGGTATTCTATATTTTGAAGCAAGGATGGCGTACCTATCTGAATATAAACAGGTAATGGTAATTGTTCGGAATATTACAGAGCAATATAAATCAGCTGAGTTAATTCGTCACCAAGCCTACTATGACAGCCTAACCTTGCTACCAAATCGTTTTTTAGCCCTTGATCGTCTTTCGCAAATATTAATCGAGGCTAAAAGAAATAATCAAAAAGCTGTGGTGATTTTTATTGATTTAGATGACTTTAAAAAGGTTAACGATTCTTTAGGCCATGAAATAGGCGACAAATTATTAGTAAAGGCAGCACAACGATTAACTCAGGTTGTACGTAAAGAGGATACCGTTGGGCGTTTAGGGGGTGACGAATTTATCGTGTTGCTGAAAGGTTTCGCCGATCATAATGATGTTTTAGCCATTGCTGAGAACTTACTAAAAGTATTTAGAAATCCGTTTAAATTAGCTGGTAGAGAGCTAATGCTTACCTTAAGTTTAGGCATAGCCATATATCCCGAAAACGGTTGCAGTGCCTCTGATTTATTGCGAAATGCCGATACGGCTATGTACCAAGCTAAAGCACAGGGACGAAATACTTTCTCATTTTTTACCAGCGACATGAATCAAGTTATGCAACGTCGCTTTGAAATTGAAGAGCAGATGCACTCAGCCCTAGAACGTGGCGAATTTGAAGTGTATTACCAACCTAAATTCTCTCTGCAAACTAATTCAGTTGTAGGCGCCGAGGCATTACTGAGGTGGAACAATCCATCATTAGGTAAAGTCAGTCCAAATGAGTTTATTCCCATTGCAGAACATACTGGGTTAATCATCACCTTAGGTGAATTTGTAATTAATCAAGCTTTGAGCTTTTTAAAGCATTGGCAAAGTAGGGACAAAGAGCCATATACAATGGCGATTAATTTGTCTCCTCGTCAATTCAGAGATCAGAGTTTAGTGGCGAATTTGCAAAAAAGCTTAGAGCAAACAAAAGTCAGTGCCGAATTTTTAGAACTTGAAATTACCGAAGGGGTATTGATGAATGGTCAATCATATATTCATGAGTCTTTGGCAGAGATCAGTGCTTTAGGGATCACTTTATCTCAAGACGATTTTGGTACCGGCTACTCTTCTTTGAGTTACTTACGCCAATACCCCTTTAATGTACTCAAAATAGATCGCAGTTTTATACAAGGGATAACAATAAACAAATCAGATTGTGATTTAGTTAAAGCGACCATAGCAATGGCAAATAGCCTAAAATTAATAGTGGTTGCTGAAGGGGTTGAAACTGAACAGCAATTCACTATTTTGAAACGCTTAGGATGTGATTTGGTTCAGGGGTTTTATTTTAGTAAACCCTTACCCTCTAGCCAACTCTTAGCATTTTCGCCCGGACAGCACTTATTTTAAGTTGCCTGGGTATTTTTTGTAAATGCCAGTGTATTGCAGCTAAAGTTTAAAGCAGTCCTTGCTCTATAACAGGCACGCACCAAAATCGAATGTTGTTGTGGGGACTGATGGTTCTGATATGTGCCAATAAATCTTGGTAATGAGTTGAATCATGTAAAAGTTCAAATCGATAAAAATCTCGATAACCTTCTACTTGTTCTTGAATGTTATATTGATGGTGTTGAGCACTATAACCCTGAATTTTACTCAAACTAAAGCCTGATAATGTCTCTTGACCGATTAATCTATCGACTAATTTATCCTTTAGTTGTTCTGGCACTATGGCTATAAGTAATTGAAAGTTATTGTTTTCTTGCATTTTTATTCTCCATCCAATTATACAGCACAGGCAATAAGTATAAAGTGGTTAATGTAGAGGTAAATAAACCACCAATCACTACAATAGCCAGAGGTTTTTGAATTTCTGCTCCGGGGCCAGAAGCAAATACTAAAGGTGCAAGGCCGAACATGGCGGTCATTGCGGTCATTAACACTGGCCTTAAACGACGTGTTGCACCATCAATTGTGCGGATAAGTACATCACGGATTTCCATTTTGGTTTGTTCAAAATAGCTGACCATTACCACACCATTTAATACTGAGATCCCCAGTAGGGCGATAAACCCCACAGATGCCGGTACAGACAAATATTGACCACTAATAAATAAGGCGAAAATACCACCCATGACCGCAAACGGGACATTCACTAATATAAGAGCCGATTTTTGCAATGAACCAAAGGTAGTAAACAAAATGATTAATATCAGCAACAGTGAGATGGGGACAACCATCATCAGGTTATTGGTCGCCCGTTGTTGATTTTCGAATTCACCACCAAAGCTAAGCACATAGCCGGATGGCAATGCTAAGTTGTTGGCAAGGGTTTGTTTTAATTCTTCAACAAATCCCACGATATCACGGCCAGTGACATTGGTGGTGACCACTGAAAAGCGGTTGCTGTTTTCTCGCTCAACTAAAACCGGTCCTTGTTTAAAGTTAATATCTGCAATTTCATATAAAGGCACTAAAGTGGCATCCGGTAATAAAATCAAATTGTTTCTAATTTCATCCAAGGTCCCAGGACGCAGTGCGGTATTGGCCGATGTAGCAAATACCACCGGGGTCTTGCGTTTGCCTTGAATTATTTCGGAGATCGCCACGGTTTCAAATTGTGAACGTAAATAGTCAGACAGTTCAGTTATGTTCATCCCATAACGTTGGGCAACTTCTGGTTTGAGGCGAATATTTAAAAACTCTCCACCTTCGGTCACTGCCGTATTGACATCAACACTGCCTGTGGTGGCTCTGGTTATTTCAGTGATACGAGAGGCTAAATGCGCCAACTCGGTTAGATCCTGGCCAAATACCTTAATGGTCACATCGCCAGTGCTACCAGTGAGCATTTCTGAAACTCGCATTTGAATCGGTTGAGTGAAACCAAAGTTAATGCCTGGAAACTGTTTTAGTACATCCCGAATAGCATCCACTAACTCTGATTTAGTACTAAATCGCCATTGGGATGGCGGTGTTAACTCCATAAATATATCGGTCTCGTTGAGGCTCATGGGATCTAAGCCAATTTCGTCGGCACCAACGCGAGCAACAATTTGATTAATTTCAGGTATCTGTTCAAGCAATGCATTTTGAATTTGAATATCCAGTGCAGTAGACGCTTTCAAGGTTATATTCGGCGTTTTTTCAAGCTGTACAATAATATCGCCTTCGTCCAATACTGGCATAAAGGTTTTACCTAAATAAACAAACTGAACCCCACTAATACCCAGTGCAACCAGTATGCCGATGATCAGCCAAGTAGGGCGGGCTAATACCTTAGACAAGGTGCGACTATAAGCACTTTTTAAAGCGCTAAGAAAACGAGGGTCTTTGGCGTCATGTTGTTTAATTAAGACTGAAGCCAATGCAGGAATAACGGTTAATGACAGCAGCAGTGCACAAAACATGGCAAATACAATTGTCATCGCCACGGGTTTAAAGAGTTTTCCTTCCAGACCGGTCAATGTGAGCAGCGGTGAAAATACGATGATGACTATAATGGTGCCAGAAGCCACTGGCACAGCCACATCTTTACAGGCTCGAAATATTAGGTGTAATTTCGGTAATGGCGTTTTCTTACTGAGTTGATTAACCACGTTCTCTACCACCACCACCGATGCATCAACTAGCATGCCGATAGCAATAACAAGACCGCCTAAACTCATTAAGTTGGCGGACATATTCACGCTGTCCATTAACCAAAATGTACTCAATGCTGAAAGGGGCAGTATCATTGACACAACCAATGCTGCTCGAATATTCCCTAAAAATAGAGTTAATACAATAATGACCAGAATTACCGCAATCAACAGCGCTTCTTGAATGGTGCCTATGGCGGTGTCGATTAAATTTTTACGGTTGTAAAAAACATTAATTTGCGAACCTTCAGGTAAAGTCTTTTCAATCTGTTTTAGTTTCTCTGTTACCCCTTCAATGACCTGGGCGGTATTGGCATTCTTCAGTGAAATAACAATGGCCTCAGTGGTTTCTTGACCATTGCGTGTAACAGAACCATAACGGGTTAAGTGACCGACACTGACCTCTGCCACATCCGACAAACGTATGCTATGTTGCCCACTGGATTTGATTTGCATATCTCGAATTTGCTCTATGCTCTCAACCCGTCCCTCACCACGAATAATGAGCGCATCGTTACCTATATCCAAACGACCAATATTACCATTTAGGTTAGTTGCCTGAATGTGCTCGGCCAATTGGGTGAAAGATAAACCTATGGCTGACAGTTTTACGGGATCCGGCGTAATCTGATAGGTTTTTGCGAAGCCACCTAAAATATTAACATCGGCAACCCCATCTATGGTTCTAAGTAGCGGTCGGATTTCCCACTCCAGTATTTGTCTACGTTCAAGCAGGCTTAGCTTGGGGTTTTCTAATGAAAACATGAACATTTCACTCAAGGGAGTGCTCATTGGCGCAATACCACCTTCAAGACCTGCGGGCAGTGTGCTCAAAATATTGTTTAAGCGCTCCGCGACTTGTTGTCTGGCCCAGTAAATGTCGGTGCCCTCGATAAAATCAAGAGTAATGTCGGTAATCGCATATTTGGTAGTAGAGCGCAGAATTTGTTGGTTTGGGATCCCCAATAACTCCGTTTCAAGGGGCAGGGTAACTTGAGCTTCAATTTCTTCGGCTGTCATCCCTGGCGCTTTTAAGATGACTTTCACCTGTGTGGGGGAAATATCAGGAAAGGCGTCGATGGGAATATTCATCCACGAGACCACGCCTGTCATCATTACCCCAACGGCCAATAATAAAATGAACACCCGTTGGGTAAGGGATAAGCGTATCAACTTAGCTAACATTTATTCACTCCCCAAACCTAACAACATACCCTGAGCGGCGCTAACGGAGCTGATGAGTATCGAGCTATTTGTTAAGGGTGTTTCACTGGTGACCGTATAGTTTTGACCACGGCTACTGGTGAGGTTGATCTTAACGGGCTGTAATTGATCTGCGGATTTCACAAATACAAACTGGGCGCCGTTCAAGGAAAAAACCGACTGTTTAGGCACCAAGTAAGCCTGTTGTTTAAAAAATGGTGTGACTGATACGCTCTGTCCTAAATTGTAAGGGCACTGAGCTGTTAAAGGTTCGCTCCATACCTTAGTAGACAGCTGTGTTGTAACACTTTCGACGGCGCTTATATTTAGCCTACATTGAGGAGATGGAGTGGTTAAATAAGCAAGATTAGCTACTTGTTCATGAGGTATATTAAAGCTCAACCTGATACTTTCCAAGGGAATGGCTCGGGCAATAACGTCACCTTCAGTTAATGATGCAAAGTGAGTGTAATGCACTACGCCGTGAATGGGGGTTTTTAAGGTTAAGGTTTCTGTTTCTTCATCAAAGCCCGCCACCAATTCAAAAAAGTGCTGCATTTCGTCATATTCGAGTTTGGTTGCAAAATAGGCTTTGCTGATGTCTAACCAGGCTTGTTGCGAGATAGATGCCTGGGCAAACAATGCTTTATTCTTTTGATATTGTTGTTTGCTGAGGTCAAATAATGACTTTTTGAGCTGATACTGACTAAAATAGTGATGTACTTCTGGTCCGCTTAACTCCACAAAATTCTCACCAACATTGAGTGTTGTGCCTACCGGGTGCAGAAAATGAACCTGCTGAGCCGTTAACGGCGAGCGAATTGTGTAACCTTCACCGGGTAATTCCGACACTTCACCTAAAGTCGCTCGCCCAGCATATTCATTAACTGCTTCTACTTGTTTTGTAAGCAGTGCTAAATCCTTAAGATCCGTTATATCAAGCCTCAGCTGTTGTGCCGAAACGGAAGTGATGGCCATTAAACTGGTGGCAATAAAAATAGATTTTGCGAAACCTTTCATAAGGATTTTCCTGCTGCTTGATTAAGTGTGGCTATATTTTTGGCTAAATTAATTTGGTTAATGGCATATTGACCTTGGATTTCTACAACTTCTAAGGTTCGTCTTAATATCCACTCTTGTTCTGTTGTATTGGCTTTAAGTAACTTATCTAAGGTGGGTTGCAGCTTCTGAGTTAAGAGTAACGATTTCTTAAGTAAGCTTTCTCGTGCCTCGCTCAGCTCCAATTGAGCTTTAGCATTACTGATAGCTTGTTGAATTTGTTGTTGTAAGCGATTTCGTTCTAGCGCATATTGAGATTGCATCAGCATAAATTGGTTATACTGAGTAGGTGTAAAGTTGTTTCCAATTGATAGAGATATATCTAGTCCTACCCCTAATTGATTGTCGCTAATACCTGCTGTTTCATTGTGTTTAGCAAATAGCGAAAGATTCCAAGGTTTTGCATGGTTGGACGCTGCATTAATTTGTGCAATGTTTGCTTGCCAGGTCGCATCTAGGGCCTGAATATCAGGGTGCAAGTTAATTGCACCTGCATGTTCATTGTAGAGAGCCTCGATAGTATTCTCTGGCAGGATTTTCAATCCAGTTAGCGCCGAATATTGAGCCAATAACCTTTGGGTTTGATTCTGGTGCGTTAATAAGGAGAGTTGAACCTGTATGCTTTCTTGTTGGATCAATAAGGTTAGATAGGCGGGGGTGTTCCCAGCTTCCTCTAGTAGCGTATAATGGGAAAGTAATTTATTTAAAACAGTCAGTTTTTGCTGCTCTTGTTTAGCGTAAACGTGCTGCAGTTTATATTCCCAAATAATAAATCTGATCAGTCCTGATAAGTATAAAGCTTGTTGTTGTAACGCTTGTTGTTGAATTATCGGCACTGAGCTTTGTAGTTGCTGGTCGATTTCAGTTTGTAAACGAGACTTTATGGCTAGATTCAAGCTGAGTTCGGCTTCTTTGCTACCGAGGTTTTGCTGGTTGTGCATATATAAAAGTCCCACACTCGGGGGGCTAGCCAACCAAGAATCTGTGGGTTGTTGAATGGTGATTTTTGATGAGTTTTGTTTGTTGTCTCGCTGGTGAACTTCTAACGCGGCATCTAGAACATCATTGAGGGTTAATTGCGTAGCAAACACCCATGAAGGCCATAAAAGCACCAAGGCTAAAATGAATTTTTGGATTGTTGATAGGTAATACATTGAATTGTGCAGCTCACTCCTGAAGTCAGTATCTATATTATTGATATCAGTAGGCTATTTAACAATAAACACATGTAGGACAGGGCATCGAACATATGTTCGATAGAGTCGAGTTAGGGGTAAAATTTAAATAGTTGGAGTGTAAATGAAAGATAGAATTATCATTTTGGTGCTAATTACAATCATGGTACTTAATGCCATGGATGTGTTTGTCGATATTACGCTAAATGTGCCTCTTTGGCATGTGTTAGGGGAAACTATAATTGTTATTGTGTCAGCTATTGGAGCTTTACTGCTTATTCACGATTTGCGCTTGCGTTCTCGCTCATTAAATCGTTTAGCCACCAAACTTAAAGATGCAAATTTGCAAATTCAGACCCTCAGTGGCGAAATGGAAAGCGAACGCAAACATTATGGCCAAGTAATACAAGCTCAATTTAACGACTGGAATTTGACCTTGGGTGAACAACAGGTTGCGATATTGATTTTAAAGGGGTTAAGTTTAAAAGAAATCGCCTCTGTCAGAGAAACAAAAGAGGCCACTGTTAGACAGCAAGCCTCAAGCTTATATCAGAAAAGTAACTTACATGGCCGACATGAGTTGTCGGCGTGGTTTTTAGAAGATTTTCTCAATTGATTGTAACGTTATTCCACCGCTGGTGGACTTAAGGTTAATTGACTAAAGGTAACTTGGGTATAGTCGCCATTATTCTTGTCAGTTTCCCAATCTCCCGTACCTAAACATCCTGCATACCATAGGCTGTCAGCTTGGTCTTTAGTACTGCACTGATTGTAGGCACCCGCTTTAAAGTAATGGGCGTCGCCTGCATACCCTAATGGATTATCTTTTTTATCAACCTTGCCATAAGCATCAACATTATTGGCAAGGTTTATTTGGTATTTCACATCATCTTTACCTTTTGCGCTAAACGTCAGATACATAGTGTTTTCGTACACATTTATGCGATAACTAAACTCTTCACCTAAAGCGATACCTGCATCTCCAGGTTCATTAGGATTCTCCCATGTGTTTCCCCACACTGGGTAGGCAATATCTGTGCGATTAGGATCTGTTTTAGGGAGGTTGCGTTCATAGTTCCAAAAAACCGAGCCTGTTTGATGGTTTGGCCACTTTTTAAAATAAATTTTTATGGGTTCGTTGCCCCAACCAAAACCTTGGTTTTTGGCAATGACTTTGTCGTCTTTGGTTGCATGAATTTGTCCTACCACCACTGAATAAGCTGCGGGAGTGTTGGGATTTTTTGCTCGCAAGGCCACATGGTCTACTTTCAGGGTTGCATCTATTTTGCTGCCAATTGAGGCAAACTTGGTAGCTAAAGGGTGCGCAGCTAATGCAAAGTTATTACCAGGAGCTTTGGTTTTTATTTTTTTATTGATACCACGGAAAGTTTGGCGTAATTCACTGCGTGTATTGCTTGATGAAGCTGTTGTAATTGCTTTGTTGGGAGTGGCGAAAACCATACCGCCGTTTTCATCTAAATAGAAAAAGTCAGGGTGCATATAGCTCTGGATTTCAGCAACATCGATCTCATCAATTTTGCCATTATTGTCCATATCCACAGGCACTGTAATTTTCCAGTTAGATAGATCAAATTTAGTCGCAGGAACTTTCTTATTGGATGCTGCGTTATAGCTAGGAGCATCCTTCATGTCAGTATTGGAACAGGCGATAACAAAAGACATTGATAAGGATACTATGGCGCTTGCTTGCGCAATTTTCTTAATTCGCAGTTTATTCATTCTGATCTCTTTAAAAATTCTCAATTAACTAATCTAATATTGTAACCAATTTTAAATTAAATACTTCACCATTTAACAAGGAAGTCGGTGGATATGACGGATTCTTTGTTAGCTCTATTTTTGTACTTAGTAAATCTGAAAATTATGTTAATCTGTGGGGTCGTTTCCTTACTTTTTTAGGCTCAATCAATATGCTCCCATGGGTTCAATTAGATTCCGCTGCCATTCCCAATGGTGGCGAAATGACACTTTCTCAACGAGGGAAAGAGTTTTCCATCCGATTAACGGGTAAACGCGGCGAATTAATGAATAGTCGCGTTTTTAATTCAGAAAAAGAACTTGCTAAGTTGGGTTGCGCTTACTTAAAAGACGCTGATAATGCTCATGTTCTAGTAGGTGGTTTAGGCATGGGGTACACTTTAGCTGAAACCTTAAAGGTCGTTAACCAAAGTGCTCAAGTTTCTGTGGCAGAGTTAGTTCCAGAAGTGGTTACTTGGAATCAAGGAGCATTGGGTGAATGTGCAAAGCGGCCACTTGATGATCCCCGTGCACGGGTTATTGTCGGCGATGTAAAGTTACTATTGTCTACCAAAAAACCAACATTTGATGCGATTTTACTGGATGTTGATAACGGTCCAGAAGGCCTTACCCATGGTGATAACAATTGGATTTATTCTACGCAGGGGCTCAAGGATATTTATCAGGTATTAAGACCAAAAGGTATGTTGGCTGTTTGGTCCGCAGGACCTGATTATTTATTTAGCGTGCGTCTAAAAGATGCAGGCTTTGACGTGGATACACGTGAAGTTAGCTCGCAGAAAAGAAAAGGGACTCAGCACAGTATATTTTTGGCTAGAAAAACACTCCATCATCATATTAATAAGTGATGTTAATCTTGATTATCATCCGACCATGTTTTCCAGACCTGTTCTGTCCTCCAGTTAGCTGACCACTCGATTATGTCCTGTGCGGGCATAGGACGCGCTATACCGTAACCTTGAGCCAGTTCACAACCCAGTTGCAGTAGAGTAATACCATGCTCAATGGTCTCTACTCCTTCAGCTATGACTTTTCGATTAAAGGATTTTGCAAGAGCAACTATGCCAGCTACTATGGCTCTGTCCTCGGGATTAATTAACATGTCTCGAATAAATATTTGGTCTATTTTGATTAAACTAGCAGGTAGTCTTCTCAAATAGGTTAATGACGAGTATCCCGTCCCAAAATCGTCTATGGCAAAACTAATACCTAACTTTATACACTTGTTCATTGTTTCGGACGCATCAAGCAAGTCACCCAAAGCACTGGTCTCGAGTACTTCAAGTTGCAAATAACTTGGGGAAATCTCAGGGTAAGCCATAAGCAGAGCTTTAAGTCGGTCGGCAAAATTACGTTGTTGAATTTGTAATGCACCCACATTCACGCTTATGGGAATCATGAGGTTGTTTTTTTGCCATTTGCCTAATTGTTGCAATGCTTCTTCAATTACCCATTCTCCCACCTCAATACTAAGTTGATGGTTCTCTATGTAGGGCAAAAATTCCGCTGGAGATAACAAACCACGCTGTGGATGTTGCCAACGAATCAGAGCCTCTGCACCAACAACTTCCCCTGTTTGCATATTGACTTTAGGTTGGTAAAACAGGACAAATTCGCGCTTGTTTAAAGCACTTTTGATGTTGAACAAGGTTTGGTTACGAACTTTAATCGCATCTTCAGATTTAATATCAAAAAGGTGGTAGCAGTTTTTACCCTTTTGTTTAGCTAAGTACATTGCTTGGTCAGCATGACGAATAAGTTGATCCGCATCTGTCTGGTCTGCTGGGTACAAGGTAACCCCAATACTTGCAGAAACTTTGAGAGTAAGGTTATCAATGGTTATAGGCACAGAAGCCGCTTTCAACATGCGATTAACTATGGGGATAAAATCTTGTTGTGTCTGCAGATCGGCTAACACAGCCACAAATTCATCGCCACCGAAACGGGATAAGGTATCGCATTCGCGCATCGTTTCTTTCAATCGAGAAGCGATAATAACCAGTAGTTCATCCCCTAAGCTATGCCCGTGGGAATCATTAATCTCTTTAAATCCATCCAAATCTAAAAATACTACCGCTAATAGCTTTTCGTTGCGTTTACTATGGGATATGGCGATTCTTAAACGGTCTGCTAACAATGTACGGTTTGGAAGGTCTGTCAAAACATCGTAGTGAGCCATATGTTCAAGCTTAAGTTGCTGCTCTTTAAACTCCGAAATGTCAGTAAAAATAGCCACATAGTTCTTAACATTACCATTTTCATCGTTAACTGCACTTATGGTTAGCAGCTGTGCGTAAATTTCATTGTTCTTGCGTTTATTCCATATTTCTCCGCACCAAAAGCCATGTTTAGAAATAGATAGCCATAGCTTTTGATAAAAATCATCAGACTGGCGATCAGACTTCAAAATACTAGGGTTCTTTCCTAAAACTTCTTCTTTTGCATAACCGGTAATATTGACGAAAGTTTGGTTTACATCAATTATATCGCCTTTAGTATCTGTAATGATGATGCCTTCACGGGCATGGGAGAATACACTTGCTGCTAATTTGAGTTGTTCCTCATTTTGCTTGTCTTTGGTCACATTTTGAACCAGAGAAGTCACGCCTACAACACTACCATGCTGATCCAGAATGGGTGTACTGTGCCATTCACACGTAATGATATCCCCGGCTTTGGTGAGATTCTCATTAGTATTATTTTCACCCCCTTTTTGGTTTAACAGTAACTGATAAATATTCCACAGTTCTTCTTGTAATTCAGGGAGTAAAATAAGGTCAGAAGCATGTTTACCGATAGCTTCATCAGCCTTGTAACCAAAAATTCTTTCGGCAGATTTATTCCACTTAGTGCAAATGAGGTTTTTATCCCATGAAATGCAACCGAGTGGTGTTTTTTTGATGTGTTCAGAAAATTCATTTTCACTTTTTATCAGTGATTTTTGACTGTTAAATAGTTGTCTTTCGGCATCTAGGCGTGTTTTCGCCATCACACTAAAGCGTCGTTGTAATGCTACTAATTCAGATGCACCCTGAAGGGGCAACGTTTTAATATCTTTTCCTTGTTCTAGATCTTTAGTGGATTGAATAAGGTTTCTTAAGGGGGTAACTAAGGTTTTTTGAATCCCTAAACTGGCGATAATAATCATTACAAATATGATAAAAAGTAAAGTTACGCCGGTTAAAATTAAACGCGAATTGATAGCGTCAATCTCTTCTTGAAAAGGAATTCCCACTATAATATTCACAAGTTCACTATCTGTGAACAATGGTTTTTTTATGTATATGCGTGATTGGTTATCGAGTTCTGATGCTGAATGATAGTGGTATAAACCTGGCTGAATCATCGATAGTTTTGTTCCTAATAAATCGGGATTACTAGGAAAAGCGGCAATGATTTTGTCTTCTCGGTCTGTAATGAAAGCAACTGAATTTGTAGGAAGTTGAGAATCAGAAAGTTGTTTACTCCACCAATCAAGAGACAGCACTGCGACGGCGATACTGACTAGTTCATTATTTACTGGATCAAAAACTGGATAGGCAAAGTTTATGCTGGCTACATTTGCCGCCCGATCTATTTGATATTCCCCGATGGAAAATTGCCTTGTTGAAATAGCTTGTTGAATATATGGACGGTCTGCGACGTTTATCGTTTCGTCGAGGAAGTTGGGGTTGGCGTTACAAATTAAGTCGCCATTGGCTTTAGGCACACCAATATTTATGTAGATATCGTTAATTTTTAAAATATCTGCCAAAAGGGCGCTACAATCTGGAGATTCAGGGGTTAACACCGCATCAAAAGTCGCTAGGTTCTTTAAAAAGTGTTCAGTTCGTTTAATTAGCAGAGATTGAAATGTCGTTGTTATCTCGGTGGTTTTAAGCGCTTCTTCTTGTGCTTCTTTAATCGCATGGTCACGCTCTATAACCGACATGTAAACCACTGCTAGTGCACCTGGTAACGCAACTAAACAAATGAGCAAGACTAATCTCGAGTGAATAGATTTTAAAAAACGTCTCATTTCTGAATCATTAAATCCTAATTAAAGTAACCAAAACGTTAGAATTCAAAGGCTGAAAGCATTGAATTAAAAAGCATAACAGGGAAGATACAATTTCTCAGAACTTGGCTAAATGTTAGCCCTAGTCCAATTTAGCTAAATAGAAAAAGCCCCATAGTTTTTCCCAGATAAAACTATGGGGCCGCGTACCGTTATAGATTATTGTTGATTGTAGTAAAGAGTTGCTGGATCCGCTCAGCATTTTTACCAAGGTCACTTCTTCCCACACGGGATTTACTGCGTATATCAACAATAGTGTCTGCACCAGAGGTGACAATTCGCACTACCACATCATCTTTGAAGCCAAACCAAGCGGTAGTATCCGTAGCTTCAATTATACCTAATGATTTGTCTGCATTGACGAGTTCCCAACCCAATTCTTTTATGGCTGCCTCTGTTGCAGAAAAGACCTGCGAGGAAGGCTCAGAGTATATTTGAGAGGTTAGTTGTGGGTAAGCTTCTTTTTGCTGTTTAGCCGTTTCTTCACCTGCATACTCAACTGGATTAGGTGCATCAGCGCGCAGGGGAGCAATGGCGATAAATTTAGGTGGATTAGTAAGATCAGTTGAAATGTCATGAATAGGAGGGACTGACTTTGCTTTGCTCATAATACTGAGGGGTAAGCCTACAGCCACTAATGCAAAAATTGCGGATACAGCCACATTCGCCCAGCTAATATTTTTCCGTAAAAAGATCACTTGAATTAAAATTAGCACAATAGCGCCAATACCTGCAAAAACACCGTAACGTAAGGCCGTGAATGCGGGACCTAACTCTAAAATTCCAAATTTGTATAGAGGGCCAGGTAGGGCAACAAGTAAAATAGCAAGAAAGCTAATGAGGCTAACCAAGGTCTTCATAATGTGAACTCCGAACTTAATGTATTATTGTTGGTTTATCGGCTTATGATATATGAACATGTAAGTATGGTCAGTAATTGTTTTAATCTTTGTTTTTTAATCAGTTTTTAAGTGGTATTAAAATTTTATGCAAAATGAAGCTTGGTTACGAATAGGTAGCTTTTTAACGGTATTGGTAGTGATGATGGTATGGGAGGCATTATTGCCCAATAGAGTTTCTCCTGTGCCTCGCTCGAAAAGGTGGCTTAGCAACTTCTTTCTGGTTTTTTGTGGTGCGCTGGTTGGTCGCTTGATGGTTCCAGCAGGGTTGGCTGTGGTCGCTATTTACGCAAATAATATTCACTTTGGGGTGTTTAATATCCTAGGGCTGCCAGATTGGTTGGCTATTTTCTTATCTGTGGTCATGCTTGACTGCTTAATTTATTGGCAGCACCGTGTTTTTCATCGTGTGCCCATTTTGTGGCGGTTGCATAAAGTTCATCATGCCGATCCTCATCTCGACGCTTCCACTGGTCTACGTTTCCACCCCATCGAAATCGCTTTAAGTTTATTGGTTAAAGCGTTGGGGATATTGATACTTGGTATACCGGTGGAGGCTATTCTTATATTCGAAATACTGCTCAATGCCAGCGCTATTTTTAATCACAGTAATATTAAACTACCCAATTGGTTAGAGTGGCCGTTACGCAAACTTATCGTTACTCAAGCCATGCATCGTATTCATCACAGTCAAGTAGTAAAAGAGACCGATAGTAACTATGGTTTTTGTTTGTCCATTTGGGATCGCCTTTTTAACAGTTATACTAAACAAGCTAAGGCAGGGGATGATGGACTGGTGTTGGGATTAAAGGAATATACAGATGAGGCTAGCAATACCGGGATTAGCACTGTGTTATTAATGCCATTTGGTGATAAACCCAGTAACAATAACCATTAGTCTTTGGTGGCCAAAAGCGTGCGGTAACCAACCCAAATGCGGATGATTGCAGTTAACCAACATATAACTGCAAACACACTGGCGATGAGTACAAAGTGATTCGGCAACAAACAAAATAGACATAAGACTAAAATGGTTTCAAAGCCTTCCGCCAAACCACCCATATAATGCAAGCTTTTTTGTGGGTAGTTGGGGCTGTCGATACCATGTTTGCTTGCCATAATCGCAAAGGCTAAAAAGCTACCACCGGTGGCCATAAACGACAGCATAAGAAAGCTGCCAGCAACAGCATTTTCTACAGGGTTGGCACAGATAAACGCAAATACAATGGCAGAGTAAAAGATAAAGTCTAAAGTGATATCCAGAAAACCGCCGGCATCTGATGGCGTTGTTTCGCGGGCAATGGCACCGTCTAACCCGTCTCCTAATCGATTTAACAAAATTAGACACAGTGCCAAAAGATAGTGTCCAAATATGATTGCAGGTATGGCTAGCATACCAATAACAAAACCCACAAAGGTCACAGTATCAGCGTTAACACCTCTTTTTATTAACTGTTTAGCTAGGCTGCAAAGGGGTTTCTTCAAAAGCCGATTTAATAGCGGGTCAATCATAGTTTACCTTATTGAATATTGTTTGTGCCTGTGGACGAGTCACTATTTTATGTTCTTTTCATTATTATAGACTGCGATAAAAATCAGCTAAATCCATATGCTGAGCCTGGGGCGGTATGTTATTTAAATCGTGGCTGACCATAATACTGGGCACACCTTTGGTTCGGAGTTGAGAAAATGCCCATTGGCTTACTTGCTCGCTGGTATTCGGGTCCAGTGCAGCAAAAGGTTCGTCCATAAGCAGAGCCTTAGGTTCATTTGCCAAAGCTCTTACCAAACCTACCCGTGAGCGCTCGCCACCACTTAATTGTTCAACAAAGTGGTTGGCAACATAACCCATATCAATTTCGTTTAGCATATTAAGGGCAAGTTCACGACGCTGGTGCTGAGTTAGGCTTTTATCTTTTTCATTTTTCAAGTGAGAAGGCAGGGCGAAACAAATGTTGTCTATCACCCTTAGGTGGGGAAATAGATGCACATCTTGCATCAACAAGCCTAAACGGCGCTGCTCAATATTCAGGGGATTGAGCTGAATATCGTTTAATATTATTTCACCACTGACTTTTGCATGCTCTACTGTGTCCCCTAAAAGCCAATGTAAAAACGTCGATTTACCCATACCACTGGGGCCGGTTAGCACTAACAACTCCCCATTCTGTAGGCATATGTCTGGCAGCTCGATGCATCCATTTTCTATGAAAATCTGACAGTTATTAATGCGAAACATCGAAACTTCCTCTAAGGCGTTGTGATACTACACTGGCTAACAAAAAGGCCACAAAAGGCAATACAGCTTGAACCAACATGTAGATGGCAGTGATACTTTGTTCATTTCCTGTGGCAATCGCCACGGCTTCTGTGGTGATGGTGGTTACTCTTCCTGCACCAATCATTAAAGTGGGAATATATTGAGCAACACTCACAGAAAAGGCGATTGCGAGGGCACTTAACAGCGCAGGGCGCAATAACATGAAGCGAATTTTCCAAAACTGCTGCCAATAGTTGTAGCCAAAACTTGCTGCAACTAATTCATAACGGCGATCTAAACTTTGAAAAGGGCCACGCAACACTAAATAGCTATAAGCAAAGGTGAAAGGCAAGTGAGACATAATCACCCAGCCACTATGATATCCACCATGTATTGCTGTGTGGGATATTTGCCAACCATAAACCATGCTCAACTGGGGCAATAGAATAGCCATTAACCAAATATAATCCGGTAAGTAGTGTTTATTTTGACGTTGTAACTCCAAGGCCAATAAGGTGGTTAACACCCCAATAATTGCGCTACACAATGCAATGTAGAGGCTGTTGATGAGCGGTGCTTGGATAAAAAACCATTCGTCTTGCCATAAGGAAAAAGACCAATTGATCGCACTTGAGCTTTGCACAATCTCTTGATTATTCCAACCTAAAGACCAGACTAAAAAGGTGACTAAAATGGCAAGGGTTAATAGACTAAAAAAGCCAAGCCAATGGGTAAATAGGCGGCTTATGGGCACAATTTTTAGAGATGTCCGTTTTACAGCGTGACGACGTAATGTTGTGACCGACCACCACTCATGTAAATAAATCCCAGCAATTAACATACTCAGCAGGGCAATAAGCACTAGGTTACCAATAAAGGCAACGTTTTGCTCTTCAACAGTAAAACCTGTCTGCCAGTTGTAGAGTACAACCGCATAGAGTTCTGGGATATTAGGGCCAACCAACAAACTTATGTCTAGCACTGATAATGAATACGCCATGGCTGCGAGTAAGGCTAAACGTGATTGTTTCAATAAAACCGGAAAGACTAACAACCACCAACTCGCCATTTCACTATAGCCCAGAGCTCTGCCTTGTAATAACCAATTTTTAATGGGTAACTGACGACCAAGGGCGCTGAAGATTAAAAGGAAAAAGGGCACTTCTTTGATACTGATAGCAAGTAACATAGTGGCGATACTTTTATGGGGTAAGCCTAACCATTCTGGCGCAGTTGCGCCAAATATTCCCCACAAGGATGACCACAATAATCCGCCTGAACTAAATAGATAGACTAAACCCAGTGCGACGGCCAAATGAGGCAAGGATAATAGAGGCGCGAGACGTTTTTCCAGCGCTTGCCAACGAGGGTTAAAGCGATATTGACTGTACACCATAAACCCAATGTAAAGGGCTAATAAAGGCGCAAATAACGATAGAAAAAGCGTACTTAAAATAGATGATGCCAAGCCGTTATACGCAAAAAAATGGCTCACATCATCCCAGGAAATCGTCACCGACGGCCATAATCCGACGATGATACCAAACAAGGGGAGTCCTGCCACTAAGGTAACAATAAACCAGCCTGCGGTGAGGATTAAGCGCCGTATTTTTGTTGCCATTGATCTTCTATAACTTGCTGCCAAGAGCTATGCAATTCTTGTTGCGAGGGTAAGGTTGATGCTGGATCCAATAACGGGGTGATTACCGTTGGATCCCCCCAACTGCCTTGCAATTTTTGTTGCTGAGCTTGCTCACTTAGCAAGAAGTTAATCACAACTTTGGCAGCCGCAGGACTTTGGGCACCCTTTGGGATCGCCAAGTTGTGGCTATTCGTGATCGCCCCTTGGCTAAAATACAATCGCTGTGCCGATAAGGGCAGGCGCTGCTCTTTCTGTTCTTTAATCAATTGATTGGGATTGAAGCTCACCGTCAAATCTAGTGTTTTTTGCTGCAACAGTGCAAGTTGTTCTGTATTCGAGCTAGGGAAGGCCCGGCCTTGTTGCCAAATTAGAGGATGTAATTGGTCCAAATAATCCCACAGCAATGGTAACAATGTTGCTTGTGCTTCTGGGCTGGCATATGCAAATAAACGTGCATCGCTATCACTAAGGGCAACTAAAAGCTGCTTTAAAAATGTGGTGCCATGGAATTCCGGTGGTCGTGGGTAACTGAGTCGTCCTGGGAGCTGTTTAGCTGCTTGCAGAATACTTTCAGGGGTAATCTTGCGGTTTTGTGTTTCAAGGCTGTTAGTTGCCAAAAGACCGTTAGTGGCAATGATATTAAATTGACCCACGCCCCAAGGCACTTCAAAGCCATCAATGGGCACACCAAAATCATTTTCTAATGAAAGTGCTTGGGTTGCCAGTAATGCGGCATTGGGAATGCCTGTCCACAAATTTCCGAGTAATAATTCTTGTTGTTTTAAAAAGCTAAAATTCTCACCGTTTATCCAAAGTAAGTCGATGGCACTTTTGTTACCCGACTCGGCTTTTAAGCGACTGACGGCTTCACTGATATCCGCCACTTTGACATGGCGTAACCGCACCTTGTAACGACTCGCAACTTCCCGTGCTGCCCAGCGTAAATAATCATTTACCGGCTTTGAGCCACCCCAAGCGTAAAAATAGACAGTTTCTCCTTTGGCTTCATTTAAGGTTTTTTGCCATTGTGGGCTGTTTGCCATTTTAGTGGCGTTGGCAAGCTGCGCTTCTTGGCCATGGGCTAATGGCCATCCGCCTGTGGAGACAAGCAACAGCATAACAATGGCCAGAAGCATAGGATGTTTAACTGACATTATCTTGGGTACCTTAAAAGTTTGCCACATCATTTAAACGCCAATCATACTCTTTAAAGGAGATGGGGTAGTTGCCTTTTTTGATAATCTGTCTCTGCATCTGGGCATTACTGCTGTCTGCTTGGTTGGTCGTGCTAAGGCTAGGGATTAATGCATCACTGTAAACACTCAATACGTCATACAACGAGTTAAATCCTTTATCACCTTTCTCAAAGTCTTCGCGGTACCACATAAAAATAGATGAAAGGGACGCTTCAATTTGTTGACCATCAATGATGATTTCATTGCGACTCCCATCGGCTAAAAATAGCTGCATTTGACTATCCAGTTGGGAGTTTAGTTGGTCTGCCCTAAAGGCTTCATTCCGCAGAGGAGGGCAGGATACCGCAGCACAGACTAATGCACCATGAATACGAGGTTCTTTAAACCATTTTCGAATCATTTCGTGCTCAATGTCATCCAAGTTATGTGTTTTATCGAAAAGTGTGAAAAATTCTTTTTCCCATGGAGAGCTAAAAAAAGATCCTAGATCACGAATGGATTTGGCATCGCCTTGTTTGAACTCATGCCAATTATCAACAATGAGTTTTAAGGTGAAACCGTTGTATGCATTGATCAAAAAGCTCAATTGTTGCGACTCGCTCCAGTCATCAAACTGACTTTTACTGACAGCAGAAAATGTACTTAAAACGGCCTCTAAGGCGACGTTATTATTGGCAAGTTGTTGGTATTTTACACGGGTTTGTTTTTTGTCATCGGATACTTTCACCACTTGCGTCAGTAACTGATTGAAGTTGTCATAGCGGTGATTAAAAACATCCTCAACCCCTGCCGCCTGCGACTTCACACATACTAAAAGGGTCAATAGCACACTTGTCACAAGGGCTTTATTGCCGATTTTTATGATTTTACTTAAAAAACTAAACATATTAATTTCCGTTAAATATCCTTTATGGGAATAACTAAAAAAAAGCAGTTAAAAGCGGCTATGAAGAACTTGGTTAACAGCTTAAGCTGATATTTATCCTGGTTCATCAAAACCGCTTATTTATACACGCCCTAGATTAGCTACGACGCCAGGTGTGAAAACGCTCAACCCACGCCAATAATTTTTCAGGTGCGTTGTTTTTCTTCCAGTTTCCTGCAACATTTTTATTGGCTTCAGCCATGGTTGGATATATATGAATAGTACCCAAAAGTTTATTTAATCCTAAACCATGCTTCATGGCTAACACGAACTCGGCTAATAACTCGCCAGCGTTAGCACCAACGATAGTTGCCCCTAAAATCTTATCTTTGCCTGGTTTGGTTAACACTTTTACAAAACCGCGGGCGTGATCATCAGCCAGTGCTCGGTCTAGTCCGCCAATATCATAACGAGTGACTTCCACTTCAATTCCTTTTTCCTTAGCCGCCACTTCATTTAGGCCCACAGTGGCAATTTCTGGCTCAGCAAAGGTTGCCCAAGGAATTACGCTGTAATCCACCTTAAAGACTTTAAAGGGTCTGAATAACGCATTAACCGCTGCATACCAAGCTTGATGGCTGGCAGTGTGGGTGAATTGAAAGGGACCTGCAACATCACCGGCAGCCAATATATTCGGGTACTTAGTTTGTAAAAAGTCATTGGTAACAACAGTGCGGTCGGTTTCAATACCTAGTTTGTCTAAACCGAAACCTGTCAGGTTGGCTTGACGGCCAACGGCAACCAGTATTTTATCAAAGGGGATACGTTCTTGTTTTCCTTCAAATTCAACCACTAACACATTGCCTTCGCTGGTGGTTTCAACTGCCATTGCACTAGTGTTAAGACGTAAATCAATGCCATCTTTTTCAAGCTGAATTTGTAAATGTTTAGCCGCATCAGGGTCTTCTTTACTTAAAACCTGCTCGCCACGTTCAATTTGGGTTACATGGGTTCCCAATCGTCCAAATGCTTGAGATAGCTCACAACCAATTGGGCCACCACCAAGCACGATCAAGCGCTTCGGTTGTTCCTGGATCTCCCAGAGGTTGTCGGCGGTTAAATAATCAATGTCTTTTAACCCTGGAATATCAGGCACAAAGGCACGGGCACCAGTAGCGATAACAATATTGCGAGTGGTTAGGGATTGCACCCCGTCTTCGGTTTGAATATCTACCTGCCATGGAGACACTATAGTTGCTTCGCCTATGGCTACATTTACGCCTAGTGACTCATACCTTTCCACTGAATCATGGGGTTCAATCGATTTAATCACGCTATGTACTTTGTTCATCACCGCTTTAAAATCGACTTTTGGTGCGTCATAAGTAACACCGGCGTTTTGAGAGGTGTGGTGGATATGCGCTAACTTACTGGCGTGCAGCAAACTCTTAGAAGGTACACATCCGGTATTCAAACAATCGCCACCCATTTTATGACGCTCAACTAAGGTAACCTTAGCCTTAACTGCAGCAGCAATATAAGCGGTAACTAGCCCTGCAGATCCTGCGCCTATCACTATCAAATTACGATCGAATTTTTTCGGTTTTTTCCAGCCTTTATACACACGACGTTGTTGTAATGCGCTGAGCATAAATTTAGCTAGGATAGGGAAGATACCTAACAGCACAAAAGATAAAATTAAATCGCCAGAAATGATGTCGGACAGTTGGTTAATTTCAACCAGCTGGGTACCGGCATTTACGTATACGGCTGTACCAATTAACATTCCCACTTGGCTAACCCAATAGTAAGTCCAGGTTTTAATACTGGTGACACCCATTACTAAGTTAATGATAAAGAAAGGGAATATAGGAACTAAGCGTAGACTCAATAGATAGAATGCGCCGTCTTTTTCAATACCTTTATCAATAGACTCTAGCTTTTTTGAGAAAGTACTTTTCACCCAATCACGTAACAAGAAACGTGAAGCTAGGAAGGCTAAAGTTGCGCCAATACTTGAGGCAAATGATGCAAGTAACAAACCCCAACCAAAGCCAAATAAAGCGCCTGCGCCTAGGGTCAGAATAGCTGCGCCTGGCACGCTTAAAGCCGTTGCAACAGCATAAATAATTAAGTAGCCAAAAAATGCCACTAACCAGTTAGCTTCAATGTATCCAGCCAATGATTGTTGATTGCTTTTTAAGCTTTCTAGGGTGAGGTATTGGTTAAGATCAAAGATAAAAAAGCTGGCGATTAACGCAGCAATTACAATGACCAATATTAAACGTTTACTGTTCATCTTGGGTTTAAGCCTTAAAATTATAGGTATAGGTTAACTGAACATTTCGGGGAAGTTCAGGGAAAACGAGAGTTGATCCAAAATAGCCGCCTTCAAACACCGGGCGCCAATTTGTTTCGTTGGTTAAATTATGCACTTCTAAGCGCAAACTTGATTGCTCAGACAGCGCTAAAGTAGTGTTAATGTTTATGGTGATTTGATCACGTATTAGCACTGTGGCTAAGTAGTCCAGCGGGTAGCTTTTACTGTAAATAGCAGAGCCTGAGACATCCCAGTTATCAAAAATTTGATAACCTAGATTGGCTGAAACTGTTTGTTGAGGAATACCTTGTACCCGCTGATTTGAGGCCTCAAAACCTGCAAAGTTAGGTGCACCTATGCCAGTGCCTTGGATAATATCAGGGCGAGAGTTGTCAAAGGCATCAGCCACTTGCTGAGAGTCTTGTGCACTGGCAGAGTTATCGTAGCGAGCATCTAAATAGCTGTAGCCAAGATTCGCCCAAAAGGCCTCACCTTGATAAAAAACCTGTGCTTCAAAACCTTTGGCAACAATTCCTGTATTACTGCCATCTCGGTTGCGTAAACTGCGAGTTTGTTCAAATATAGATGCATCGGCATACCAAGGTGTGCCGGCAGGAGAGTATTTCAAACCCAACTCGTAAAGGGTGTTTTCGGTTGCAAAGTTCAGTGGATTAATTTTATTGTCTGCACCCAAAACTGTGCCGCCGCCCATACTATTGGAAGTTGCTTCGTTATAACTATAAGTCGCGTATGAGACCATAGCGTCTGTGAGTTTAAAACGGGCAGAGGCAGAGCCAGAATATAACCAAGTTGAATAGCTGTCTTGAGCTGCAATTTGACCTTGAGGTGCAAGGGCGTCTCTGGCCTCTACATCGTAGTGATCTGCTCTGAGTCCAATAGTGGTGCTAAAGCGCTCGCTCCACTCACTTTCCTGTTCAACAAACAAACCTGTCTGCCAAGTTGTCGAATCTGTGGTGTCAGATAAAGAAAAGTCATTGATACCATCATCATCTATATCGTAATTTGCACCAGGGGAAACATATACACCAGGTCGCAACTCAACTAAACGAGCCTTTTGAGCGTCCGTTAATGGGATTCGACGCTGTTCAATGCTACCCAATAAATCGATGGGTAGGTCAGCTTCGGTGGTAAATTGACTGTAACCCAAAACATCGTTGTAGCGTAAGTCGATACCCCAGGTGGTCTGTTGTTCGGCTCGCCAAATTGAATGTATTTCTAGCCGGTTTTGCGCACTTTTAGCGCCGTCGATAATCTCAACAAAACTGTTTTGCGCGATCTCTTCTCGGTCTAAATATTGAAAATAACTGCGATTAGTTAAACTATGAATGGTGTTCAACTCTCGTTGGTATGTGCTATGAAAAACCAAGGTTTGTGCATTGTTGATGTTATCTGGATCGGTTAACACTGTGCTGCGAGGGATCTCCACCTCAGCGGTGGGAGAAACAACGGCAAATGCACCTGGTACTTGCGAACCATTGGGTTGAACACCTTGACCGGTAATATAGAGGCCATGATCGATTAAATTTTGTGTTGGTCGGTTAATACCAGCATTGTCGGTAAAATCCACATCATAATATTCAAAACTAATATCCCAACTTGATTTGCTATCTGGCAGCAGATGAAATGTAACGAATACATCCTCACTTTGAAATCCGCTAAAGTCATAATAACTATCATTATCGATATATTCAGCGCTCACACGCAGGGCACTTTTGCCTTCTTCAATGACAGTATTTACATCTAGCTGACCACGGTAATGCTGCCAGCTACCGGCATTGGCTTGGAATTTAATTTCAGTGCCAGATAACGAAGCAACTTTGTTGTTTAAATTAACAAAGCCGCCGTTTCTTTGGCTACTTCCTAAAATGACCGAAGGAGCGCCTTTTACTACGTCAATTTGGCCCACACTGTTAAATGATAGCGGGATCCCAAAACCATTATTACCGGCTTGACGACGCATGCCTTGTTGAAATAATTCACCTAATTGCCCGCGAATTGTGGGAAGGCTAGGAGCACCAAATCCACTTGCAGAATAAGTATTCGGGACTAGGGTTAGCACGTCTTGCAAATCATCAATAGACAGTTGCTCTAACATATCAGCAGAAATGGACGACACAGAACGGGCAATTTCCGTTAAGTTTTTGTCTTTTCCAAAGGGGCCATCAATGACTGCGTTCTTTGGAGACAAAACTATCGCCGGTTGCGCCTCGCCAGTAACCACTACATGCTCAATATTATTGTCTTGGGCTGCTACGGGGTAGCTTAATGCTAAACTCACACCCACTAACAACTGTTGTGATTTAATCACCATTGCTGTTCCTATATTTAATCTCTCTGAGCCTAGAGACCCATCGGTTTCGATTTTTATTGCACACTTATTACAAATAATTGGAAATGTGCTCATTTATATAAAAAATAATTATCTTTTTACTTTAGTTAAACATGATGATTTTTGCGTTGCTCATAGGCTAGGTGGCTTCGAGATATCTATTTTGTACAAATAACTTTTCATGTTGTTGGTCTCTATATATGTGTGACTTACCGATAAAGTTCTATTGAATTAAAAAAAGCTGAAAGAAAAATTAGAAAACTCGGTCTGATGGTATTCCTGATCTCAGGTAAACGGCGCTAGAAAGGCTGAAATCTCATCTACGTCAAACATTACGTCGATTAACGACGTTGAATAAAAATAATTAATTGTGTAACTAAGGAATTAATATGAGTGAAGCTCTTCCTAACGAAATTCGCAGCCGCTTACAGTGGTCTCTTTTATCTCTACGACTAGGCGTTTTCCTAGTTATGTTTGTTTGGACATTAGATAAGTTCGTCAACCCTGGGCACAGTATTAGGATTTTTGAACATTTTTATTCTATACCGGGAATGGGTGAAACCATGGCTTATGTGCTGGGCGCATTACAACTTATTCTGGTATTCGCATTTTTAGCCGGTGTCAAAAAGCGTATTACTTACGGTTTGATTTTCTTGCTTCACGGCGGTTCTACTTTATCAGCAGTGAGTCAGTATATGGACGCTTTCAATAACCTATTGTTTTTTGCTGCATGGCCAATGTGGGCAGCATGTTTCGCGTTATATATGTTGCGTACAGAAGACACCAAGTTCACCTTAGCTAAGCTAGCGTAAACTCGGATTTAAATTATCAATTGTTATTTAAACTAAAATAACAGTGTTAGCTAATTCGACGGAAGTGAAGTCGCAAATACGACGACTTCACTTTCATTCGCACTTTAGGCCGTTGATAATTGATTTTAACGGCTGTGCTTCCGAACGATTACTCACCAGTAGCTTACAAAATTCTATCTAACTCTTTACGCTCCCATCTCAACGGCTTTCTTAGGGGTTAAACTACTGCCTATCGAGGCAATGATAACCAAACCAATGGCTGTCCACTGCAAGAAGCTTAGTTGTTCACTTAAAATAACAAAACCCGCCAAAGCAGCAATCGCCGGCTCTAAACTCATCAGCACGCTAAAAGTTTGTGTTTGCATATTTCGCAAAGCGACCATTTCTAAGGAGTAAGGCAAGGCACTGGATAATATCCCCACCAATAAGCCAAGGGGTAAAACTTGCCAAGCAAATAAGCCTAAACCTTGGTTTACCGCACCAATTGGCACAATCACAATAGCGGCTACTGTCATGCCTAGCGCGACAGTGATCCCTCCTGACGCTTTTTTACCTGTACGAGTGCCAAACAAGATATAACCTGCCCAGCAGGCTCCGGCACCTAACGCCATTAATGAGCCTGTAAGATCAAGTCCTTGTGCGCTGCCTAAATCAGGCACTAGCAGAACAATTCCTGCTATGGCAAATGCAACCCAAAGTAGATCGCTTTTTCGCTTAAATCCAAATAAAGCCACGGCTAAAGGACCGGTAAACTCAAGGGCCACAGCTATCCCCAACGGAATACGCTCAATAGCGAGGTAAAACAGGATATTCATGCCACCTAAACACAAACCGTAAATAATAATACTTTGCCAATCTCGCCCCTGAGGTAATGCTCGCCAAGGACGAAACACTAACCAAAGTACCGCAGCGGCAAAACCTAAACGCAGAGCAGTGGTGCCATCTGGCCCAACTAAAGGAAAAAGTTGTTTTGCTAAAGACGCGCCGCTTTGAATTGTTACCATAGCGAGTAAAACACAGCCTACGGCAGTCAGCACTACACGATTAATTTGCATCTACAATATGTCCAAATAACCAATTATCGAAGTGTGGGCATTCTACCTGAGGTAACTCAAAACCGGCAGAAATTATTACGGTAAAATACAAGCTTGAATCGAATTAAATGATGAATTACCCACGGCTTCTATAATTTGTAAAACACCCTGGGCTCTATGTTATTCTATGGGCAATATTTACCGTCCCTTCACCTAATCACTATTCTAAACATCATGAGCCAAACATTCATATTACGAGACTACCAAACTCAAGCAGTTGAGGCGTGCATAAAGCATTTTCGTCACAGTGATGATCCTGCGGTGATTGTATTGCCTACAGGTGCAGGTAAAAGCTTAGTGATTGCAGAGTTGGGTCGGTTGGCAAAAGGTCGGGTGATTTGCCTTGCTCATGTAAAAGAGTTGGTTGAACAAAATCATCAAAAACTTCTTGCTACGGGTTCGCCAGCGGGTGTTTTTTCGGCGGGTTTGGGCCAAAAAAATACAACAGCGAAAACAGTCTTTGCCAGTATTCAGTCACTTTCTGCTAACTTAGACGGATTTCCAGAGCCCGCCAGCCTGATTATTATTGATGAATGCCACCGAGTGGGTATGGACGAAAGCGGTCAATACCATAAAACCTTGGCGCACTTTCGTGCACTGAATCCTAGGGTAAAGGTGCTTGGCTTAACCGCTACACCTTATCGGTTAGGTAGCGGGTGGATTTATCAGCAGCATTATCATGGTTACACACGGCCATGTATCAGCTCTTTTTTTAAAAAGTGTATTTTCGAATTACCACTACAACAGATGGTAAAAAAAGGATATTTAACCCCGCCTATTCATTATGATGCAGCCATTGCCCATTATGACTTTAGTTTGTTAACTGAAAGTTTAGACGGCGAACAAAATACCGATGATATTGCCTTAAATGAACTCATTCACAAACACCCACGGGTGACCCAAGCGGTTACTGAACAAATACTGCAGCTTAGCCAAGACCGTCAAGGTGTGATGATTTTTGCCGCAACCATTGATCATGCAAAAGAAATCAGCGGTTATTTACCTACAGAGCAAACGGCCTTGATTACCGGCAGCACCCAAATAAAACAACGTGATGAGCTAATAGCTGCGTTTAAAGCCAAAAAAATTAAGTATCTGGTGAATGTATCTGTATTGACCACAGGTTTTGATGCGCCCCATGTGGATGTGATTGCTATTTTGCGTCCAACTCAATCCATTAGTTTATTTCAACAAATTGTTGGTCGCGGTTTGCGTCTGAGTCCTGGGAAAAAGGACTGCTTAGTATTGGATTACACTAACAATGGTTACAATATTTTTCAGCCTGAGATTGGCGAAAAGAAACCCACACAAGATTCAGTTGCTGTTCAAATCCATTGTCCGCAATGCGGGTTTGCCAACGCATTTTGGGGTAGAAAAGACACTGAAGGTAACATTCTTGAGCACTTTGGGCGTCGCTGCCAAGGCTTGCTGGAAAGTCCTGAAGAGCTAAGTGCAGAGTCACAATGTAGTTACCGATTTCGTTTCAAAAACTGTCCTTATTGCAACCAAGAAAACGATATTGCCGCCAGACAATGCCAGCACTGCTCGGAGAAATTAATTGATCCCGATGATGCGTTAAGAAAAGCGTTAAATTTAAAAAACAATAAAGTACTGCGTTGTGCAGCCATAACCCCAGAAGTTATCTGGGCAGATAAGTGCTTAAAAATTACCTATCACGACGAAGACGGCCTCACGTTATCGGAAACTTTCCGTTTTAATTACAAAAATTCAAGGCAAACTTTTAACGAGCAGTTTGCACGAAGAATCGCTAACGCAAGTCAATCAGTTCAGTTCCAGTCACTTGAAGAACTGCAGGAGTTTTTACCTTACCTGCCTGTGCCTGACTTTGTGATAGCCAAAAAGCAAAAGCATCACTGGCAGGTGACCGAACGTTTATTTGATTACGAGGGGCCTTACCGAAAAGCCAATGAACTTGGTTAACTTGCACTGCATATGGATATTTAGGCTCTAACCCTGCAGTTTTTGTTTATTTTACACCTTAGGACTTGGCTGACTTTGATTGCGGCCATTTTCTTTCGCTATATATAGTTGTTTATCTGCCTGACTTATTAATTTTTCTAAATTGTCATTTGCAGTGGGGACTATAGATGCAAAACCCACGCTTAGGGTAATATACTTGTAACCGCTTAGGTCATCGCGTTGGATATTTTCTTCAATCACTGCTTGGCGAATTTTTTCTGCAATTTCTCGTGCGCCTTTTTCATCTGTTTGCGGCAATACTAATATAAATTCCTCGCCGCCATAGCGAGCGAGCAAATCTGTTGGACGTTGAACCTGCTTCAAAATACAGGAAGCCACCCTAATTAAGGCGACATCGCCTTGTTGGTGGCCATAGCTATCATTGTATGCTTTGAAATGATCAACATCACACAAAATTAGTGATAGTGGCGACTGCTGACGCACAGCTAACGCCCACTGTCGAGCATAGGTTTCATCAAAAACTCGTCGATTGGCAATGCCGGTTAAGGGATCTTTTTGAGAAAGCGCTAATAAACGAGTATTGGCTTTTTCAAGTTCTGTCGTCCGTTCAACAACTCGTTGTTCTAATTGTGAAATAGAAATAATCTGAGCACAGGCTAAACGCGCTAAGCTGGAAGACAAGTGTCTTACTTCGGGTATAAAGCTTTGTTGAAAGGGGGCTTTTTCTAATTCGTTCAACGCGCCATCTAAGGCCATATTGCTGATATTCTCAATGGGTTTGGCGATAAGTTTTGTGACTGTAGCTCCTAAGACAATCATAGCTAACAGAGTTACTAGGGTGAGAATAATCGTATCTGAAGTTTTACCTTTTATGGTTGATATAGTCACATCAAGTGGTTGTAAAACAGCCAGTTCCCAGACTTTTCCATAGCCTAACTGAATGTCTTTGTATGTAACAACGTAATCGCGACCATGCAATTCAATCAGTTGCTCTTGGGAATTAAGTTGTAAAAATACGGCCAACTCTTTTAGTAATTTACTTGGGTGATTGTCTAACGTAAAACGCGTGTTTGTTGCAGGATCCGCAACCAAATAGTTTTCGTTTGTTGAAGCTAGCAAAGTTCCATCTTGCTCAAATAAAAAGGCAATACTCTCGTTGTTCAATTTGAGTTTATGTATGTAATCACTAAGGCTATTTAAACTCATATCTACAGCGGCAACAGCTACGGGCACATTTTGATCATTGATTATGGCTTGAGAGAAACTTATCGCATATTTTTTGCCTTCAAGATACTGGTATACGTTACCCCAGCATGGTGTTTGTGGTTGGGATATAGCACATCGCATAAAAGGTCGAGTACGGGGATCATAAGGACCTATGTCCTTCGCCAATATACTGGGCATGTCTTTATCATTTACCTGATAACCCTGTAGGTGTCCTTTATCATTTTTGATATTAGTGGCAATTTCTAAGGAGTTACTGCGTAAAGGTGGCCTGGAAGCTGCGATATAGCGGCCATCATTGAATGCTAAGGTAACAAAGTTAAGCTGATCAGATTGGCGTAACTGGCTAAGCAGCCATGGTGAGTTACTGATTGGATTTTCGCTAGAAAGCACTTTTTTATCTAACGCTGTAGCGTTATTTAACACCAGGGTAGGCATGATTTCCATCATGTTCGTAACATAACTTTCAACATGTTGACTAATTAATTCATTGAAAGTGTGAGCCATCTCCACAGCAACAGCGCGGTTATTGTTGTATGACACTGCAGCGAAAACGCCAGTTGCAATGATAAGCAAACACGTAAATGGCACTATGATTAATATGCGTAGCGGCAAAGAGCCTGGTATTTTCATTATAAATTAATATCTTTGTATAGTTGGAACTTGTCTACTTGGTTGGTTATCACACAAGTTCCATATGCTTATGACGTTATAAAGAGATTCTTGACAGTATTGATTGGTGGTGAAGAATAAACATCTTATTTGAGCGTATTATAAACGACGCTATTTAAAAGTATAAGGATTAACCGCAAAAAAACATGGCTAACTGCATTATTTTCACTACCCAGTTACGAATAAACAACACAACCTTTATCTAACCAAAACCATGTCAATCACTAAAGCAGGAGATTAACGGAATTTGCCTGAGAAAAATATTACACGTTAGTCGAATGTTTTTACTTAATGATGCATAAAATGTCTCTTAGACGATAGGAAATGGCGAGCACCTTTGTAATTTAAATAGGTATTTACACTGTAACCAGTATCAACAGCGAAATGTATTTGAGCACAAACTCATTATCAAAGGTAAAACGCAGTGAATTACCAAAGGCTAGGGTCTACCCGGTAATATAAACTCAGTTGTTGATAAAGTTTGGGATGCTCATGTTTGAGTTGCTTGGACTTTTCAAAAAATACTTCGCTCGCCACCGCAAAAAACTCTGCGGGATTGGTCGCTCCGTAATAATCAAAAATTGAGTGTGTTCGGCTATGAGCATGATGTTTAAGTTGTTCAAATTGGTCTGAGAAAACGTCGGCCCAACAGGCGTAACTTTGATCTTTTCCCAAGATTGGCGCGCCATCAGCTAAGCCGTCTTCTTGGTCTAGTTGATGGGCAAATTCATGGATCACCACATTATGACCATCGTCAGGTACATACGCACCATCTAAGGTATCTTGCCAGGACAACACTATCTTGCCGTATCCCCAAGATTCCCCAGACATGGCGACCTTCTGACTGAAATGCACACCATCCGAACTGCGGCTTTGTTGCTGTTTAGCAAAGGCGCGAGGATAAACCAAGATAGTGCGCAATTTCGGGTAATAGTCGGTTTTACGATTGAGTAATAGCAAACAAGCTTGGGCAGCAATGGTCACTTTAATCTCGTCGTTAATAACAACACCATTGCAGCCGACAAAGTTTTTTTCGGATAAAAAAATCTGGATGTGTTGTTTTAATTGTAACTGCAAATCCGCAGGCATTTTTCTAAAGTAGGGCATTCTTTGTTGCAGGATTTTTCGCCAATGCTTGGCAAAGGGCACCGCGCTGACTTTTTTTCGTTTGTAGTCACGCCAATAGGGCTTACCTAGTATGACGGCAATAATGATAGTACCAATTAACACCGGTATTAAAATAGGCAGCATGGGGATCTTTGGAAAATTGACTTCACTGATAAATAGGGCTTGGCTCAATGCTTTTCAAGGATTAGCTAAACGTTATCCATCGTAACTATCCAGATGTCTGACTATTAACCTTGGGAAATTGGCGTTTTAGTGACTGATAATTTAGCCTGCGAGCTAGAGGATTCTTTCCTAAGAAGGGGATTTCAGCGTGTATTTTGTTAAAAAGCCAAACAACAAAAATGCTGTTTGGCTTTTCAATTATTGATTTTATCAACCTAAAACTTATGCCGGTTTGAGGGCTAGAACCTTGTCAATATCTTCCGCACTATGACGGTTGTCAAGGTGTTCCCAGGCTTCTCCCCAGTCACGATTGACGATGCGACCACGTTGCACCGAAGGACGGGCTAATATTGCTTTTGCCCAGCGCTGCACATGGCTGTAATCGTCAACTTGCAGAAAATCCTTAGCATCGTATAGATTACCCAAAACAAGGTTACCGTACCAAGGCCATGTGGCTATATCTGCAATGCTTAATTCATCACCAGCGAGAAATTCATTTTTAGCTAACTGTTTGTCCAACACGTCGAGTTGGCGTTTGATTTCCATGGTGAAGCGATTGATTGGATATTCAAACTTCTCCGGAGCATAGCTATAGAAGTGACCAAAACCGCCGCCCAAATAAGGTGCTGATCCGTGTAACCACATTAGCCAATTTGTTACTTGAGTGCGCTTAATCACATCTTTAGGCAACAACACATCAAACTTTTCTGCCAAATACACAAGAATTGAGGCAGACTCAAATACCGCCAGTGGCTCTTCAAAGGAGTGGTCTAGCAAGGCTGGAATTTTCGAATTGGGATTAACGGCCACAAAACCAGATGAAAACTGATCACCTTCACCGATCTTAATCATATGCGCGTCATATTCTGCATCTTTACCCAATGCCAATAACTCTTCGAGCATAATGGTCACCTTTTGCCCATTTGGGGTGCCCATTGAGTATAACTGCAGTGGATGCTTGCCCACTGGTAACGCTTTTTCGTGAGTAGCACCTGAAACTGGGCGGTTAATACTCGCCCATTTGCCACCATTTTCAGCGTCATGAGTCCAAACATCGGGTGGGGTATATTGTTTATCCATTATTATCACTCCTAGAGTACTTTAAACTTTGCACGGGGTTGGTAATTAAACCTTAACCTATTTATTTAAGGTTTATGATCTTTACGCTTTTTTAGACCATGCAAATTTTTCGAAAGGCTGGTCAACAGGGGTACTAGCGATATGGTTAGTGTAGTTACTAATTACTTTTTGCGACAAAGCTAAAATAATTTCTAACACTTGCTGCTCACCGTAACCTGCTGCGTAGAACTTGTCTAAATCTGCTTGAGATACAATGCCACGGTTACGCACAATAGTGATGGTTGTATCAAACAAAGTCTGCAATTTAGCGTTTGGCATTGCTTCTTGGTTACGCAAAGCTTCCGTCAATTCCGCAGCAACTCCCATTGAGTTTGCGATAAAGGTATGCGCGGGAACACAATAACCACAACCATGCTCTACATTGATGGCCTGCCAAACAACGGTAAGCTCATCTGCATTAAAGGAGGTATCCATAAATAATTGATGCAATCTTTGGTACGCCTCTAGGGTTTGAGGAGAACTTGCTAAAACGCCATGAAGATTAGGCAGCATACCAAAACCTTTTACTGAATTTTCTAATAAAGGTTTACTGTCAGCTGGAGCAGATTCAATTGTGTGAATAGTTAATGTAGTCATGATAAGTTCCTTAAACTTTTATCTATACCGATTGGTACGGATTGCTTGGTTTGCATTGTACCGACCGGTACGTTAAAGTCAATGGTGATTGCTAGAATATTTGTTTAGTAAGCTTATTTCGTCTTGCAAAGATAACTTAAGTGGCTAAATCTATTGGTAAAAACAGGGCGGGGTAGTATGAAAGTGAATTTGGCATTTGATGTTTACGGCACATTGATAGACACCCAAGGGGTGTTAGAACAGTTAAAAACCCTGGTTGGGAATAAGGCACAGTTGTTTTCTGATACGTGGAGAACAAAACAGTTAGAATACTCGTTCAGACGGGGCTTAATGAGCCGTTACGTGCCGTTTTCCATTTGCACTCAAGATGCCTTGAACTTCACCTGTGATTTACTCAATATCAGTTTCACTAAGTTGCAAAAACAACAACTTTTAAAACAATACGGTTGTTTACCTGCCTTTAATGATGTCGCAATTGCCTTGCCTAAATTGGCACAAAAGTATCGATTAATTGCCTTTTCCAATGGTGAGTCTGATTCGGTTCAAGGCCTACTTGAACAGGCTGAAATTGCAGATTATTTTCATGCTGTAGTGAGTGCCGATGAAATTAAAACATTTAAGCCGGATCCGCAGATATATCAACATTTGTTAAATAGAATTGATGCAACTGCCCAAAACACTTGGTTGATATCTAGTAACCCATTTGATGTAATCGGCGCTAAGTCACTTGGTTTGCATGCCGCATGGTTAAAACGCAGTGCTAATGCGGTTTTCGATCCTTGGGGAGTAGAGCCTGATATTGAAATTAGCCAATTAGATGAGTTGCTAAATGGCCTTAAGTAGGTAATTAATGCAGTCCTATACCGTTAATAATAGTATCTATTGAGCGTGCAAGTTCTTCTTTGCTGATACCGGAACGGGCCATCGAGGCTGTTCCTTTTAACATGGTGTATAGACTAAGGCCGTTGGTATGGGCATTGTGATTTAAGCCTAACTCAATAGCTTCAGGATCGTGCTCAAATAAATCTGTATACAATTGCATGGGCATGGCTTCGGCTTCCACAAGGATCTGTTCCGCCTCTTTAGGAATAACGCCACTAATGATTTCAGATTGGCAGAGCACTAAATAACATCCCTTCACTTGCTCGGAGCTACATTGCATATCAACAATCGACATCATATGGTTTTTAAGGCGCTGTTTTAAAGGCACCCCTGCCTCAAACAATAGCTCAACATGGGCTTTCATTTTGGTTTCAATGTAGCGTTGGGTGGTCTTCACAAATAGTGACTCTTTGTTACCAAACGCACGATACATACTTGGCTTACTAATGCCCATGCCATCAGTTAAATCCATGAGTGATGCACCGATGTAACCTTTCTGCCAAAAAACATGCATGGCGGCGTCCAGTGCAGCGTCGGAATCAAATTCTCGTTTACGACCGCTTGCCATTACTTTTACCTATAAAATGAATTGTCGCTTATTATACCACTCGGTACGGAAAATTGAAGAGGTAAACATTTATTACGATATTTTCGCTGCTCTAATTACGGAATCAGTCTGAAAAAACACGCTAGAAGAATAACAACGAAATACCTTTTAGGGTAAGTAGGCGGCAGGGTAACAATGTGAAAATCTTACAAAGTTAATTGGCGAAACCACAGGAAAAACTGATTTAGCTAACGCTACCTTTTTAGGGAAACCCTCACACTGCCTAATTTTAATGGGTTGGAGGTATCTCTGTGTGTTGGTATAGGTGTTGCAACTCATACTCTGTTTCTGCAGAAGTTTGCTCTCAATAAATGAACTTTTGCATATTAATTAACCGAGTAATTGGAGAAGTTATGTCAAACAGTACTATGTTAAATACTAAAACCCTTGCCATTATTGCCACCCATGGTTTTGAACAAAGTGAATTGTTGGATCCAAAAACTGAGCTCGAAGCAAGAGGCGCAATCACCCATATCATTTCTATTAACGGTAATGAGACAATACGGGGCTGGGACGAAAAAGACTGGGGTGAAGAAGTTAAAGTCGATAAACAAATCGAACAAGCCAATATCAGTGATTATGATGCAGTTATTCTGCCCGGCGGACAGATGAATCCAGACATTCTTCGTACCGATCCAAAAGTGGTGAATTTCATTAAATCAGCGGATCAAGAAAGTCAGATCAAAGCCATAGCGGCTATTTGTCACGGTCCTTGGTTATTGGCCGAAGCTAACATTATTAAAGGCAAAAAAGTGACTTCATACCCCAGCATTAAAACAGATTTAAAAAATGCCGAGGCGAACTGGCAAGATTATGAAACCGTAGTGGATGGTAAGCTGATCACCAGTCGTAATCCGGATGATATCCCTGCTTTCATAGAAGCGATTAGCGAAAAATTACTGAATTAATAGTTGATTGGCTTACAAAGCATGTGAGTGATCAGGTTACTTTCGTTTGAAGTATAGGAGATATTTTAATGGCTGAAGAAAAAGTGGTATTGATAACGGGGGCGTCTAGTGGAATAGGCGCCGCAACAGTAGAAAAAGTGGTTAAAGCCGGACATAAAGTAGTAATAACCGCGCGCAGCATTGATAAATTAAAGGATATTGCAAAAAAGTGGGGCGAAGAACAGGTTTTACCTGTTAAAGCTGATGTCACTAATTTGTCCGAAATAGAAGGTGTTGTGAACCAAGCTATCGATAAGTTTGGTCGCTTAGATGTCGTGTTTGCAAATGCTGGAACGGGTTCTAAAGCTGCCGGTATTGAACAAGGTGATGTCGAAGATTGGAAAACCATGCTAGACGTGAATATTAATGCATTGTTATTTACCGCCAAAGCTAGTTTGCCCTATTTACGCAAAACCCAAGGACACTTTATTATTACCAGTTCGATTGCCGGAAAGATTACCCTCAAGGGCTCGGTATACGGTGCTTCTAAGTGGTTCGCTTACGGCTTTGGTAAAAACCTTGCAGAAGAAATGGCTCAGTGGAATGGGCGTTGTACTACTATCTGCCCGGGTATGGTTAATACGCCATTTTTTGATGAAGCTAAGCCGGATAAACTCGACCCCAGTGATGTTGCTGATGCAGTGCTTTATGCCATCTCAGCTAACCCACGATGTGACATTCGAGAAGTGTGTTTAATGCCAACTCATTAACACAACATAAGGTAGCCCAAGGGCTACCTTTTTTGATGATTGCTGCAAATTTAATTGTCTTTAAAAGATGTGATATCCAAGGTGATGTCACAGTTCAATAATTTCGAAATTGGACAATTTAACTTTGCTTCCACTGCTACTTTTTCGAAATCAGCTCCATCCATCCCTGGTACTTGCGCATCTAAGGTTATTTCAGATTTGCTGATTGAAAAGCCATCATCGTCTTTCACCAATGTTATTGCCGCTTTGGTTTCTAAAGTGCCTTTTTTAAAGCCCTGTTCTGACAAACTCATTGATAATGCCATGGTAAAACACGAAGCCTGAGCGACGGCGATTTGCTCTTCTGGATTTGTACCAGACTTATCCTCAAATCGAGTATTAAATCCGTAGGGATGATCTTGCAATGCTCCCGACTCCATTGATACATGTCCTTTACCGTCTTTTCCTAGCCCTTCATATTTTGCGGTTGCCCATTTAACAATTGCCATTTTATGCTCCTTAATCGAAACGCTGTTAGCGTATATTTAAGATGTCCGCAGAGTTGAGAATACTCTCAATATCTTTAGACCTGTGTTGCTAACATTGAACTAAGCAAGGCTTATTCCATTTAACCAAACGCGTCTTTGCACAGGGCGACAGGCGTTTGGTGTTCATTGGATGGAAAATTTAATCCGAGTTTCGAGTAAAAATTGCAGGCGATGTGTGTAGTCTTTACGCTCACTTTATTCACTATCTCTATCCCAATATCCTGCTCCTGAGTTCGGTTTTTACTTCCTTCTTTTAGCCGCTTTTTTCTGGCCCCTGATGAACAGGCGCTGGCTTGTCTGTTATTTATTGAAAAGTATCGTAACTATTAAGATGAAATATAACGTGAAATTTAATGTTTATTTATCATTCAATATCAGGTAGCTTGATGTATTGAAAAGTTTAGATTTTGTTTTATAAAAAAAATAAGGATAAAAATATGCAACAATTTAACATGACCATAAATGGCAAAAACTATACGTCTGGAAAAACCTTTGATGTGATTAATCCCGCGTTAGGTGTGCCATTTGCGACTTGTGCTTTAGGCGATGTCAGCACTGTTAATGAGGCTGTTGTTGCAGCAAAAAATGCCTTCCCAGAATGGAGTCAACTACCGGAAGAAGCCCGCATTGAAAAAATGAATGCCTTGGTTGGCCTATTAGAAAGCAACATGCCTGATATCATGGCACTTATTACTCAAGAAAATGGCAAACCCTTTAATGGTTTTGGCGGAATCGGTTCCGGCATGGAAGTGGGGGGCTCAATGGCTTGGATTCAGGCAACTTGCAGCTTTTCTTCTCCTATTCAAGTTATCCAAGACAATGACGAAGCTAGGGTCGAAGTACATAGAAAACCTTTAGGGGTTGTGGCTTCCATTACACCTTGGAATTGGCCATTACTGATTGCTATTTGGCATGTTATCCCAGCCTTAAAGACCGGTAATACTGTGATCATTAAACCCTCACCCCTGACTCCAGTGGCAACCATGCGCTTTGTAGAATTAGCCAACACAGTGTTACCACCAGGTGTGCTCAATGTTATTACCGGTGATGCAGATGTAGGTAATGCGATTTCAGCCCACCCAGATATCAATAAAATTGTATTTACCGGATCTACTCCTACGGGTAAAAAAATAATGAGCTTAGCCTCAAGTAACTTAAAGCGATTAACTTTGGAGTTAGGCGGCAATGATGCAGGCATCGTTTTACCCGATGCCGATGTGAAGGCCATTGCGCAGAACTTGTTTTTGTCCTGTTTCCACAACAACGGTCAAACCTGTGCTTGTTTAAAACGTCTGTATGTTCACGAGTCTATTTATGACGAAGTGTGCAACGCGTTAGTGGAGTTTGCTAATACGGTGAAAGTGGGCAATGGCATGGATGAGGAAACTGAATTTGGTCCGGTACAAAACAAAGCCCAACTCGATAAAGTCATTGAGCTGACAGAAGATGCTTTAGCCAATGGCGCGACACTTTTAGCTGGTGGCAAAGTCGCTGAGGGCGAAGGCTACTTTTTCCCGCCAACGATTATTGGTGATATATCTAACGGTGCACGTTTAGTAGACGAAGAACAGTTTGGGCCTGTGTTACCAGTTATTAAATACACCGATATAGACGAGGCCATTAAAATGGCTAATGACAACCAATTTGGCCTTGGTGGTTCAATTTGGTCATCAGACACTAAACAAGCTTATGCATTAGCATCGCGATTGGAAACCGGTTCTGTTTGGATTAATGAACACGGTAATGTGCAACCTGACGCGCCTTTTGGTGGGGTGAAACAATCCGGCCTTGGTGTTGAATTTGGACAACTAGGATTAGAAGAATACACCTCTGTGCAGACCATAAAAGTCAGTAAAGTGTAACCAAAGACAAGTTCTTCGCAGGTACAACATTGATAACAAGGGTAGCTTAATATCGTTAAGCTACCTTCGATTTCTCTGTTTACAGTTTAGATTTATTTAGGGTATCTGAGGGGCGTTCACCGAACTTCAGTTTATAGTAATGAGCAAACCTTCCTAAGTGATTAAAACCGTATTTAATTGCTACATCTGTCACATTAATGTCTTCTTCTGAACAGCGTAACACCTCATGTACTGCCGCTAACTTTTGTCCTCGAACATATCTCATCGGTGATTGACCAATAAAATGACTAAAGTGTTTATTTAAAGTAGAGGGCACTACACCTGTTACCGTTGCCAGTTGCTCTAAGGAAATATCTAGGTGGATATTATCGTGAATATAATCTCGCGCGCGTTTCACCGATCTTGGGGTGACATTATCGCGCCCAGCATTCAATTTATGCCGATAGTTATGGTGGGGTAATTGCAGTAGCATTAAACACAAGGTGTCTTCAATTTGTTGCAGCAGGGGAGCGGCGACTATGGGAGCAAGGGGAAGCTCTAATTGACGTTTAGCAAAATTCACCGCATTCATCCAACTTTTACCCTCGGCAGTGGTCAGATTAAACTCAGAATCAAATATTAACGGCTCTTGCAGTTCGTGGCCTAGCAGTTTGCTAAGGGTTCTTTCGACTTTTTCCCTATCTAAGCGAACCGTGAAAAAACTACAGTCATTTGACCAGCGCATATTCATGGCTTGATCGGGAGAAACCACGCTGGCAATGCCAGGCTTAATTTGAGTTATGACGTTTTCTATGGCTACTTCGGCCTGACCTTTCCATGGCACTTGGATCAGAAAGCAACTGCCTAATTGTTCCGTCTGGATACGCACAGCTGCGCCATAAGAAATATACACAAGCGCCGATTGGGCAAACTTTGCTTCATTCACCAGCACTGAAAGCGAGCGTGCATGCTCAAGCAGTTCAAACTGATGAGGGCAAAATATATTGCTTACATTTTTTAAGGTTTCATCCACATTTTTCGACGAAAACCGAGAAAACTGATGCAATGGCAAGTTGGAGTTCATATTGTTTTCTTATTTTTGTTCGTCTTGTTTTTTTTACGCCATTGTTCCTTTGCTGTCAATTGTTATCAAAATTGGATAGTTGAGCGCGAATTCGGATAGTGAGCCCTGTTGTTATCATTTACTGTGGGACGACAAATAATAAGAATCTCATTTTAAAAGGGGCCCACATGAATAGCGTATTGCTACAGAAAACCTCATCAACAATCAAAATATCTCTCATTCTACTGTCTACTATTAGTGTTTATGGTTGCGATAGCGCAAAGCAACAAGCCCAACCTGAAACACAAATTGGTTCACAACAGGCAACAAACAGTCAGAGTCAGTTAATGGCTGGGATTACAGATCAACGATTAGTTAATGCTGATTCTGAACCTGAAAACTGGTTATCCCACGGAGGAACCTACAAAGAACAGCGGTACAGTGCTTTGGATCAGGTAAATCTAAACAATATTGAACACTTAGGTCTGCAATGGGATTTTGACTTAGATGGCACTCGGGGGTTAGAAGCTACTCCCATTGTTGTAGATGGAGTGATGTATATTACCGGAAATTGGAGTCGCATTTATGCACTAGACGCTAAAACCGGCAGTTTGTTGTGGAAATATGATCCTAAGGTGCCACCTGAGTGGGCCGTCAATTTATGTTGTGATGTGGTCAATCGTGGTGTTGCTGTTTATGGTGACAAAGTTTATGCCGGCACCCTTGATGGTAGATTAGTTGCGGTAGATGCCAAAGATGGTTCGCTGGTTTGGGAAGTGCAAACCACTCCCACCGATATTCCTTATTCTATTACTGGCGCGCCCAGAGTGGTAAAAGGCAATGTCATCATTGGTAATGGTGGTGGTGAATTTGGTGTTCGTGGGTTTGTCTCGGCCTATGATGCGCAAACCGGTGCACAGAATTGGCGTTTTTATACCGTGCCAGGGGATCCTAACAAGCCCTTTGAAAACCCTATTTTAGAAATGGCCGCTAAAACCTGGACAGGGGAATGGTGGAAGTTAGGCGGTGGCGGAACTGTATGGGATTCTATGTCCTATGATCCTGAGCTTAATTTACTGTATATCGGGGTGGGTAATGGCTCTCCTTGGAATCAAAATATTCGCAGCCCCCAAGGCGGCGATAATCTTTTCCTATCATCCATAGTCGCAGTTCGTCCTGATACGGGTGAGTATGTTTGGCATTATCAAACGACACCTGGAGATAGTTGGGATTACACCGCTGCACAGCAAATGGTGTTAGCGGATATGGAAATCGATGGCAAATTACGTAAAGTGATTATGCAAGCGCCCAAAAATGGCTTTTTCTATGTACTCGATCGAGAAACGGGCGAGTTTTTATCCGGCGAACCCTTTGTTAACGTGAGTTGGGCCACGCACATTGACAAAACAACCGGCAGACCAGCCGTGGTTGAAGGCGCACGGTATAAACAAGAGAATTTCATGGGACTGCCAAGCCCGTTTGGTGGCCACAGTTGGCACTCCATGAGTTACAGTCCTGATACTGGATTAGTTTACATTCCAGCGATGGATCTGCCTTTTAATTTTCAAAGCGATGCAAATTTTGAATACAACTCCATTGGTGTAAACCTTGGGATCGATCCTGTGGTAGGCGCAATGCCTGAAGATGTGAACATTCGTAAAGCGATTAAGGCGATGTTCAAAGGGTATTTGCTAGCTTGGGATCCGGTTAAACAAGAGGCGGCTTGGTCGGTTGAGCATAAAGTTTCGTGGAATGGCGGCGCTTTATCTACCGCTGGTGGATTACTCTTTCAAGGCAATGGAATTGGTAATTTCAATGCTTACAATGCAGCAAATGGTGACAAACTGTGGTCATTCAACGCACAAACTGGCATCGTTGCTGCACCCGTCACCTACGCAATAGACGGTGAACAATATGTGGCAATATTGGCAGGTTGGGGGGGTATTATGCCGTTACTTCTAGGTGAAGCGGTTGCCGATTCTGCCGCCAATAAAGTTAATCGTGTGTTGGTCTTCAAATTGGGCGGCAATAAACAACTTCCTCCCCTGAATAATGTGGTGAAACGAACTCTCAATCCTCCTCCTCAAACCGCATCTGAAGAGGTGATCAATCACGGAAGAGCTACTTATCAGCAATTTTGTTTTAACTGCCACGGTGACACTGTAGTGTCTGGCGGAGTGTTGCCTGATTTACGTTACAGCCCATTTAATCTGAATAAAGAAGCGTGGAAAAGTGTGGTTTTAGGTGGAGCTTTATCGTCTAACGGAATGGTCTCATTTAAACAAGTTCTTGAAGAAAGCGACGTGGAAGCCATTCGTGCCTATGTCATCAAAAGGGCCCATGACAAGTTGGCTGAAGAAGATATGTGAGGAATTATTAAAGTAAAATCCTAGGCCCTTTGAGGGGGCCTAGGATTTTCCAAAGCATGCTACTTTAGGTTATGCTTCGTCTAGATTGAGGAAGAGCTTCTGCAGGGTCTGATTAAAGGTTTCGATTTGTTCAGCAGTGAAGTCCTCGTAAATATTGTCGAAAAGTTTTTGTGAGTTTTCGATAATATTGGCAATCACGTTTTTGCCTTTTTCAGTTAACTCTACAATTGACACTCTGCCGTCATTTTTACTGGTGCGAATTAGAACAAGTTGTTTTTCTTGAAGGTTATAAGTAGCTCTTGTGATGGTCGGAGTTTTTGCCACAGCATGGGTGGCTACCTCACTAACACTCAAGGTTCCCATTTCCCTAAGAATCATCAGTATACGCCAAGCGGTAAGGTTAATACCCTGTTTTTTAAGTGATTTTTCCATTCTCATGGAATAAGCACTTCCCACTCTCATTAGCCAGTAAAATGGGTATTGTTGGAATTCGAAACACTCTGACGCAGGTTTGAATTTATTTAGTTTATCAGTATTTTTTTTCATACATTCAACATGTTAGTTACATTTTTAACACAATAATGCTGGCAATATTACTTGATAAAAAACGTAAAAGACAATCATATTTTTTTAAAAAGCGCTTCTTCGATTAAAAATAAATCAAATATTGTTGAGTTATTACTTGACATGTAACGTAATAACTCATACAAATTAGCATAGAATAATTAGAACATAACCACTGGAGCACAAATATGTCACTCAACTGCAAGCTAAATAAAATAACTCGAACGATATTTAATGCGCGCATTCCAGCGTCTTTGGCCGTCGTTTCAGCTATCGCTATCACACCTGTACATGCACAAGAAGATGAAGCCCCGGCCGAGAGTAAATCTGGTATTGGCGCTATGATTGAAAAGATTCAGGTTACTGCGCGTAAGCGTGAAGAGAGTTTGCAAGAGGCTCCATTGTCGTTGACCGCATTTTCTGGGGACGGTCTTGAAGCTAGGGGGATAGAAAATGTTTCTGAAATAGGTGGTGTGACACCTAACCTGACGTATCAGAATAGTCCTGGAGCAGGTGGTTCGTCCTCTGTTGCCACTGTGTACATTCGCGGCGTAGGTCAACGAGACTTCTTGGGAACAATCGATAACGGCGTTGGTTTCTACGTAGATGGCGTTTATATCGCTCGAACCGTAGGTGCCACTGTTGATTTACTTGACGTTGATCGCGTGGAGGTTCTTCGTGGTCCTCAAGGGACTCTATTTGGCCGAAACAGTGTGGGTGGAGCTGTCGCACTTTACAGCAAAAAGCCCACAGAAGATTTTGAAGGTTACGTGGATGCAACCATAGGTACCGATTCATTAGCCAAACTAAAAGTGTCGGTAAACGGCGCACTAACAGATAATCTGTACGGCAACTTTTCAGCCTTAAGCGCGAGCCAAGACGGTTATGTAAGTCGTCCAGCTGGTGGTGATTTAGGTGATGACGATATGTTAGCGTTTCGTGGCTCTCTTCTTTGGGAAGCCTCAGATGACGTTGAAGTAAGTTTAATTCTTGACCACAGTACAGAAAATGAAAATGGTCCTGCATTTGAAATCGCAAATGCTGGTACCTTGGTAGATGGTTCTTTCGCTGGTTTCTATAACAATGTTTTGCAAGCTGAAACCTGTGGTTATCCCGCTGGACTCACCTCTACAGATCCTCTTTGTTACAACAATCAATATGCCACTGAAGGTGAGAACTTAGGAACAGCACCTACCTATTCAGACACCACAGCTTGGGGCGCTAACTTACAAGTTACCTGGGATATTAATGATAATTTACAGTTAAAGTCGATTACCGCGTATCGTGACTTGGACGCTGAATTTGCCAGAGATGCAGATGCATCGCCGTTAACAGTCGTACACTTTTACGATTCCTTCGAAGCATCACAGTTTACCCAAGAGATTCAGCTAATGGGTACCACTGAAAATGAGAAGTGGAATTGGATTACCGGTTTATATTACTTTGACGAAGAAGGTAACAACCGCAATATCAATGACTTCGCCATTGCTAACTTCGATAGTGACAACGACTTCACCACAACAAGCTCGGCGATTTATGCTCAAGCAACCTATAGTTTTACCGAGAAGTTAGACCTAACTGTTGGTCTTAGATATTCCGATGAAGAAAAGACCTTTGATCCTAATCAGGTTGTTATTAGCAACAATATCGGCCTTGAAGATGGTTCGTTACTTCTTCCTTTAGGTTTAAATTCAATTGACGTGCAAGAAACCACGCCAATGGTGAATTTAGCCTATAAAGCCTCAGATGAGTTGATGGTGTACACCTCTTACACTGAAGGTTTCCGTTCAGGTGGTTTTGTTCAGCGTATTTTCCCAGCGTTAGATACAGTGCCATCTTTTGGTCCTGAATATGTTGAGTCCTATGAAATTGGTTTCAAATATGACAGCAGCGATAAACCTTTCTCGGTTACCGGTGCGGTATTCCAAATGGATTACACCGACATTCAAGTAAGAACACAAAACCCAGGTTTTGTAGGCTTCTTTGAAGCGAATGTGGGTAGTGCTGAGATTTCAGGGTTTGAACTTGAATCTAAACTAGCCTTTGCTGATTATTGGTTTATTGAAGCTGCGGTTGGATACACAGACGCGAAATTTACCAACATCGATGTTGAGCCTCCTTTGGCGGCTGTTGTAACCGTTGATAGTAAATTTGACCATGTTCCTGAATGGTCAGGTAACATTAGTTTGGCTCGCGATGTTGAATTTGAAAATGGTTCTCTTGTAACGGCTCGATTGAGTGCAAATTATCATACTGAATACTTCAATAACCCAGACAACACAGACGGTATCATCACACCAGAAGTTACCATTGTTGATTTAACGGTTTTATGGCGTTCGCCTGATGAAACCTACGGCGTAGACTTTGGACTTAAGAACCTAACGGATGAAAAATATATCACCGCAGGTTACGAGTCTAACGTTGGTACAACTGAGATCATCAGAGATCGCGGTCGCCAATGGTATGCCTCTTTCAGATATAGCTTTTACTAAGCAAATTAAGCAACTTTATAAAAATCAGAGAAGTATTTGAGCAACTCAAATATTTCTCTTCGTATGCTGCGCTGTTAATCAATCGCTTTAAATGAGCAATTTAAACAGCGCAGGTTTCATCGAATATTTTTTACAAAGTGAATTCACTTGCTAAATAAAGAGCAATGTATGAAAGAAGAGCAACCTATACAAACCTTTGAGCATATTTTGGATGATGGAAAGTTATCCTCTACTCAAATACTTGTCGTATTAATTTCATTTTTACTAATGATTTTAGACGGCTTCGATATCACTTCAATGTCCTTTGTTGCACAGCGTGTAAGCGAGCAATTGCAAATAAGCCCCACTAATCTAGGGCTAGTTTTCAGTGTTACTCTGGCTGGCATGATGTTAGGTGCGATGTTAATTGCGCCTTATGCAGACAAAATCGGTAGACGTAAAATGTTGATTGCCAGTGTTATTGCAATTGGCATATCCATGTTTTTGACTGGTTTAGTTACTGAATTTTGGCAGTTAGCTTTGCTGCGCACTATTACAGGTTTAGGTGTGGGAAGCATGTTAGCTAATATCACCGCATTAACCTCGGAATACACCCCAACCAAATATCGCAGTTTTAGTGTGGCCATTATTTCCGCAGGATTCCCTTTAGGGGCAACTATCGGCGGTATTATTGTCGTGCCAATTCTGCCAACTTATGGGTGGGAAATTGTGTTCTTCAGCTTGGGAATAGCGACTTTAATCATGGCCGTTGTGGTGTGTTTTTTGGTTCCCGAATCATTGCAATTTTTGAAAACCCAAGGAACGGATAGTGCCTTAAAGCAAGTGAATGGCTTGCTGGTTAAAATGCAACGCAGCCCCATTAGTGAATTTGTTGTAGATAGCCAAATAAAAATTAACAAAGCCAGTGTATTAAGTTTATTAAGCCCGCAATTTAGAACTAAAACCATACAGCTATGGCTAACCTTCCTATTTGTCTTTATCTCCCTTTACTTCTTATTAAGTTGGTTACCCAAACTTATTATTAATGAAGGGCTAAGTGAATCAGACAGCGTATTTTCTGCGGTGGCATTAAACGGCGGAGGTGTAGTCGGCTCTCTTCTTTTGGGTTGGTTCGCGGCTAACTTTGGTTTGACCAAGTTAATCGGTATTTTCCTGTCAATATCTGGACTGGCGATGCTTTCATTTGGCCTGCTGTTTGAATATATGAATTTGTTTGTTTTGCTTTTTGTCATCGGCTTCCTATTACTCGGTGCCTACGTTGGCCTTTATTCAGCATCGGCAAAAATATATCCAACTGAGGTACGAGCAACAGGTATTGGTTGGGCCTTAGGTCTAGGACGTTTTGGAGCTGTTATCGGCCCATACGTTGGCGGTCTATTAATTACCTCTGGTTTTAGTATGGAGCTCAATTTTGCAGTCTTTGCTATGCCATTGTTATTAGCCGCGGCCTTTGTTTTCCAATTAAAAGTTCGCTGATGACAACTTTTATAGCCTGTTAATAACAACTGGCTAACCATCTATTTTTTAATTCTGTAGTCGCTTTAAAAAAGTAACCTAGATTTTTTGTGCATGATTATTTTAGCCAAATTATCATTAAAATATTTACATTAATATTTACTTGAATAATCATGTAATTTAAATTAGTCTTTTAACATTAGTATTCGAAACCAAGGCATTCATTACGATGTGTGTATTTACCAAAAAAATTGAAATTGGCACAAATACCCAATTGGTTGCGGGTATCAAAGACAATATTGATGTTGCCGGTTACGTCACCGAAGCTGGTAGCCAAGTTTTTAGTCAAAATGCTAGCGCCACTGAACATGCAGACGTAGTTAAAAGCATGTTGTCATCTGGTGTGAAGTTGGTTGGTAAGCTCAATATGCATGAGTTGGCATACGGCATGACCGGTGTTAACTCTCATCTAGGTACGCCTATTAACTATTTATATCCAGACTATATCCCTGGTGGATCATCGAGTGGATGTGCCGTTGCAGTTGCTGAAATGAAAGTGGATTTCAGTATCGGCACAGATACCGGTGGTTCAATTCGAGTGCCGGCTGCATGTTGCGGTGTTTTCGGTTTTAAGCCCACCTTTGGTCGAGTGAGTCGTAAAGGTGTGGTGCCAGCTGAGTCAACCCTAGATTGTGTCGGTCCGTTAGCGTTTAGCGCGGATGATTTAATTGATGGAATGCGTTGTATCGATAATACCTTTGTACCTATTTCGATTAACAGACCGATTAAATTGGCGCGTGTAGCGGCAAGTGCTGAAGCTGAAATTAATCAGTTAGTTGATGCGGCTATCAACTTAGATGGCATCGAATTAACTAACACCTCTTTAGATCTTTTAGATGACGCTTTTGATGCCGCATTGAAACTCATGAATTTTGAAATGTGGCAGGCATTTGGTGATTTAGTCAATACCGGCAAGTTAGGTAGTGATATTCAAATGCGATTGCAAGGGGCAAGTGAAATTGACCCCAAGATTGTCTCTGAGGCGGAAATGGTAAGACAACAATTTAGCCAGCAAGTCGACGATGCTTTAAGTGGAGTTGATGCTCTCGTATTACCCACACTTGCTTCTTTTCCACTCAAACGAGGGGATGCATTAGCAGGTAAAAATGACCTTTTAATTAGCTCTCTAACCAGACCTTTCAATTTATCTGGGCATCCTGCGATTACCATTCCGCTTCCTAATAAGTTGGGAAAACCAGTGGGAATGCAACTTGTGGGCGCTAAAGGAAATGACGAACTACTGTGCGCAATTGCAAAAAAATTAAGCTGTTCGAATAACAACAACACTGAAAGTGTGGAGAAAAGCGATGTATAAAAATTCAATGGATATGACCCAGTGGGGTGGACAAGAAAAAGTAAGTGCTCTACTTGCTGATATTCGTGCCCGTAGAGGCGAATTCGAAGAGCAGCGTTTTATTTCAAATGATGTTGTTGAAAAATTCAAAGACATTGGGATTTACCGCTCTTTTGTACCAGAAACTTTTGGTGGTAGCGGTAAAACGCCTAGCGAGTTTTTAAAGGCAATTGAAACGATTTCTGCCGCAGATGGTTCAGCCGGTTGGGTAGCTAGTTTTGGTATGAACCCAGCGTATTTAGCTGCCTTACCAATGGATACCCTTAAAGAAGTTTGGAAAGATTCTGCGGATATAGTCTTTGCAGGAGGTATTTTCCCACCACAAAAAGCGAAAAAAGTCACAGGCGGATACATCGTCAATGGTCGCTGGCAATTTGCCAGTGGTTGCATGGGCGCTTCATTATTAGGTGTCGGTGTAATGCCAGATGACGGCAGCAAGTTACCTAAAATGGCAGTGATGCCTGCAGATAAGGTCAAAATTGAAAAGACCTGGAATGTTCATGGCATGGTGGGGACGGGCAGTTTCGATTTAATCGTTGAAGACGTGTTTGTACCTGAGGAATGGACTTTTGTTCGTGGCGGTACGCCAACGGTTGATACACCGTTTTTCAAATATCCTTCATTGTCTTTTGCGGCTCAGGTTTTGTCGGTGACCGCGTTAGGTATTGCTCGTGACGCCATTGATGTGGTGGTGAACTCAGCTAAAAATCGCAAATCAGTGACTGGCGCACCGAATTTAGGTGAACGTCACTATGCACAAATCGATATTGCTAAAGCGGAAGCGAAAGTGCGTTCTTCAAGAGCGTTCTTTTACGAAGCAACAGACGAGGTCTGGGATGTGATCATGCAAGGTGATGAGCCAAGCAAGGATCAAATTAGCCTAATTCGCTTAGCAACTACAAATGTGGCAAGAGAGTGTGCTGAAGCCACTCGCATTGCTTATCAGTTGTCGGGCATGCAAGGGGCCTATGTAGATCACCCCTTATCTCGCTGTTTGAGAGATGCACATTTGGTAACCCAACATGCCTTTATGGGCGAGGTTACCTACCAAAATGCGGGGGCGATCATGTTTGGACACCCACCATTCCCTGGTTATCTATAAGTCAGTATTTAAACTTAATTAATAAAAAATAATAAACCCCATTGGAGGAAAATCTTATGAGTGAATCAACTTCCCATCGCGTCTTGTTTTGTATCGGTGTTAATCAAAATTTCATGGACTCAACTAAAGAAGTCATGGGTGATGTTTGGCAAGCTTTTAGTGCCATGATGAAAGGCATTTCAGATCTACCTGGCGTTAACGTGCTAGGGATTATGGATGATGATCGCATTCAAGTTGGCCCATCAGCGTCAGCTCCATGGACAGCTTATATCATGGCCGATGTTCCAGATCTTGAAAGCGTTATTGCTGGTTGTGATTTTTTCCGTTCTACCCCAGTTGGTGATGGCACTTATAGCTTGTGGAAGTACTGCAAGGTAGAAGCGCGTATTGGCCGTGAACTTGTTGTTCCAAGCTAGATATTTGGTATCGAACCTATGATTTCATTACAACAACTAGACGCATTGCAGCAACGACTCTCAATCTTAGAAAATGAGAAAAGAGTGAGTGCTTGCATGAATAAATACATGCACCTATGTGACGATTTAGCGCCGGGCTTTGAGCTTAAAAACTTGATGGATCTTTTTACTGAAGATGCCATTTGGGAAGGTAAAGGGCAGCGCTACGCCAAAACATTTGGTCGTTATGATGGTAAAGACGCAATTCAAGCAATGTTTGCTAAATATGCCACTTTACCAGGGCATTTTAATTTAAATGTGCATCTTTTGGGTAATGAAGTCATCACCGTTGACGGTAACAAAGGGACAGGGTCATGGCTACTCATGCAGCCTTCAGATTTTGTTGATGGTCGTTCACAACTGAGTTGCGCAAAAATTACCGCTACTTTTACGTTAACTGAACAGACTTGCCAAATTTCCCACTTTGTTACAGAAAATAAATTCAGTCGTCCTATGGCTAAGCCATGGGATAACAGCGCGGCATTGCCAGTGCCAGAATAGGACTTCTTATGACTACAGAAATTAAAGTAAAAAACCTTAACAGTACTGCTGATTTGGTACTGGAAGATAGAGTGCATAAATCCTTGTACTCAGACCCGGAAATTTTCGACGAAGAATTGGATAAAGTCTTTAACAACACTTGGGTATGGGTTGCCCATGAAAGTGAAGTGCCAGAAGCCGGTTCATATAAAACAGCATCTATTGGTCGCCAACCCGTCATTGTGGTGCGTGATCGTAAAAAGAACATCCATGTGATGCTTAATCGTTGTCGTCACAGAGGGGCAACGGTTTGTGAAGGAAAATCAGGCAAAACCAAAGCCTTTACCTGCCCATATCATGGCTGGGGTTATGGCTTGGATGGCAGTTTACGTGCCTTACCAAAACCAGAAGAATATGAAAATATCCTAGATAAAGCCGAATTCGGTCTCGTGAAAGTTCGCACAGAATCCTATAACGGTATGATCTTCGCGACCCTAAAAGACGATTTAGAATCCCTAGACGAACATTTAGGTGGCGCGAAAAAGTGGATCGACCTATTTATGAAGCAAGGCGGTGGTTATCCATTGCAAACCCTAGGTGATCATAGATTCAGATTCCCAGGTAACTGGAAAATTCAGCTTGAGAACACCACAGACGCTTATCATTTCCCCATAGTACATAAGTCATTTATCGCTTCTGTTGACGAAGAAGCAGCTGAAGTCTTTGATTTCCTTGACGGTGAAGGTTACGTAGAAGACTTAGGCAATGGTCATAGTGTAATGGTGATGATCCCTGAGTTGGTCGATCTAGAAGAAAATCTCGATGAGCCTATTCCCGAGCGTTTTGAAGATTTGGCAAAAAGCTTAGCCGATGAAGGCCATTCTGACGAAGAAGTTCGTCGTTTAGTTAGAGCTGTGGGCGGTAGCGGATTTAATTTGAACTTGTTCCCGAATATTGCTTGTTCAATGGCATTTTTCCGTAATCTCGTGCCCATTAGCGTTAACGAAACTGAAATTCACCATATCGCCATTGGTGGTAAAGGTGCACCAGAAGCATTCAACCAAAAACGTATTCGCTTGCATGAACATTTCCAAGGTCCTATGGGCTTTGGTACACCAGATGATGGTGAAGCTTGGGAACGTGTTCAAGCCGGTTCAATTGCTGGAACTGACGGTTGGATCATGGTGAATCGTGGCATGTCCAAATTATCAACTTCCACTGATGGCAATGTTAAAGGAGCGGTGTGCTCTGAAACCGGCATGCGCGCAGCTTATCAGAAGTACAAAAAAATGATGTCTGTGGAAAGCGGAAAATAAGGAGCGATAAAATGAAATTAGATACGCAATTATTAGCCGACGTCACTGCTTTTCTGAATATTGAAGCAGATATGCTAGATAACAAAGAATACCAGCAGTGGTTAGATCTATGGCTTGAAACCGGATTGTATATTGTTCCTGTTGATCATAATGCCACCGATTACGCCAATACCCTAAACGTTGCTTACGATGACGATGAAATGCGTAAATTACGCATTGAACGTTTAACTAGCGGCGATGCTATCTCAACTCAATTAGGTGAAAAAACCGTGCGTACCATGTCGCGTTTTCGGATCCTAGATGATATCGACGGCTTTGTAAGAGTGCGTTGTGCATACAGCTTATATGAGAACAACAAAAACGGACTGCGTTGTTATCCTGCTAATTTGCAATTTAAATTAGTTCGCGACGGTGGCAGTTTTAAAATTGCTGAAAAGATCGTCAAAGTGATGAAATCAAGCCAGCATCTGACTACTGTCAGTTACTTGTTCTAAGGGGACGTTATGAGCGCTAATAAAAAAGTCGCTTTGGTCACCGGTGCAGCCCAAGGACTCGGATATGTAATTTGCGAGTCTTTGATAAAAGCGGGTTATTCGGTAGTAGTCAGCGACATAAACGAGTCAATGGTAGCGGATGCCGCTAAACAACTTGATCCAACCGGCAAAGTGGCGGTGGCAACTAAACTTGATGTTATGAATAAACAAGATTTCATCGCTGGTTTAGCCTTCACCACTGAAACCTTCGGGCACTGTGACGTGTTAGTCAACAACGCAGCAATGACACCAACCACGGCGTTAATGGATATTAGCCCAGAAGAGTTTAGCCAAGTGCTGGATATTAATTTGCGCGGTAACTTTCTTGGTAGCCAGGTCTTCGGACAATATTTTGCCGACAAAGGTTTTGGACGAATTATTAACTTAGCGTCCCTTGCAGGGCAAATGGGCGGTACTGCATCTGGTGCTCATTATGCGGCATCAAAGGCGGGCATTACCACCTTAACCAAAATCTTTGCCAGACAGTTTGCTGAACAAGGGGTTACGGTAAATGCAATTGCGCCAGGCCCAGTAGATATCCCATCTGTTAGAGAAAAAGTGCCAGCAGATAAACTTGAACATATTATTAATAACATGATCCCCGTTAAGTCTATGAGCAACCCTGAATTTATCGGTTCAGTGGTAGTGATGATGGCGGCCGAAGAAGCCAATACGGTCACCGGTGCCACTTGGGATATTAACGGCGGCATTTACATGCGTTAAGCATGATTAGGAGAACCTAGTGGATAATGAATTAATCGACGTAGTTATAACGTCTCGCACTGAACAAGGTGCGGGAATTGCTGTAATGGAACTGGCAAAGGCTAACGGCGAAGCCTTACCAGCATTTTCTGCTGGCGCTCACATTGATGTGTATTGCGGTGATGATTTAATCCGTCAATATTCTTTATGTAATGATCCTGCATCTAGCGATGTGTACCGGATCGGCGTATTAAACGATCCTAATTCTAGAGGCGGCTCAGCTAAGATCCATGCTGAATTTGCTGAGCAGCAACAGATTAAAATTAGTGCGCCACGGAATCATTTTCCGCTTAATTTAGACGCCCAAAAGACCATTCTTGCTGGCGGCGGAATAGGCATTACGCCAATGATCGCTATGGCGTACGAATTGTTAAAAGCTAACAAAGAGTTTGAACTGCATTATTGTACCCGTACCAAAGGCGCTGGTGCTTTTGAAGATGAGTTGGTTAGCGCTTTCGGTGATCGCGTTTGTTTCCACTATGATGATCAAGATAAATCTCAGCTGTTCTCACCACAAGATACTTTCGGCTCTGCCCAATCAGGCACACATATCTATGTATGCGGTCCCACAGGTTTTATGGACTGGGTGATTAACAGCGCCAAAGAATTGGATTATCCCACCGAGCAAGTTCACTTTGAATACTTTAGTGCAGATGTTGATACATCCGGTGATAGCTTTGAAGTTTACTGTGAGCAAAGTGATATCACAGTGACTGTGGGGAGTGAAGATACCATTGCCAAAGCATTGCGAAAAGTTGGTGTGAAAGTCAGCATGTCTTGCGAAGAGGGGGTTTGTGGCACTTGCATAACCGATGTGATTGAAGGCATTCCTGATCACCGTGACCATTTTTTAACGGATGAAGAAAAAGAAGACAATGACCAAATCGCACTATGTTGCTCTCGCGCTAAATGTGAAAGATTAGTTATTGATATTTAATCGTATTATAGAAATTTTTGACGTTTTCAACTAGCCAAGCTAGGGCACTTTAGGCAAGGGTCTATTAAGGTGAAAGCGTCAACAAAAACGGAGTCAACTATGCCAATAGTGAATGTAAATATGATGGAAGGTCGCTCAGTGGAGCAAAAAGAAGCGTTAATCAAAGCGGTGGCTGAAGCCGTGATGGACTCCATCGGCGCACCGGAAGAAAATATTCGGGTGATCATTAGCGAATATTCAAAGGCACATTGGGGTATAGGAACGTTACCGGCACATAAAGCAGGTCGCTAACCACTTTTTAGAATATATAGCTAGAAGCAAACGTTAGGATAAAAACTATGACAACGACTAAGTTTGATAAACGAGATTTTAGAACCGCATTAGGGCAATTTCCTACTGGGGTAACCGTAATTACCACTGTTGATGAAAATGGGTCTCCAATAGGTTGTACAGCTAGCAGTTTTAACAGTGTGTCTATCGATCCAGCACTTGTTTTGTGGAGCATTGATAAAGGTGCTTTCAGTAAATCTATATTTGCAAACGCAGAATACTTTGCCATCAATGTGTTAAGTGAAAATCAGGTTGAAACTTCAAATAAATTTGCCGGCAGAGGAGAAGATAAATTTAAAGATGTATCCTTTTCCGAAGGCCTAGGCGGCGCACCATTATTGGAAGGCTGTGGCGCACAGTTTGAGTGTAAAACCTGGAATGTCTACGAAGGTGGAGATCACCTGATTATTGTTGGTGAAGTGCTTAAATACAACCACGATGACTCGCTTACACCCTTAGCTTTCTCGCGCGGTAGTTACGCTATTACATCCACTCATCCAAGTGGCAATGTGCAGAAAAATCAAGCTGAAACGGGTAACGAATTTTTAGATAACTATTTGTTATATTTACTGAATTCTGCTATTTCTAAATATCGTCAAGACTTATACCCGAAACTAATTGATGGTTGTGATGTGACTCCAGAGCAATGGCGAGTCGTCACTATTCTTTCAAATACACCTGTGCATACCTTAAAGACCCTGTCTATTTTGGCCATGCAACCATTGGAAGATCTAAGTGAATCTGTGGACTCTCTTAAGGAAAAAGGGGCGCTAACCACTGTCGACGATAAACTCGTTTTGACTGATTCAGGTATGGCGTTACAGAAATCCTTATTAGCGGTTGCTGCGCAGCATGAAGAACATATGCTGGGTAATTTAAAACCAGAGCAAACAGAAGTACTTAAAACGGCCTTAAAAAGCATTATTGAGATAGATAACTAAAGTTGCTGGAAAAGGTGATGTTCTATCACCTTTTTTATTTAGTTAGTAGACGAATAAGATTTTGACGAGCAAACGATTCAATATATTTAATAGCTTCATATAAGAATAAAAAAGAGAAAGTAAATATGAAAGGAAAATCTAGCTCGTTTTTTAGTGTGTTAGGGCCAGGCATTTTATATGCGGCCGCAGCGGTAGGTGTTTCTCATCTTGTGCAGTCTACCCGGGCAGGGGCGGATTATGGCCTAGGGCTCACATTTATTATCATTTTAGCCTGTTTGGTTAAATATCCTGCTTTACGTTTTGGTGGCGAATTTGCCGCATCAACGGGGAAAAATCTAATTACCAGTTATCGAACGGCTGGCTGGTTTATCTTCGCAATCTATGCTTTCGCAGAAATTTTCAGTATGGTTTTTGTGGTGGGCGCCATTGCTCTTTTCACTCTAGGTTTATTTCAAGCGGCTTTTGATTTTTCAATCAATCCAGTTTTGGGGGTGAGTGCATTGTTGTCGGTGATCGCTTTATTTTTGTGTAGTGGTCATTACATCTTATTGGAACGCCTAACTAAATACGTCGTTTCCTGTTTTACCGTACTGATTGTTATCACTGTGGTCTTGGTTGCTGGAAAGATGGAATGGTCTCCTGCGGTTTTCACTATCCCTGCTATAGATTCCTCCGTCATTCTTTATGTTGTTGCTTTGATTGGTTTTATGCCGTCACCAACCGATGGTTCCGTGACCCAATCCCTTTGGACTTGCGCACGGGCAGAAGATACCGGTAAATTGCCAACGCCTCGCGAAGCGCGCCTAGATTTTAACGTGGGTTATGTGATGAGTGTGTGTTTGGCACTTTGCTTTTTGGTGTTAGGCACCGGCTTGATGAACAACACCGGAGTGGCTATTGAAGTCAGTAACTCGGGTTTTTCAAGACAATTGATGGCGCTGTTTACTCAAACCATTGGTCCTTGGAGCTTTCCATTGATTGCGACTATTGCGATTTTCGTGATGTTCTCAACACTGTTCGCAGTGGTCGATGGAATGACTAGGGTGTTGGTTGGAATTCTTGATAGCGGGGTTAACCGTCCAGAGTTAAAACTAAGCTCTAAGAAAAACTATAACATTGCCATGATCTTGCTGTGTATTGCGGCAATTCTGATTTTGGCCACCATGCTTGAATCCTTTGCAACTTTTATCGATATTACTTCGGTCATCGTCTTTGTGATTAGCCCTATTTTGGCCTATTTGAATCATCGCGCCATGTGGAGCGAACAAGTTCCTGAAGCATTACGGCCCAGCCTATTTATGAAAGTGTGGAGCCTGTGTGGGGTGTTTATATTAACCACCTTTACGCTCATCTATTTTTACTATCGCTTATTTACCTAACCTTTTTCTGTGAGTTTTAGTCCCTTTGGTGTGTTTATTTATCCCAGCAAAGGAGTCTGAAACACCCTGAAAAAGAGTGAAAAAGGCGACAAGAAATAAAATACAAACAATGGGTATTAATCCATTTAAGTTGTCTCTTTGAGATGCATTATTAGACCATTAACATCAACGGAATTTAGTAGACTATGACACAGATCACTTGCTCAGACGCCATTATCCAATATTTGATAAAAAATGGTGTGGATACCATTTTTGGTATCCCTGGCGCGCAAACTTATGCTTTTTTTGATGCCCTAAGTCGATATCAAGACAAAATTAAACTGGTTGTGACTCGTCATGAGCAAGGTTCTGGTTATATGGCATACGGCTATGCTAAATCCACTGGCAAAGTTGGGGTTTACTGTGTGGTTCCGGGGCCTGGAGTACTAAACTCCACCGCAGCACTTTGTACCGCCCATAATACCCCAGTTTTATGTATTACTGGTGAAGTGCCAAGTGAGTTTGTTGGTATAGGCCATGGCATGTTGCACGAACTGGATGACCAACTGGGTATTTTGAAAGTGCTAACCAAAAGCGCCGCCCGTATTAATCATTCAGTTGATGCGCCCGCTACTATGTCTAATGCTTTCACCCAATTAACCTCTGGTCGCCAAAGACCAGTGGCAATCGAAGTGCCAATGGATATCTTTGGCCAAAAAGCGACTGTCGATCTGGATTTCCCTGCCATACCTAGCCCAGCTTATGAACCCAATGGGAATAAAATTCAAGCTGCGGTAGAGATGATCCGTAAGGCGAAAAATCCAATGATTATGGTCGGTAGTGGTGCCGTTGATGCAAAAGATGAAATTCTGCAATTAGCCAAATTGTTGCAAGCCCCAGTGGTGTCTTTCCGTGGAGGTAGAGGCATTGTGAGTGATGATTCTCCTTACGGATTCAACTGTGCCGCCGGATATAAACTGTATCCTGAGGTTGATGTAATGATCGGGATTGGCTCAAGAATGGAATTACCAGCATTTCGCTGGCAAAACGGCGTGGCTAAATGTGAACTAGTGCGTATCGATATTGATCCCACTCAGTTAACACGACTGCGCGGCGATGTTTCAATTGTTGCAGACGCGACTTTAGCCACTCAAGCACTGCTAACAGAATTAGAAAAAGACGCGACACCACGCCCTAGTAAAGAAGCCTATTTTAACGAAATCAAAGCACAAAGCTGGCAAGAAATTCAAAAAGTTCAGCCGCAGATGACTTACCTGAACATCATTCGCGATGTTATGCCCAGAGACGGCTATATTGTTGAAGAGATTTCTCAAGTTGGCTTTACGTCTTGGTTAGGATTTCCAGTTTACGAACCTCGTCACCTAGTGACCTGTGGCTACCAAGGTAACCTTGGCCATGGGATCCAAACGGGGATGGGAGTGAAAGTGGCCAACCCTGACAAAGTGGTAATGTCGATTGCCGGAGACGGCGGTTTCATGTTCGGTGTGCAAGAGTTAGCGACGGCTGTGCAATTTAAAATTGGACTGATTATTTTATTGTTCAATAACAATGCCTACGGCAACGTCAGACGAGATCAGATTAATTTCTTCAATGGCAATGTGGTGGGGTCGGAGTTAACCAACCCTGATTTTGTTAAGTTGGTTGAAAGTTTTGGTGCCAAAGCGTATCAATCTAGTTCACCAGAGGACTTTAAAGAACTGCTCGAACAAGCAGTAGTCGACTCCAAAGACGGTCCTGTAGTCATTGAGATCCCTTGCGAACGGGGCAGCGAAACCTCTGTTTGGGAGTTTTTGATGCCAGCGGGATACGGCAACTAAGGTTTCAAATTTAACTTGCTGTAGCTTAACAGCAAGGAAATATTGGTTTACTAGGCAGTTAGTTACTCCGAAGCTAGCTGCCTTTTTTATATGCGCTCAATCAACTACGTACGCAACGAAGGGTATGACAGAGTAACTGGCAACCCTAAGTTGGGTTGCCAGAATATAAAAACTTGGATTATTCTGGCGTGTGCCAAGTAGTATTTTGGCTACCCACTACAAAAAGTAGCTTGGTTGGAGTTACTACTTATTAAAATAGCTATGGTGAAAACGCAGATGGGTTTCTATGAAGCTCGCAATAAAATAGTAGCTATGGTCGTACCCCTCGTGGATTTGTAAATCAAGAGGATAGTTACTCACCTTAGCTGCACTTGTTAGCATTTCAGGCTTTAACTGCTCAAGCAAAAAATCATCAGCACCACCTTGATCTACTTTTGCGGGAACCAGTTGGATAGCTTTTCTCATTAACTCACTGGCATCATAATTTTGCCATAGAGTTTTATCTTTGCCCAAATAAGCGGTAAAGGCTTTTTCTCCCCAAGGCGTTTTTATCGGATTGCAAATAGGACTAAATGCAGAAACTGAACTATAGCGGGTTGGGTTTAACATGGCGATGCATAGCGCGCCATGACCACCCATTGAATGACCGCTAATGGCGCGTTTTTCTGACACTGGAAAGGTATCTTCAATCAGCTTGGGGAGTTCATTAACCACATAATCATACATCTGATAATGGCTATCCCACGGCGCTTGTGTTGCATTAACGTAAAAACCTGCCCCTTGGCCTAAATCGTAACCTTTATCATCGGCTACATTTTTTCCACGAGGGCTGGTATCTGGTGCGACAATTGCGATACCTAATTCGGCAGCGATACGCTGGGCCCCGGCTTTTTGCATGAAATTTTCATCGCTGCAGGTGAGTCCAGATAGCCAATACAATACAGGTACTTTTTGCCCCGTTAGTACCTGAGGTGGTAAATAGATAGCAAATCGCATACTGCAATTTAGGGTAACTGACTGGTGGCTATATTGTTTGTGCCAACCACCAAAACTTTTGTTGGTACTTAAATTTTCAATGCTCATTGCTATACCTTATGTTTGTCCAGAAGCTACGTGGGTAGGGGATTACGTGCATTCTTATTTGTCGAAATGAATGACGGTTCGAATGCTTTTTCCCGAATGCATTAAGTCGAATGCATCATTTACGTCTTCTAGTGGCATAGTGTGAGTGATAAAGTCGCTTAATTTAAATTCACCGGCTAAGTAGCGTTCTACATAATCAGGTAATTCAGTGCGCCCTTTAACGCCACCAAAAGCTGAACCTCGCCATACTCGGCCGGTTACCAGTTGGAACGGACGAGTTGAGATCTCTTGTCCAGCACCCGCTACACCAATGACCACAGACTCCCCCCAACCTTTGTGGCAACACTCTAACGCAGAGCGCATTAGATCCACATTACCAACACATTCAAATGAATAATCGACACCACCATCGGTTAGCTCGACAATGATATCTTGAATGGGTTTATCGTAGTCTTTGGGGTTAATACACTCTGTTGCACCTAGTTTTTTCGCGAGTTCAAATTTACTTTCGTTGATATCAATGGCAATAATACGACTTGCTTTTGCCATAGTAGCGCCAATCACCGCAGATAAACCAATACCGCCAAGACCAAAGATGGCAACGCTTGCGCCTTCTTCAACTTTAGCTGTATTCATGACTGCACCCATGCCTGTTGTTACTCCACAACCCAATAAGCAAACTTCATCTAGTGGTGCGGATTTATTGACCTTGGCTAGGGATATTTCGGGTAATACTGTGTATTCAGAAAATGTAGAGCAACCCATGTAATGGAAAATAGGTTTGCCATCTTTGTAAAAGCGAGTGGTGCCATCGGGCATCAAACCTTTACCTTGGGTTTCACGGATCTTTTGGCACAGGTTAGTTTTTCCCGAAAGGCAGAATTTACATTCACCACACTCTGGAGTGTAAAGTGGTATTACATGGTCGCCCACCTCTACACTAGTAACACCTTCACCGACTTGTTCAACAATACCACCGCCCTCATGACCTAAAATAGCGGGGAAAATGCCTTCGGGATCATCTCCAGATAAGGTAAATGCATCCGTATGACAGACGCCTGAGGCGATAATTTTGATAAGCACTTCACCTTTGCGAGGTAGCATTACATCTACTTCTTCAATGGACAAAGGTTGATTGGCAGCCCAAGCAATGGCGGCTTTTGATTTAATAAATCTATCTGTCATATTTTTTCTCACTTTGAAGTTGCTACTAGTCTATTCGCAATACAGTTTTGCAGCGTCGTTTACCTTGATCATTGATAACACCGCAAAACACCCTGAATTACTTGTAATTTGTGCTTTTGGAAGGTGTTACAAACCTATGTTAACGACATTCTGCATCAGGATATTTCACTGCATGGGAATGTAATGAAAGCATTATAGTTGTTTCCAAAAAGATGATAATATGCGTATTTGTTAAATCACTTTTACGATATGGTAATAATTATGCAGTGGGAAGGTATTGTTGAGTTTGTTTATGTCGCCGAGAACGAAAGTTTTACTCAGGCCTCTAAAAAAATGACTATTTCAACTGCTCAAGTAAGCCGCCAAATAAGTGCGCTGGAAAAGCGACTTAATATAAAACTGTTTTATCGCACAACACGCAAAGTATCCTTAACTGAAGAAGGTCGCGTTTTTTACCAGCACTGCCGCAGTCTAATGGATGGTTTAGAAGCCGCCGAGCGCGCCATAACTAACTTGCAATCGAAACCTCAAGGTAAGATAAAACTGACGGCACCGGTCACTTATGGTGAACAACAGATTTTGCCTTTGGTAAATAACTTTATGGCCCAGTACAGTTATATTGAAGTAAGGGCATTTTTAACTAATCAAAATGTAGATTTGCTTGAAGGTGGTTACGATTTAGCAATTCGATTAGGGAAGTTAAGTGATTCTTCAATGATGGCAAAAAAGCTAGGAACACGAACCAATTATGTTTGCGCATCGTCATCCTACCTAGACAGAAATGGCATTCCTCATTCTTTGTCAGAATTGAATCAACACAATTGTTTGTTAGGAACCTTGGACTATTGGCGTTTTAAACAATCTGATAAAGAAAAGAACATGCGAGTGACGGGGAAAACACGTTACAACAGTGGTTTCGGACTGGTTGATGCCGCGCTGAAAGGTTTAGGCATAGTGCAATTACCCGATTATTATGTTCAAGAACACATACAAAGTGGAAAATTGATCACTTTATTGGATAATTATCGAGAGCCAGACGAGGGGATTTGGGCTATCTACCCTCAAAATCGCCATTTGTCGCCAAAAATTAGGCTGCTGGTGGATTATTTAGCGGAGCAATTACAGTAAAAATGCTGCTCTGAGTGACCTATACCAATTTACTTGTTGCAGCTTTATTCTTTTTCTAGCGTTGTTGATCCCCATCAAAAATTTTTAGATATGACACTCCCCAACGGTGGACAGATGAAGCCATCAAGGCTGAAAATCTGTCAATATAATTAGTAGAGCATAGGAATTGTGAGCTGAAAGGTTAAGTGTGCAAAGACTTCAATAAATCGTTTATATGTAACCACTGTAATTACTTCTTGTTTGCGCAGTTAAAATGCGCATAATTACGACGTATTTGCTACAGGGCAGATTGTTACCATCTCTAGAAAGCAAATTAAAAAACACGCCCAAAAGATTTTCAGCCTTATCGTTTAGACATTAAATCGGGTTTAAATTTGTTAATTGATGGATTTTAAGTGAGTACCATTTTGAATGTTATAAAATTACTAGACCCTATTACTAGGTTTCTCCAATGCCAAACCCCTCAATCATGGATAGACGAGGCCATCAAGCCTGAAAACCTGCCGATATTATTAGTGGATCATGCGAATTGTGAGCTTAAAGCTGCGCAAACTGCAATGTTGTTGTTGCGTCGTTATGCGGTGGATAAAGAAAGTGGAGACGCGTTGTTGGCTTGGTTAAAGCCATTCGAAGACTTTGTTTATCGCAAAGTGGGTGATGGAAACTTTAAAGACCACGTTAACCTGTCAAAAAAATTGATCAGCAAATCCAACTTTGCCCACGGTGATGAACTGATAAATAAAATGGTTATGTTGATCAAAGAAGAACTGCACCATTTTCAGCAGGTGTGGGACATTATGCAAAGCCGTGGTATTGAATATAGCAATTTAACGGCTTCTCGGTATGCCCGTGGCATGATGAAAGGTGTCCGTACCCATGAGCCTGCCAAGCTAACAGATACCCTAATTTGTGGCGCATTCATTGAGGCTAGAAGTTGTGAACGTTTTGCTAAGTTAGCGCCATTTTTAGATGCAGAACTAGAGACCTTTTACATCTCTTTATTGCGCTCTGAAGCTCGGCACTTTCAAGATTATCTGAGCTTAGCGGATAAAATTTCACTACAAGGCATTGAACAAAGGGTGGAGTGGTTTAAACAAAAAGAAGCGGAATTAATTCTATCTGATGATAGTGAATTCCGCTTTCATAGTGGTGTTTTGGTGGGCGCGTAAACAACGATTAGTTAATCGATTTTGCGGCATTGGATTTTGCACCACAAAGTTGATCACCATAGTAGTTATTTGTGTAATTACAATCAGTTGTCTGGTTGTTCAAATTATCATGGACATCCATCTTTAAAGTGGTTTATCGAGTTCATTATTAAATAAAGACGTCGTAGTTAATTTAGATAAATCACTCAAAGATCTATCGTTCGGCAGAGTTCTTTAGTTTTAAATTGACAATATTACAAGTGTAATGGGCATGCGATAGCGCGAAGGCAAAAGGTGGCGGTACCACTAATTGGTGAGGTTTGGTCCGTTAGATTCAGAGTGTTGGTCCAATCAAAGCGTGATTTTGCATGCAGTAGATAACATATGCACTGTTGTTGGCGAGGTGATACGGAAAGATATCTTCATTACTCCCTTCTCCTAAAAGCATTAAAGCCTATAAATTTTGATGCAATAAAACCTACAAAGAGAATGACATTAAAACCTATAAATGATATAACGCTAAAACCGAGAGGTGAGGATTGATAACTGGTTAGTATTACGAGTTATAGTTGGAGCGAACATGAATGACATATCACGAAAACTAGCAGATTCGCTTGAACAATTACAACAGCTTCAAGAGTCAGGGGGGGTTGCCATCCAGTCAAAGCAACTCAGCAGAGTACATCGAGAGCGGCTATTGAAGCATGGGTTTATTCGCGAAGTTATCCGGGGCTGGTATATACCAGCGATGCCAGATGAAAAGCCAGGCGACAGTACATCTTGGTACACCTCTTTTTGGGACTTCTGTGCCGCCTACTTGTCAGAACGATTCGACAAATCCTGGTGTCTCTCACCTGAGCAATCACTTAGTTTGCATATCGGCGATAGAACCGTGCCTCAGCAATTGCTCGTGCGCTCGCCCAAAGGCAATAATAAACCCACCGCCTTTCTGCACAACACCTCGATTTTTGATGTCAGGTTGAACATGCCCGCCGCAGAATACATTGAAAACCTGGACGGGCTCAATGTATACAGCTTAGCGGCAGCGCTTGTTTATTCTTCGGCGAATCAGTTTCAAAATGCGCCCATCCAAATGCGTACTGCCTTATCGATGGTGACAGATGCATCTGACGTATTGTCCGTTTTACTCGCCGGTAATCACAGTGTGATTGCCGGCCGATTAGTTGGCGCTTTTAGAAACATTGGCCGGGATCTGATTGCTGACAACATCTTAAAGGGTATGCAAGCGGCGGATTTGAAAGTGCAGGAAGAAGATCCTTTCGCAGAGAAAGTGCAGGTGAGCTTTGGTCGTCGTGATGTCTCGCCCTATGTTAATCGCATACGGTTAATGTGGGCGCAAATGCGTGAAAATGTTATAGCGCACTTTCCATCAGCCTCAAGCCAAACTATCGACATCGCAACCTACATGGCCGAAGTGGAAGATAAATACGTCACAGACGCCTACCACTCATTGTCCATTGAAGGCTATCGGGTGACTCGTGAATTGATTGAACTGGTTCGCTCTGGCAACTGGCAAGCTGATGGTTCTGATGAGAGCCAAAAGCATTTAGATGCCATGGCCACTAAAGGCTATTGGGATGCGTTTCAGGAAGTTAAAAAGGCAGTGTTAGCAGTATTAGAAGGTAAGAATCCTGGCGACTTATTGGAACAGACGCACAGCGATTGGTATCTCGCCTTATTTGGCTCAAGTGTGGCCGCCGGTATTATTAAACAATCGGACTTGGCCGGTTACCGTTCAGGGCCTGTCTATATTCGCCAGAGTATGCACACACCCCCTAGTCGAGAAGCGGTTCGCGATATGATGCCTACACTCTTCGACTTGCTCGCAGAAGAGGAAAGTGCAGCAGTCAGAGTGGTACTGGGGCACTTCATTTTCGTCTACATCCACCCTTATTTTGATGGCAACGGCAGAATGGGCCGGTTTATTATGAACTTAATGATGGCCTCAGGCGGTTACCCTTGGACAGTCGTACCCGTCGAGCGACGAGATGAATACATGAAAGCATTGGAATCGGCGAGTGTTGGGCAAGACATTGTGCCGTTTACTAAGTTTTTAGCCTCGTTATTATAGGCTTCTTAAATTCTTTAAAAGGCTGATGTTTTCCTCAAAAATACATGGAAAAAAATACATGGACAGGCATCTTTTAAGGTAGTAAAAATTGCAGCCAATAACTTTTACAGAAGGTTGCCGAATGGTTTCAATGTGTTAGCAGTTTAGATAAATACCTATTGAACAAAGAGTGGAGTGGTTTAAACAAAAAGAAGCGGAATTAATTCTATCTGATGATAGTGAATTCCGCTTTCATAGTGGTGTTTTGGTGGGCGCGTAAACAGCGATTAATTAATCGATTTTGCGGCATTGGATTTTGCACCACAAAGTTGATCACCATAGTAGTTATTTGTGTAATTACAATCAGTTGTCTGGTTGTTTACTGCTTTTGCATTGAATATAGACTTAACGTTTTTGATTAGAGTTTGCATGTTATTCACCTTGTGTTAATTGAGGGGGTATCATGGCCTACTCTGATAAATATTTAAAATTGAATAAATCAATAAACTCATTCGATTAATTAGAACCACACTTTTCCTCTAACTGCTCGTGAAATATATCTTTTAAAATCGTCAGCTCCGAAGTTCTTACATAATTAGGCCTTATTATCAGCGCGATAGTGCGATGCGGGCCTGGTTCATTTAAGTGAATCGCGCGTAATTCTGATTGGTGATGAATAAGCTGATCTAATGCCATTTGTGGCACTAAGGTGGTGCCTAGCTTTCCTGCCACCATCTGCACTATGGTATGCAAGCTGGCAGAATCAAAGTCAGACTGCTGTTTTTTGTTTTGTAAGCTACAGGCCACTAGCGCATGATCTTTTAAACAATGTCCGTCTTTCAACAGCATTAGCTTTTCAATTTCCATCTCTTCACTGGTGATTTCTTTCATTTGACTGGGGCTTTCGTCTTTATGACTTACCCAAAAAAAGTCTTCTTCCCAAAACGGGAAAGTCATCAATCCCTCTACCGGGTAGGGGAGTGCGAGCACTGCCGCATCTATATCACCGTTACGTACTAAGTCCACTAACACATGAGACTGTTCTTCTACTATTTGCAATTTGAAATCCGGGTATTGTTGACGAACCTCTGGCAAGACTTTAGGCAACATATATGGACCAATGGTTGGAATGACCCCTAAGGTCATAGGTCGTGATAATGGCGCTTTATTTGTTTGCGCAAGTTGCATTAACTCATCCATCTCAATTTTAATGCGTTTTGCCTTGGCTAAAATAATCTCGCCATCAGCGGTGATTAAGACTTGCTTGTTATTCCTTTCAAAAATTTGCAATCCAACTTGCTTTTCCAATTCATTTATTGCGGTGCTTAATGCTGATTGGGAAACGTTGCAGGCTTCAGCTGCTTTTTTGAAGTGGCGGGTTTTTTCAATGGCCAGTGCGTATTTTAATTGTTTTAAAGAAACCATAAGTGTTATTCCAAAAAATTGAACATTAGTACAAGTAAATTCGATTGAGATTGATTGTATCAGTGGAAGCCACAAAACCAGGCATTTTTATAGTTCTAAAAAATAGAAGATAAGTATAGATTTAATTAAATTTAACTGCACGTTGATTCGAACTATTATTCTCCCCGTCGAAAGCAAACACGCTTTTCAAACAAAACAATTTAAAGCAAATTTTTATTAAAGAGGAATACAAACATGGCTCAGATCGGAAAAACTATCCCAGAATTTACAGCTCAAGCATTTCATAACGGCGAGTTCGTTGAAGTAACGTCTGAAAGTGTTAAAGGAAAGTGGGGCATCTTCTTGTTCTATCCTGCTGACTTTACTTTCGTATGTCCTACTGAACTTGAAGATATGGCTTCACATTACGAAGAGCTTCAAGGTCTTGGTGTAGAAGTATATGCAGTATCAACTGACACGCATTTCTCTCACAAAGCATGGCACGATTCTTCAGACGCTATTGGTAAAATCAACTTCCCAATGATTGGTGACCAAACTGGCACAATCACTCGCGGATTTGATGTGATGATCGAAGAAGATCACATGGCACATCGTGGCACATTCTTGGTTGACCCTGATGGCGTTATCCAAGTAGCACACATTCACGCTGGCGGCATCGGCCGTAACGCAAAAGATATGGTTCGTAACGTTAAAGCAGCTCAATACGTACGTGAAAACGACGGTGAAGTATGTCCTGCAGCATGGGAACAAGGTCAAGAAACCCTAACTCCTAGCTTGGACCTAGTAGGTAAAATCTAAATTTAGATTAATCCACTAAAACTGGCGGGTTAAAGGAGGTACAGACTTCCACCCGCCATTTTTTTCACCAGTTTATTTGCAGTAAAAAGGTAACACTATGTTAAATAACGATATTTTAAATGCTCTAAAATCTTATACAAAAAATATGACTAACAGCGTGGCACTAGTTCTACAAACTGGTGAGCATGAAAAACGTCAAGAATTAGTCCAATTTTTAACATCATTGTGCTCAGTTTCAGATAATCTGACGCTAATTGAGCGTGATGACAACCTTCGCAGCCCTCTTACTTTCAAATTGGAAGTTGATGACAAAGCAAACGGGATTTCGTTCTCAGGCATTCCCAGTGGGCATGAGTTTAACTCACTTATATTAGCCATTTTACAATCTTCAGGAACGGATCTTAAACTCGATAAAACCTTGCAAAGCATGGTACAGAAAGTTAAAGACGATTTACATTTTGAAGTCTTTATTTCGTTAAGTTGCCACAACTGTCCGGATGTTGTGCAATCGTTAAATCAATTTGCATTATTGAATGACACTATAAGCACAGAAATGCTAGATGGCGGCTTGTTTCCAGAATTGATTGAGCAGCGCAACATTCAAGGTGTTCCTAGTGTTTACTTAAATGGCGAGTTGTTTGCCAATGGTAAAATTGATACTGCACAGTTGGTCGACAAATTAATCCAACGTTACCCTTATATTGTCGGTGGCGATGATAACGAAGCCTTACCACTTCAAGATGTGACTGTTATCGGTGGTGGCCCAGCAGGCGTTGCAGCCGCGATTTATTCTGCCCGTAAAGGTTTGAATGTGACTATGATTGCCGATCGAATTGGTGGTCAGGTTAAAGATACTGTAGGAATCGAAAATTTAATTTCTGTTCCTAAAACAACAGGGACAGAGCTAACCGGCAATTTGCTCGCCCACTTAAATGATTATGAGGTCAACATTAAAGAGTTCTTACGTGTTGATAAAATCGATAAAGGTAAAACCAAAAAGATCCATTTATCTAGTGGTGAAATTGTCGAAACTAAAACGGTTATTGTCGCAACTGGGGCAAAATGGCGCGAGCTAGGTGTACCAGGTGAGAAAGAAAACGTTGGTTCCGGCGTAGCTTATTGCCCACACTGTGACGGACCTTTCTTTAAAGGCAAAGATGTTGCGGTTGTTGGTGGCGGTAATTCCGGTATTGAAGCGGCAATAGATTTAGCCGGTATGGTAGACCACGTCACTGTATTTGAGTTTTTGCCAGAGTTAAAAGCCGACAAAGTGTTGGTGGAAAAAGCCGAAGCTAATAGTAAAATTACGATTATCAAAAACGTCGCTACCAAACAGATATTGTCTGAAAATGGCAAAGTTGTTGCCCTTGAATATGAAGATAGAGTGACGGGTGAAATAAAACAACAAGCACTAGCTGGCGTGTTCGTACAAATTGGTTTAGTGCCTAATAGTGCATTCCTAAAAGATGTGATTGAACTGAGCAAATTTGGTGAAGTGGTTATCGATCATAAGTGTGCCACCTCTGAACCTGGTATTTTTGCAGCGGGCGATGTTACTACTGTACCGTATAAACAAATTGTCATCGCAATGGGCGAAGGGTCAAAAGCCTCTCTATCTGCCTTTGATTATTTGATACGTGAGAGTTAATTTTTAATTACCTTCAAACTTAATAATAAAAAGACAAGCAACGGCTTGTCTTTTTTTTTGAGCTAAACCGTCTACTATTAGTGTTATAAATTTTGTCACTTTAGCCGATAACGCTAAAGAGAGTATTTACGGTTGTATCGGTAAAATAAATTTGCAAATACAGTGAGCTATGAGTAAAACTATTTTATAATTATAAATGTTATGTATTTCAACACCTTAAAGTGTTGCCGGTCATGGATTAAATGGAGAAGGATTAATGGGTAAACGTAACCAAAATATTGTCGACCAAGAGGTTACTTTTGGAGTAGATGAAGAATTAGTCTCCGTTACAGACCTTCGAGGTGTGGTTACTTATTCAAATGACAAATTCTGTGAGGTCGCAGGGTTTACTAGGGAAGAGTTAGTCGGTAAAAATCACAATATTGTGCGTCACCCTGAAATGCCAAAAGCTGCATTTGCTGATATGTGGACTAAATTAAAAGCCAAACAACCTTGGCGTGGAGCCGTGAAAAATCGTTGCCAAGATGGGCGCTTCTATTGGGTTGATGCCTATGTTACTCCAGTCTATGAAAACGGCGACTTAAAGGGCTTCCAATCCGTTCGTCGATTTTTGCAACCTGAATATCGAAAACGCGCTGAAGCTTTATACGCCAAATTAAACAAAGGTGAAAAGGCAGAAAGCAAGTGGGCGTTAAATTGGGGATTTAAACATGCTTTGTTTTTGATATTAGGGGGAGTTATTTTAGGTTTAACCATGTTTATGCCTTACTTCGCGGTATTGTTATTAGCATTACCTTACCTAGTCTTCAAAAATGAAATGTTAAATTTACCTGGTTACCTTAAAAAGTCCCAACAAGATTATGACAGTGTTTCTCGATTTGTTTTTTCTGGTACTGGCATTGTTAGCGTTGCAGATTTTCCAGCAAAAATGCATCAGGGGGCAATTCGAACGATTATTGGCCGAGTAATAGACAGTTCATCATCCCTCTATAATGTGGTTGTAGAGCTTAAATCTGCTGCGGAAAGGGCTACAGATGGCGTAGAAAAAGAAACCGCAGAGGTTCATCAAGTCTCCGCAGCAATTGAACAAATGGGGGTGTCCATTAGTGAAGTTGCAAATAATATTAATTTGACCTCGCAAAAAATTGAAAGTGCCAACCACGGTTGTGAAAACGCCACTAAAGCCATGACTGAAACTATGCAAAAAGTATCTAACTTGGCGGAAGATGTAGAAAGTTCAGCCAACGCTTCTGAACAATTGGCTGAAGAAGCGAAAAGTATCGGTAATGTTATGAGTGAAATACAGGGCATCGCTGATCAAACTAATTTGCTGGCGTTAAATGCGGCAATAGAAGCTGCAAGGGCAGGTGAGCATGGACGAGGCTTCGCTGTTGTGGCCGATGAAGTTCGAGCACTGTCGAGCCGAACTCATTCTGCCACAGAGCAAATTCAAAGCTCGATAAACGAAATTCAGTCAACCTTGCTACAGTGGGCAAAATCCATGAATGAAGGTAAAGATGCGGCGATTGAATGCGTTGCTGATACTAGACAATCTAGAGAGCTTATCGAAGGTGTTTATCAGCAGATATCCGAGATTTCGGGTTTGGCATTTCAAATATCAACTGCGGCAGAAGAGCAGAGACTTGTATCCCAGGATGTTAGTGACAGTATTTTAAGTGTAAGTAACATTTCCCAAGAAAATTTAGAGCAGGTTAACTTTGTGAAACAAGCTTCAAATGATATTAATACCAAAGCGAAAGTACTAGCATCGCTAGGCTTAACATTTGGATAGGACTAGGTTTGTAAAACTTAGGTTGTTAAGCAAGTTAAGGGAAAAAACAGCAAGCACCTAAACTAGGGCTTGCTGTCTATCAGTTTACTACCAGATACGTACCCGTTCTTCTGGTGCTAAATAAAGCGCATCACCAGGTTGAACGTTAAAGGCTTTGTACCAAGCATCATGGTTGCGTGGCGCAACCGTTCTATAACGAGCTGGTGCATGGGGATCAGATTTCAGCTGGGTCATCAGACTTTCTTCGGTGCGTTTCTCACGCCAAACTTGAGCCCAAGCTAAAAAGAATCGTTGATCACCGGTTACACCATCAATCACAGGTGCTTCTTTACCATTTAGGCTTAGTTTATACGCATGGTACGCCATGGCTAAACCACCAACATCACCAATATTTTCACCTAATGTAAGCTGGCCATTAACGTGGCTGTCTTTTATCGGCTCATAACCATCGTATTGAGCTACTAGGGCATCTGTACGCGCTTGAAACGCCGCTTTATCTTCATCTGTCCACCAGTTACGCTGAATCCCATTTTCATCAGACTTAGCCCCTTGATCGTCAAAGCCATGGCCCATTTCATGGCCAATAACCGCACCGATACCGCCATAATTAACCGCGGGATCTGCATTCGGATCGAAAAACGGCGGTTGTAAAATGGCAGCAGGGAACACAATTTCATTAAATGAACTATTGTAATAGGCGTTTACGCGTTGCGGAGACATACCCCAGCGTTCGCGGTCGGTCTTTTCAAGCTCTTTAGCGACGCTATCATCTCTAAAGAATTTACGAATTCTGAGAACGTTTCCAAGTAGATCATCGCCTTTAATTTCTAATCCATCAAAACTTTGCCATTCATCTGGATAACCGATTTTAGGACGAAAAGAAGCTAACTTAGCGTGAGCATTTTTCTTAGTTTCATTTCCCATCCACTCCAAGCTATCAATACGTTCGCCTAACGCTGTTCTGAGGTTCTCAACGAGTTCAGCCATTTGCGCTTTTGAACTTGCAGGGAAATGCTTCTCAACATAACTTTTACCGATGGCGAACCCAAGGGATTGTGTGCCTGACATTTGCGCTATTGCACGTTTCCAGCGAGGACGGGGTTCTTGTTGTCCGTTAAGTGTCTTACCATAAAATTCAAAGTTTGCATTGAATACTTCGTCAGACAAAAAGTCAGCTTGATTAGTGATCGTATGATAAGTCATATAATCTTTCCAAATTGACAACGGCTCATTGTTAACCAGCTTGATGACGTCTTTAATCGGTTCTGGTTGTGACATATTTAAATGCGGAACCTTATAACCTGTTTCAGCAAAATAGGTGTTCCAATCAAACCCTGGGTAATCGGTGGCTAGTTGCTCACGCTGAATTTGGTTTAGAGTCAGATCTCGGTCACGACGTTTTTCACGTGGCCATTGCACTTCTGCTATTTGTGTTTCTAAGGCTAAGATATTTTTCGCTTTTTCTGCTGCATTCTCAACCTTGGCAAAATTCAACATTTCTTCAATGTGGGCCACGTAGGCTTCACGTATTTTCACGAAACGTTCAGTATCTTCTAAATAATATGAACGGTCAGGCAAGCCTAATCCGCCAACACCTACAGACAATTGGTATTGATCTGGGTTCAAACGGTTAAACCACATTCCACCATAGATTGGACTAGCAGAACCATCTAACCAAGCACGACCAAACATGGCAGTAAGCTCAGTTACATCTGAAATATTGTTGATACTTTCTAGAACCGGTGAAATAGCAGAAATACCTTTCGCATTTGCCGTTTCAGTGTCCATATAGGATTGATAAAAGTTAGCAATTAACTGTTCTTCAGGTGTTAGTTCTTTGCCATCAGCGTTATTGGCGATTTCTTCGATAATGGTTTTAATTTGTTTTTCGCTGCGCTCAGCTAGTCTTGTAAACGCGCCATATCGCACTTTGTCGCTGGGAATAACAAAATTATCGTACCAAGTCCCGCCAGCGTAACGGAAGAAATCGTCACCGGGTTTTACTGATTCATCTCGTGCATCTAGTTCTATACCGAAGTTACCTAACTCAGCTTTTTTTGTTTGTGTTGTTGCTGTAACTTGTTCATTGTTGCTGCTTGTTTCTGTCGCTTTATTACATGCGCTCAGAACGAATACGCTAGCTATACTTACCGCTATAAGTGTTTTTTTCATATGTCCTCAATTTTTCGCTTTATGATGTCGACATCAAAATACAAAGCTAAATGAAATGCTTAATTCAGAGCCCATTGATTATTAGGTGGATTCTGAAATTGATAAAGCAAATTAATTAAAATTAACCGCCACACTCTACCTATAAACCGGCCTAAATTACATAGTTGTCAGACAAATGACACATTATTTAGGAGCAAAGCGCACAAAACCAACCTGTAGCCTGGCCCTCAGGCCATGAAACCAGAAGATTACCCAACCCTCGTAGCATGGCCTTTAGGCCATGGAAATATCGGATGAAATCAAAAAACGCAGGGGATAAATCCACCGCCTACATGATGGTCAAATTTGGCTATGGAAACAGGGGATAACCCACCCCTGTAGCCTGGCCTTTAGGCCATGAAAATACCAAGCGGCATCAACAAGCGAAGGGGATAAATCCCCCACCACAGGATGGTCAAACTTGGTCATGGAAACTGGGGATAACCCAACCCCTGTAGCCTGGCCTTTAGGCCATGAAAATCCCGAGCGGCATCAAAAAGCGCAGGGGATAAATCCCCCACCTACATGATGGTCAAACTTGGCCATGGAAACAGAAGATAATCCAACCCTCGTAGCCTGGCCTTTAGGCCATGAAAATGCCGAGCGGCATCAAAAAACGCAGGGGATAAATCCCCCATCTACATGATGGTCAAAATTGGCCATAGAAACAAAGGATAACCCAACCCCTCGTAGCATGGCCTTTAGGCCATGAAAATACCAAGCGGCATCAACAAGCGAAGGGGATAAATCCCCCAGCTACAGGATGGTCAAACTTGGCCATGGAAACAAAGGATAACCCAACCCCTGTAGCATGGCCTTTAGGCCATGGAATTATCGGATGAAACCAAAAAGCGCAGGGGATAAATCCCCCACCTACACGATGGTCAAACTTGGCCATGGAAACAAAGGATAATCCAACCCTTGTAGCATGGCCTTTAGGCCATGGAAATATCGGATGAAATCAAAAAACGCAGGGGATAAATCCCCCCAGTTACGGGCATGCTTTAAGCTGGAATATGTTGGGATACATTCTCAAATTACATTTTATGTCGATTTTGCGTACACTTTAGCCATGATCAAGGTAACGTTAATGAAACATGACAACCTGCGAACAGTTAGTCAGTGAACTTCAACGCACACAAAGCCCTCGTTTACTCGCTGTATTGGTGAGAATATTTGGTGTTCACAACTTTGATTTAGCCGAAGATGTTTTACAAGAAGCCTTTTTTAAAGCGTTATTACATTGGAAAACCAATGGAATACCGTCGAACCCACAAGCTTGGTTAATGCAAACTGCTAAAAACCAAGCCTTGGATTTTATTCGGCAGTCTCGAACACAACTTAATTATGCGCAAGATCTTACCTTGTTTTTAGAAAGTGAGTGGACGACGAATTCAACCTTAGATTCAGAGTTTACAGAGCATCGCATCAAAGATGATCAGCTACGTATGCTGTTTATGTGTTGCCATCAACATCTAAGCTCTGAAAATCGACTGCCATTTATGCTAAAACACTTGTGTGGATTGTCTATTTCAGCCATCTCTAATGCGCTTTTTATACCTGAGGCTACACTCAAAAAACGACTTTTACGATCACGAAAAAAACTGCACGATTATCAATTTACGCTGCCCAATGAAAATGAACTCCCGCATGCCTTAAATAATGTGCATACAGCCCTCTATCTCTTATTTAATGAAGGTTTTCATGCAAGTGCAAAGGAGATATTGGAAAAGGGAATTTTTTGTCGAGATGCAATGGGCTTAGTCGACTTACTGATTGATGAAAAAAGCGTTGCTAATCAGGATACATTCGCCCTTTTAGCATTGATGCATTTTCAAATGGCCAGGTTAGAGAGCAAAAATGATCAACATGGACAGCCAATACCAATTGACCTTCAAGATCGTTCTAATTGGAATAAAAGCTTAATATTTAAAGGCTCTGCGTTACTCGACTTGGCCAGTAAAATAACCGTTTTGGGAACGGGCCGATTTTATATTGAAGCACAAATAGCTCAGCAGCATTGTTTAGCAAATTCCTTTAGCCAAACGCCTTGGTCGCATATTTATCATTTATATCAATGTTTATTTGAATTAACAGCTTCACCAGTCACTCAGTTAAACCTAGCAGTTGCCCAAGGGTATAGTGGCGAGTTAGACCTAGCCATTAAGTTGGTGGGACAACTGTGTGAGGATCCGGTTTTCAAACATTCTCATTTACCTTTGGCCACATTAGCCCACCTTAATGCGATGCAAGGAAATGAAAAGCAAGCGTGGCGGTTAGCTGACCAAGCGACAGAAAAGGGCGGTGATAAACATGAGCACAAGATTATGCGAACACAAATACAGCGTTTACTCGTTACCTCAGTCAAACTAGATTGATGCTGCCTTGATGAAACACTCCGGCCCAATCTCCTTAGGTTTGAATATTCAAGGTAATTAGGCCAGGAGTTTACTAATTAGGCGTATAAATTATAGTTTAGCTTTGCAGCTAATGGCCCATTCTTAGTTGTAAATCTTTATTCTATTTGAGCAACTTCTCTAATTTCCACGGTGATGTCTGGATGTAGAAAAATGGGGCATTCTTTGGCTATTTCGATTGCTTCATCTATATTTTTGGTTCTGACAATACTATAGCCAGTTACCAATTCTTTTATTTCGGCCAAAGACACATCTGTGACGACGCCGTCTCCAGTTAAGCGTTTTCCCTCATAAATTAACGGTGAGCCGCCTGAGACGAGTTGTTTTCTTTCTTCGAGATTTGCCATCCATTGTCCCCACTGTTCCATAGCTTCTGCCATATCTTCAGGACTAGTGTTAGTCATCCAATCTTTGTCTCCACCACGATAAATCAGCATATAATCATTCATAACGTTTCCTTTTTTAAATAATGAGGTTTAACAGGATGACAATTAATTGCCCTCCATAACACTATGACGTTTGATGACTAATAATAGGAGACAATTAAATTAAAAAAACAAAAAATAGTGAGTAGCTGACTACATTTTTGTCTATTTTTCTAAATTTTGGCTTAACAAATCAATGGATTTAGACGTAATTTTGAGCATACTTCCTTGATCGTACCAATCGCCTAAAACGATACGAAGAGCGGGCTTATCATTTGCCACAAGCTGATGGATTGCTGGGCGGTGGGTGTGGCCATGAATCAATTGTTGAACGTTGAACTTTTGCATGTAGTTAACGACCTCTGATGAGGTGACATCCATAATTTCCATACTCAACTTTTGCTGATTTTTTTGGCTGGTTTTGCGTCCTTTTTCAGCGATTTTTCTGCGTACCCATAATGGCAGGGATAAAACCATTCTTGGCCACCACCAACCTCGGGCTTTTTTGCGAAACTTTTGATAGGCAAGATCTAATGTACAGAGTTCGTCACCGTGCATCAGTAGAGTGGGGGTGCCATAGAGGTCGATAACATGCTGCGGTGGCAAAATGGTCATGCCAGCGCGATTGGCAAATTTTTCTCGAATTAAGAAGTCACGATTTCCATGAATAAAAAAGATAGGGATACCGCTATCAGCTAATTGTTTGAATAAACTGGCTACATGTTCATTAAATTCGTTCCGATCGTCATCACCAATCCAATATTCAAACAAATCGCCCAACACATAAAGTGCATCTGCGCCTTTAGCCTGTCCAGCTAAAAATGTCGCCAAACACTGGGTAATGTCTGGACGTTGAGCACTGAGGTGTAAATCGGAAATAAAATAAGTATATGGCTGCATAAGACGATCAAAAAAGGCTGATAAAAATCAGCCTTTATTTTTTACTCCGTTATTTCAGCTTTTTGAATAACGACGTCTTCTACCGGCACATCATCGTGCATGCCGTGACGTGAGGTCTTCACACCTTTAATTTTGTTAACGATATCCATGCCTTCTACTACTTCACCAAACGCACAATATCCCCAACCGTCCATAGATTCACTGCGGAAGTTAAGGAAGCTATTGTCTTTAAGGTTAATAAAGAACTGAGCGGTTGCTGAGTGAGGATCATTGGTTCTTGCCATTGCAATAGTGCCAGTATTATTGGCAACGCCATTGTTGGCTTCGTTTTGAATGGCTTCGTTTGGAGTTTTTTGATCCATTCCAGGTTCAAATCCACCGCCTTGGATCATAAATCCATCTATGACACGATGAAAGATAGTGTTGTCGTAAAATCCATCTTTTACATAGCTTAAAAAGTTTTCAACCGTCTTAGGTGCTTTGTCTTCAAAAAGGTTAAGTACGATTACGCCATAGTTTGTATGTAGTTTTACCATCAAGGGTTCCTGTGGATAAAGTAATGATTTTAAAATTGTTCAAGCCAACAAGTGTATCGCAATCATTAAAATATTTCAGCTATTGCTGTCATATTGGATTAATAATTTGTGTGAATTTTTGCTAACACGCTGGTTTATGTCGTCTTGAGTCAGTGCTAGAATCCCGCAACTAAATTAAAGTAACCAATTGGAACTCATATAATGCAGCAAATATATAACACCCTCACTCGACAAAAAGAGACTTTTAAGCCGTTGGTGGCTGGAAAAGTGGGGTTGTATGTCTGTGGTATTACCGTATATGACGTTTGCCATATGGGACATGCTCGTACTTATCTAAGTTTTGACCTTATGGTGCGATACTTGCGCCACAAAGGTTATGAGGTGAATTATGTACGTAATATCACCGACGTAGATGACAAAATCATCCAAAGAGCCAATCAAAATGGCGAAACGCCCGCTCAATTGACACAGCGCACCATTGCATTAATGCATGAAGATTTTGCTGCGATTAACTTGCTAGAGCCTGATGTTGAGCCTCGTGTCACTACACACATGCCTGAAATTATCGATGTAATTGAAAGATTGATCGAAAAAGGCCATGCATACCAAGCCGCTAGCGGTGATGTATTGTTTGATGTCAGTACATATGAGCAATATGGCAAGTTGAGCCGACAAGATTTAGATCAGCTAAATGCCGGTGAGCGAGTAGAAGTATCTGCGGATAAAGCCGATCCTTTAGATTTTGTGCTTTGGAAAACCGTGAAGCCAGGTGAGCCCTCTTGGGAGTCTCCTTGGGGCCCAGGTCGTCCTGGATGGCATATAGAATGTTCAGCCATGAACAGTAAACATTTAGGTAAACACTTTGATATTCACGGTGGTGGTTCTGATTTGATCTTCCCTCATCATGAAAACGAAATCGCGCAATCCTGCTGTGCCTTTGATACACCTTATGTGAATTACTGGATGCATGCGGGCATGGTACAAGTTGACTCGGAAAAAATGTCAAAATCCCTCGGCAACTTTTTCACTTTGCGTGATGTATTAAAAGATTACGATGCTGAAACTTTGCGTTATTTCTTAATGTCTGCCCACTATCGTAGTCAGTTAAGTTATTCGGAAGACAACATTAAGCAGGCTAAATCTGCCTTAGAGCGCCTGTATACTGCTTTGCGAGATAGTCAGCCTAATCTGCAAGCCGATATTCACCAGGGTGATTATTTACAGCGCTTTGAAGCCGCAATGGATGATGACTTTAATACCCCTGAAGCTTTCGCAGTGATGTTTGATTTGGTTAAAGATATCAATAAAAGCAGTGGCCAAGAAAAATCATATTTGGCGGGGGTATTGCTAAAACTAGGGGATATCTTAGGCTTCTTACAAATGGATCCTACGGATTATTTGCAAGGCGGGGCAGCCCAAGGTGATGAAGCGTCCGTTATTGAAGGCTTAATTAAAGCCCGAAATGATGCAAGAGCCGAAAAAGATTGGGCGGCAGCCGACAAGGCTCGTGATGCATTAACCGCAATGGGCGTTGTGTTAGAAGACGGCGCCAACGGCACCACATGGCGAAAAATCTAACCTGTAGCCTGGCCTTTAGGCCATGGAACATCAAAAAGCGTAGGGGATAAATCAAACCTGTAGCATGGCCTTTAGGCCATGGGATATAAAAAAGCGTAGGGGATAAATCCCCCACCTACACGCCATGAAATACATTTAAATGCAAAGGGCATTAATCAAACCTGTAGCCTGGCCTTTAGGCCATGGGATATAAAAAAGCGTAGGGGATAAATCCCCTACCTACAGGCCATGAAATACCTTTAAATGCAAAGGGCATAAATCAAACCTGTAGCCTGGCCTTTAGGCCATGGAATTTAAAAAAGCGTAGGGGATAAATCCCCTACCTACAGGCCTTGAAATACCTTTAAATGCGCTGGGCATAAATCAAACCTGTAGCCTGGCCTTTAGGCCATGGAACATCAAAAAGCGTAGGGGATAAATCCCCTACCTACAATTTTGGGGGGGGGTGCG
>NZ_JBDWYG010000083.1:0-1714 GCF_039982535.1 Aliiglaciecola sp.
TCTAAAACGATCTCTAATTACCAATATGGCGCGGGATGGAGCAGCTCGGTAGCTCGTCAGGCTCATAACCTGAAGGTCGTAGGTTCAAATCCTACTCCCGCAACCAATATTATACACAAAACTTATCAATAAGTTAGAGGGCATAATCACCGTCTTCTGTTGGGCAATCTCCCGATCTGTCAGTCATAGATTGAAGAATGCGAAGGGTTAAAGCCGGGACTAAACTCTTGTTAAAATACAGCTGGAAAATGCCTGGTAAAGTCGGAACTGGACACCGCAATATCGGCAATTTCTTGAACAAGGGAAAGTGGTCGATCTTGCCGGTATATTGCCACATAGGGCACGGGAGGTAATGGGACTTCTGTTTGAATGATTTCGAGTATTCCGTTTTCAACCAATTGACGACATAAAGGAAAAGGAAGGTAAGTGACTCCCAGACCTGCCACGGTAAGCCCAAGAAGGGCGGACATGGAGTCACAGACCACCGTATCTGGAAAGGTAACGCCGCGGTTTTTAAGCCATTTATTTAGATACACGCTGGATCCAGATAGTTGGCCTTGTACTAAAACGGTAAAATTTGAAAAATCTCTGTGTCGGATCGGGGCCTTTAGATTGAAATATCCTGTTTTGGCGATCCAGTGATTTGGTACGCTTTCGATCGGGACTGATGTAAATTCAGGTAAAGTCGGTGTTTCCGGGATGATGATCAGATCAAGTTTATCCTGCTCTAAATCATTGAGTAATTCGGAGTCCATCGCGACTTTTGGCTCTAGTCTCACTTGGGGGAAACGGTCGCGTGTTTCAGTAACGAATTGCGAAAACCATGTTGTGGTAACGAGATCCGTCACACCGATTTTCAAGGATCTATGGTGTAGGCACTCGGTGCTACGCATCTCGAGGATCTGGTCGTGGAGCAAGAGCATTTTTTTGGCAATATCATAAAGTTCCTCGCCTTTGCTGGTTAGTTTGGCACCGCGGTGGTAGCGATTGAAAATTTCTATTCCAACTCCACGCTCTAGTTCTTGCATCCGTTTAGACACAGCCGATTGCGTTGCAAACAGCTGGGAGGCTGCCTTTTCAAATGTTCCAAGTTCTACAATCCAATAAAGCGTTTCTAATTGCTTTAGAGTTATTCGGGTATTCATCAAGGCTCCGCGCAAGTCGACAATATGAACTGTATTAGAGATACAGGCACCAATTGAGAGGATGCTTGGTCCCCTTAGGTTATTCAAGACCCATTGGCCGCCCCAAATTATTTATTGACCGATCAATAGGGTCACTGATGTTGGCAGGCATCCTCAGTTACCCATTTGTGGCAAGTAATTCCTTTGGCATGTCATTGTTTTCTTGGTTATATCTTGCCAAAATTTCATGTCATAAACCGAAATAGGTTACCGGGTGAAGTCCGCAGTCAAGCATTCTGTTCTTAATATTGTTCAATAAATTCATGAATAGCTATCTTTATTCGTTCCGCAACGGAATGTCCGAGAAGTCGGAAATTTCGCTAACATAAAGAACTTACATAGGCTTAATTATTAAAGCGGCATTCCGTTTTTAGAAATCGGATGTTCAAAATTAGGATCGCGCTCATGTTAAACTCTACATGAAGAGGCGGCCAAAGCGTCTAGGGAGATTACATTACAATGAACGCTAAATTTAAAACATCACTCACCGCAGTTGCGGCTGTCGCCATGATGGCACCGGCTGCATATGC